>JANOGB010000574.1:0-12951 GCA_031413955.1 Planctomycetota bacterium | reverse complement strand
AGCCCGGCGCTCCCAGATGAGCCGGATCAGGGCGCGGTCGTCGCGCCGACGGGCTCGGGCAGCGTCTGCCAGCCCTGACGCATGGCGCGATAGAGAGGACCGCTGTAGGTGCCGACCTGGATCTCGCTCTGGTTCACCAGGCGGATGGCCGGCCGTGCGCGGCGGAAGAGGTCCCCGAAGCCCAGGCGTCCGTGCAGCGGCAGCAGCGAATCGATCAGGATCTCGGCGAAGGCCTCGGGCTGCAGGAAGAGCGCGGTCTGCATCGAGCGGCGGTCGAAGCAGGAGGCCAGGAAGGCGGCGTCGAGGTGCTCGATCTCGAGGTCGGCGGCTTCTTCCAGCCACGCGACGGGGACGAGCTCCAGGCCCGCGGCCGTCGCCCGCGAGCACAGCTCGTACAGGCCCTCGAGCCCGACGCGCTCGACCACGCGTGAGACGATCAGCCAGGAGATCCCGTAGAAGGACTCGGGGATGTCGGCCCAGCGCTTGTGCAGCTCGCTACGCGGCGTACGCAGGAGATCGGCCAGCGTACCGGCCGGGACCGCCTGGCCGAGCTGCAGGACCCCCGGCTGGTGCACGACCGACCAGGAGCGCCAGGAGCCCGCGTCGGGCAGGCGGTAGACGACCTCCAGCTGGATGCCGCCGGTGAAGGCGCTGGCGTTGAGCAGGCGGTGCGAACGGATGTGCTCCTGGTATTCGGGGTTGAGGGCCTCGGCGATGACGTCGCCCAGGCCTTCCTCGAGGATGCCAGGCAGCGGCGCCCAGGAAGGGCCGATCAGCGCGTGCACGAGCTCGTGCGCGAGGTACCACGGCGACTGCCCGCTCTCCTGCAGGTGGATGCGCTTGGCCTCGAATTCGTCATCGAGCAAGGTGAAGCCGCGCACGCTCTCGGGGCGCTTGTGGAACAGATAGACGGCCAGCTCGTCCTGGACCCACACGTCGATCGGACGGTCCTGCACGCCGGGCAGCAGGGCCTTGATCTCGGGCGCGAGGCGCTGCAGCAGCTCGGCCACTTCGGTGGCCTTGCTCGCACTGCGCGCGCGCACGTCGCCGAAGGGCGTCTCGACCACGATCGGCGGCGGTGGCGCCAGGCACCCGGCCGTCCAGCAGGCCGCGAGCGCGGCAACCGTGAGGCGGGCCCACATCTCCTGGAAGGATAGGGCACGCAACGGGGGCGGGCGCGGGAAATCCCTTCGCGGCGCCGGGCAGGCGCGGGTCTAGCCCTAGAACAAGCGCTTCCACGCGTCAGGCTGGCGAAAGTACGGAGCCTGGCACGGTTTCGCGCGAGTCCGAGTTCGCGCAGGAGTGCGAGGCGGTCCGGCGGACTCGTGCAAAACCGAGCCAGGCACCTCCCTTTCGCCGTTTGTCCTTCACGGCCTCTCGGCCGCTCACTGCGTGGTCGCCCAGGCGCGCCAGGCCTCGTCGAACTGCGCGTAGCTCATGCCGAAGCACTCGCCGAAGGCCTCGCGCTGCGCCCCGAGCAGGTCCTCGGAGTCGGGCATGCCGTCGCTGCGCTTGCGCCCGTGGAGCTTGCCATTCAGGCAGGCATAGCCCTGCGGGTTGGTCAGGACCATGAACTTGGTCATCGACCAGCACGCGTAATGGTCGCGCATCTCGAACTCGCCGTAGGTCTTGAGCGCGGTCAGCTCGGCCACGCGCGGCGCCTTGCCGGCGGCGATGAGCTGCTTCACCTCCACGTCCCAGTTCTCCTTGTTGACCTTCACGCCGAGCGAGCCCTCGGAGGCGTCGTAGGTGTTGAAGCGCGGGTTGATCTCGCGCTCCATGAAGTGCCCGAGGCCCTCGCGCAGCCAGCAGGGCGTGTCGTAGGAATAGTGCTTGAAGGCGTCGAGCAGATTGATGGACAGGTTGAAGATCACGTGTCCGTGGATCTTCTCGTCCTCGAACAGCTCGTTCTCGCTCACGTTGGTGACGACGATCAAGGCGCCGCGCTCCAGCGTGTGCCAGCGCTGCGTGCGCTTGATGGTCAGGCCGAACTGTTTCATCAGGAAGCCCACCTGGTCGGAGGCGGTGGGCAGCACCAGCAGCTCGAACTTGCCCTTCTGTCCCACGTAGGGACCCTCGCCGAAGTAGGGCGTACCGAGTAGCCATACCGACTGGCCGTCGGGGAAATCGGACTCCTTCAGCTGCATCAGCTCGAGGAAGCGCGTCCACATCTTCTCGACGCGATAGGCGTACAGATGCGCGCGCATGAAGGGCTCGAGCACGCGGATCTTGGGGTCGACCTCGGGCAGGACCTCGGCCAGCTCGCCCAGTTCTGCGCGTACCTTCTTCGACTCGTCCGGCCCGACCTTGTGCGGGCCCAGGCACAGCCCGAGCTCGAAGTGCGCGCTCTCGATCCAGTAGATGTCCTTGCCGCCGAAGTGCTGGTCGACCGTGGTGGTGGTGGACGGCGGGGCCGCGAACTCGAAGCCGCCGTGAGACACGATGCCGGCCGCTTCCATGACGCGTGGATCGCCGTGGCACCACGGACAGTTGGCGGGATCGGTGCGCGGCGGCTTGTTCTTCTGGGGCAGGGCCGACGCGAGCGCCGGGCAGCAGAGCAAGGCGAGAGCCAGGGTTCCGAGATGGGACCCGAGTCGGGACACGAGTGGCGAGCGCGGGGTGCTCATGGCTCCTTGCTACGCATACGATGCTTCCAGGTCTCGGGTACGGCCTCACCGAAGTCCGGGTCGACGATCGTCAAGCGCGCCTGGTCGATGGCCGCCTCCAGCGCCTGCGGATCGCGGTCGAGATAGGGAAACTCGAGCACCGAGATGCGCAGGCGCTCCTCGCGCGGATCGCGGTGCTCGACCCGCTGATCGAGCCGCAGCCGCAACCACCGGCCGGCGAGCTCGACGGGCGGACTCCATTCTCCGCTCGGAAGGTGGCGCGCGGCGCTCCAGAGGGCGAGCCCCAGGCCGTGGAAGGCACCTTCCTCCATGTGCGGGACGAGCGTCTGGAGTTGCTCCTCCGCGCGTTCGCAGGCCGTGCGCGCGCGCTGCCAGCTCTCCGGAGCGCGCGCGCGTGCGGCCAGGCGCGGCAAGAAATCGTTGGTCAGAGCCAGCCTGCGCGCGTGCACGGGCGAGTACTCGGGGTAGAGCGCCAGGATGTCGGCGCACAGCGGGGCCATCTCCGCGGCGGTGAGCGGGAGCCCGTTCACGAGCAGCACCGTCCCCGGGGCAAACTCCGGCTGCGGCGGCGGGGGTTCGGGCTCCTCGGGCGCGCAGCCGAGGAGGACCAGCAGGAAGAAGGCCGGCCTCGATCGTCGCCGAGCGGCGGGCCGGGAACGGAACCGGGAAGCCATGGACGCTACGAGAAGATAGCAGGGCCACGGGGCTCGGTTGTGCTCCGCCGATTCTCCCCGGGTAGACTCTCGCGGCCTCGCAGGCTCCCGTCCCCGCCCGCATCTTTGGCGGGCAGCCGCTCACGCCGATGTATCTCTCCCGTAGAGGCGCCTCGATCTTCGATCCAGTCCGGTTGTCACGCCATCCATGCGACTTGACCTCTCCCGAGCCCGTACCCGACCTTCCTGGACCCTCGCCGCAGCAGCGGCCTTGCCCCTGATCGGTTGCGGAGGCGGAGACGCCGAGAGCCCGCAATCCGCGAGCATGACCGGCCCGGGGGCTGCCCGAGCAGCCGCCGCTCCCGCGGGGGCCCCGGCCTCGACGGCTGCGCCGGCCGGGGCAGGGGCTGACCTCGTCACGGGGGGCGGCGTCAACTCCCTCGGTGACGTCAACATCGTGCCCTTCCAAACGGTGATCGAGGGTCCGATCGAGTACGAAGAGGGATCGCAGAAGCCGCTGGTCACGTCCTTCCCCACCGCCGAGGAGGTCGAGGCGCGTCCGGCCGTGGACAACCTGCCGAGCGACGACGTGCTGCTGGGCAGACCGCTGGTCATCGATGGCACCATCGTGCCCTTCGAGGAGATCAAGAAGCATGTCTGTCTGGGCGCGCTCGGCGCACCCGAGCTCGCACTCGCCAGGATCAGGGTCTTCATCGAAGAGGAGCTGCAACGACTCACCGAGATTGGCGCTCCTCCAGAACGGCTCGACTTCGGATCCGAGGCGGTGGAGACGTACCTGAAGTCGGTCGAGGTCGGCCTCAAGGCGGAGTACCCCGAGGGTGATGTGGGCGTGGATGACTTGCTCAACAGCCTGTCTACCTCCGACCCCAAGCAGAAGCTGCACCAGCAGATGCTCTTCGCGAAGCTCTTCCTGCCCTCCAATCCGGCGGACTTCCCGCCGCTCACGCTCGAGGCGCTCCTGAAGCACCCGGGCGGGCAGGTCACGCTCGACCACTACAAGTCGCTCCACGAGGAGAGCATCGCTTCCGGGCAAGACTTCAGGGATGCAGGCCAGTCCCAGTTCGACGAGGTCATCATGCAGCAGATCCTCGGACACCTGATCGAGGTGGCCTCGATCGTGCCCGACGCTGCCCCGAGCGTCCTGTACCGGGTCAACGGCGTCGACATCACGGTCGACGAGATCTGGGGCCGGATCAAGGATCGCGTCACCACCATGGACGTGCTCGCGGCCAAGCAGTGGATCGCCAAGACGACCTTGCTGAAGAAGGCCATGGATGCGGCCGGGAGCTGGCTCAGCGATGAGGAGGCCTACGCCGCGTACCACGTCCATAGCGATCCCTACAAGGAATCGATCTTCAGCATCGAGAGCGTGGCCATGGTCGTGATGCAGTTTCCCTCGATGGAGCGCTACAAGTTCCACCGCCGCGCGCTGGACTCCTTCCTGCGCATGCGCAAGCCGGACGAGGCGGAACTCGCGAAGTTCGCCGAGTCCCGCACCAACCGGATCGTCGGGCAGGTCAGCGTCGATGCGGACGTGATCCTGTGCTCGGCCTGGGACTTCAAGGCCAACCGCTGGCGGGAGAACGGCTGGATCGAGGCGGAGAATCGCATGAAGGACGTGCTGCGGTTGCTGCTCGAGGAGCAGCGTCCGTGGGACGAACTCGTCGAGCGTTATTCGGACTACTACGAGCCGCCGACACCCGTGAGCCAGCGCGGGAGGGCGGATGAGAACCGGCAAACCAAGGGCCGCTTCCGCAACATCCAGCGCAACGGCTTGCTGCGTGAACTCGGTGAGTCCGACTACGGCATGTTCGTCAGCGGCGACTCGATCACCGACTTCATCTTTTTCGAGCAAGAGGTGGGTACCCTCGGCCAGCCCCGGCGCGGGCCCCTGGGCTGGTACCTGCCGCACTTGAAAGGGCGTACCAAGCCGCCCGCGCGGCTCACGCTGGACGAAGCGACGCTCGAGGAGCTGGTCCTCGACGACTACCTCTCGACGGGGCTGATGAACTATGCCCAGGAGCTCGTCGAGAAGAGCGAGGTCTACGGGCTCGAGTATCCGGGGACCTAGTCCGAAGAGGCATCCTCGCGTCGATCGCCGGACCGGCCCGGGCAGCGTTTGCGGCCCGGGCCGTCGTGTTTCCGGGGCGCCCTCTTTGCAAGCCGCGCAGCCGCCGCGGAAGATCAACAGCCCGTGAGCTCAGCCACCGTCCGCACCTGGAGAGTGCTCGAGCCCTACGCTCGGCGGCGCTGGCCCAGGCTCCTGTGGGTGCTGGCGTTGGGTTCGATCACCTCGGTCGCTCAAGCGGCCGTGCTGGCGCTGTTCATCCCGCTCTGGAACCAGGTCCTGTTTCCCGAGGACGCGAGCTGCGCCCATTGCGGCCAGCCGCTTCCGATCGTCGCAGCTTGCGCGGGCTGCGGAGCCTCCCTGGTGACCGAGGAAGCGAACCCGATTTCTTCGGGCTTCGCGAGCATCGAGGCGTGGGTCACCGGGACGCAGATGTTCGCGGACCCACGCGTGGGTCTGCTCGTGGTGATCAGCTCCCTGGCTGTGCTGCTCGCGCTGGTCGGCGCCACAGCGCAGTGGGCCTTCACCTGGACCTCCCGGCGCGTCGCCTACCAGATGCTGGTCGACCTGCGCGTGGACGTCGCGCGGCACATCATGGGCCTGTCCGTGCGCTACCACGGCGAGCGCAAGCTCGGGGACCTGCTCTCGCGCGTCAGCTCCGACGTGACCACCCTGACCGAGACCCTCAACGTCGGCATGAAGGGCCTCGTGCTCGAGCCTCTCAATGCCCTGGCCTTGCTCATCACGGCGTTCTTCATCGCGTTCTATCCGACGCTGGGCGTGCTCCTGTGCCTGCCCATCGCGCTCTTCCCGATCACGCACATCACCCGGCGCGTGCGCAGGAGGTCGAAGAAGAGCCTCTCCAGCCTGGGCGATTCGGTGCAGAGCCTGACGCAGATGTTCCAGGGCGTGCGCACCGTCAAGGCCTTCGGCGGCGAGGAGCGCGAGATCGAGCGCTACCGCGGGCTCTCGGAAACGTACCTCGAGAACACGATGCGCATGGTGCGCGCGATCGCGCTCTCCCACGCCTGGGCCGTGTTCTATGGCACGGCCGGCGTCACGGTCCTGGTGCTGGTGCTCGGTCTGCTCAAGATCCGCTTCGACTTGTTTCCGGACGCCGGCGTCATGAGCGCGTGGTTCGTGGTGGTCGCGCGGCTCTCCAACTTCGTGAAGGACGCCACCAAGTCCTGGACCAAGATCGAGGAATCGAGCGGCGCTGCCGAGCGCATCCAGGAGCTCCTGGACGAACGCCCCGACGTGCTGGAGAGTCCGGATCCGCAGCCGATCGCGCGCATCCAGCGCGGCCTCGCCTTCGAGCGCGTGAGCTTCCGCTACCCCGGCGGAGAAGCGCCGGCCCTGCACGAGATCGAGCTGCAGATCCGCCCCGGTGAGACGGTGGCCCTGGTCGGTCCCTCGGGGGCGGGCAAGAGCACGTTCGTCGACCTCGTGGCGCGTTTCATCGATCCGACCTCCGGGCGCATCACGGTCGACGGCCTCGACCTGCGCGCGCTCAAGCTCGCGGACTGGAACGCGCTCTACGCCATGGTCGGGCAGGTGCCGTTCCTGTTCCACAGCACGATCGGCGAGAACATCGCCTATGGACGGCCCACCGCGACGCAGGCCGAGATCGAGGCCGCGGCGCGCGCGGCCCACATCCACGACTTCATCGCCTCGCTGCCGGCCGGCTACGCCACCAACGTGGCCGACATGGGCTCGCGCCTCTCGGGCGGCCAGCGCCAGCGCATCACGATCGCGCGCGCGCTGCTCAAGGGCGCGCCGCTCTTGCTGCTGGACGAGGCCACCAGTGCGCTCGACAGCGAGTCGGAAGCCGAGGTCCAGAAGGCTCTGGACGAGCTCATGCGGAACAAGACCGTCATCGTCGTCGCGCACCGGCTGTCGACAATCCAGCGCGCCGACCGCATCGCGGTGCTCGAGCACGGACGCCTGGCCGAGATCGGCACGCACGCGCAGCTCCTGGCGCAGAACGGCGTGTACGCGCGGCTGTGGACGCTGCAGCGGCTGGACATCCGTCCCGACGTCGCCGAGACGACGGCATGACTGAACCGGCGCCGACGCGGAAGCTCACGCTGTTCGACGCCACGCTGCTGGTGATGGGCGGCATCATTGGCGTCGGGATCTTCTTCAACCCGCACACGATCGCCACGCGCGTACCGGTGCCGTGGCTCTACTTCGCGCTGTGGATCTTCGGCGGGCTGGTGGCGATCGCGGCGGCCTTCACCTTCGCCGAGCTGGGCGGCTCGTTCCCGCGCGCCGGCGGCTGGTTCGTCTACCTGCGCGCGGCTTTCGGACCCTTCGCGGCCTTCTTGTTCGCCTGGGTCGTGCTCTTCACCCAGTCACCGAGCGCGATCGCCTCGATCGCCAAGTTCTGCGCCGAGCGCCTGCACATCCTCATTCCGGCCTGGGTGGGGGGCAAGGGCTCGACCAGCGAGACCGTCGCGGCTGCTGTCTTGATCGTGGCCGTGACCGCCGTCGCTTTGACGGGCGTGAAGCGTGCCGCGCTGGTGCAGAACGTCTGCATGCTGACGAAGCTGCTGGTGATCGCGGCGCTGATCGTCGGCGGCCTGGCCTTCGTGCGCGATGCACCTGCGCCCGCACCCGTGGTGGACCCCGCGCTGGCCGAGGGCACGCGCGCTTTCACGTGGAGCGGCCTGATCCTGGCGCTCCTGCCGCTCTTCTACACGCTCGGCGGCTGGCAGCTCGCCGGCTACCTGGCGCCCGAGCTGAAGGACCCGGTGCGCACGCTGCCGCGCGCGGTGCTGCTCGGCGTGCTGGGGGTGGTGGTGGTCTATCTGGCCGTGAACGCGAGCTACCTCGCGGTGCTCGGCATCGAGGGGCTGGCGGCGGACAAGGACTTCGCGCAGACGCTCTCGAACCGCGCCTTCGGTGCCTTCGGCGCCAAGGTCCTGGCCGCCGGGATGACGATCTCGGCCTTCGGAATCTGCGCGGTGAACATCATCGCCACGCCCTGGCTGTACGTGGCCATCGCCAAGGAGGGCCTGTTCTTCCGCACCGTGGGCGAGGTCTCGCCGGTGACCGGCGTGCCCGTGCGCGCTCTCTGCATCCAGGGCGTGTTGACCTGCGTGTACCTGCTGAGCTCGCTCCAGGACCTGGTCGATTCGTGCGTGTTCGTGGAGTGGATCTTCCACTTCCTGGCGGCGCTGGCGCTGATCCGCCTGCGCCGGCTGCTGCCCGATCTGCCGCGGCCGGTGAAGACCCCGCTGTACCCGCTGCTGCCGCTCCTGTACCTCGCAACCGCGGCCGTGATCGTGATCGGCACGCTCTACACCGCGCCACCGTTCGTGAAGTACTCGGGCTCGCTCGTGGTCGCGCTCGGGGCCATCGTGTACTGGCCGTGGCGCGCCTACTTCCGTCACGGCGCTCAGGACTGAGGCGCGAGGCCTGTGCTGCCGGCAAGGTAGGAGGGCGCGCTCGCCCTGGTCATTCCCGGCGATGTTCGAGCAGGCAGATCGCCTGCACGGCCACGCCCATCCCTCCGGCCAGCGCGCCGAGGCCCTCGAGCGACTTGCCCTTCACGTTGACGGCCTCCGCCTCGAGCCCGAGGAGCTCCGCGATCGAGGCGCGCATCCGCGCTCGATGGGGTGCGATCTTCGGGCCCTCCGTGGCGATCACGACGTCGACGTTCACGGGCCGGAAGCCCGCCTGCTTCACGCGCTGGACGACTTCCTTCAGGAGCACCGCGCTGGCCGCGTCCTTCCAGCGCGCATCCGCGTCTGGGAAGAGCGTACCGAGATCGTCCAGGCCCGCCGCGCCGAGCAGCGCATCCGCGATGGCGTGCAAGACCGCGTCGCCATCCGAGTGCCCCAGCGGTCCGCGCGCATGATCGAGCGTGATCCCGCCCAGCACGCACGGCCGCCCGCTCACCAGGCGATGCACGTCGAAGCCGATCCCGACACGGATGCTCATATGTGATGGGCGCGCGCACGCACGATGGCCTGCGCGATCTCGAGGTCCTGGGGCTGGGTGAGCTTGAGGTTCGCGGGCGTGCCGGCCACGATCGCGACCGGGCCGACGTAGTGCTCCCAGAGCGCGGCATCGTCGCTGGGACGGAAATCTTCGGCGCGGGCGCGCTCCAGCAGCTCGCGAAAACGCTGCGCCTCGAAGACCTGGGGCGTCTGCGCCTTCCAAAGGCCGGCGCGCTCGAGCGTACTCTCGGCGAAGCGGCCGTCGGTGGAGCGTTTGACGGTGTCGAGCACCGGCAGCGCGAGCAACGCCGCGCCGTGCACCCGCGCAGCCTGGATCACGGCCTCGACCAGGGCCGGCGTGACGAGCGGCCGGGCGCCGTCGTGGATCAGGATCTTGTCGACGCCCGCGCACGGCCAGAGCGCACCCACGCGCACCGAATCGATGCGCTCCTCGCCGCCCGGCAGGATGGCCTCGACCTGCCGCGGCCGGTGCGCGCCGCGCAGGATCTCCTCGGCGCGGCGCTGGTCGTCCGGGTGCACCACGACGACGATGCGCTTCACGCTCGGCGCCTCCGCCAGGGCTTGCACGGCATGCACCAGCACCGGAATGCCCTCCAGCGTCAGGAAGGGCTTGCGCAGGGCCGCGCCCATGCGCGACGAGCGCCCGGCGGCGACGACCACGGCCAGCGTGTGCGAGTGCTCCAAGAGAACCCAGGGTAGTGGAAGCGCGTGCTCGAATCCGTACCCTCGCCGGTCGTGATCCCCGCCGACCTCGTGCCCAAGGGCTGCCGCTGGCCGATCGTGCTGGGCATCGACCCCGGGACGCGCGCGATGGGCTATGGCGCGCTCGTGCTCGCGCCCGGGGGGCCGCGCTTCGTCGCCTGCGGCGTGCTCACGCCACGGCCGCGTGCGACCGTGGCCGCGCGCCTGGCCGAGATCCAGATCGAGCTGGTCGAGCTCCTGGTTGCCCTGCGCCCAGGTTTCCTGGCGCTCGAGCGCGCCTTCCACTCGAAGAACGTGCAGGCGGCCTTTCGCATCGGCGAGGCGCGCGGCGTCGTGCTGGCCGCCGCGGCCCGGGCGGGGATCGAGATCCTGGAACTCGCCCCGGCGGCCGCCAAGAAGGCCGTCCTGGGGCACGGCGGGGCGAGCAAGGAGCAGGTCGCGCGCATGATCGCGCAGCTCCTCGGCACGGGCCCTCTCGCCGTCCCGGCCGACGCCACGGACGCGCTCGCCCTGGCCTTTGCCTGCATCAAGCGGATCACCTCGCCGCTGCGCTCCGTCCGCTCGGTGACCGCCACGCCCTTGCCGCGCGGCTTGCCGGCGCTTCCAATGGCCACCCATGGCCGCGCGCGGAAAGAGAGACGACGAGGTTGAGAGGGGCGACATCGAGAAGAGCGGCGTGGACAAGAGTGACAGCGAGGCCAGTCGCGTGCGCGCGAAACCGGACGGAGAGCGCGACGAGCTGGAGACGCTGATCGCCGGGCTGGACGAGATCGTGCCCGGGCTGGAGGTGATCGATCGCGAGCTCGCCTTCGAGGGCGGAGCGCGCGCCGATCTCGTCGCGGTGGATCCGTCCGGTCGTGTGTATCTCGTGCTGCGCGCGAACCAGGACTCAGACACGGCCGTGCTCGAGACGCTGGATGCCGTCGCGCTGCTGCGCGGTCAGCTCGAGGTGCTGGTGCGTCACTGTGGCGAGAGCCGCGTGAACCCCGAGCGCGCGCCGCGCGTGCTGGTCGTGTGCGCGGGTTCCGACGCGCGCATGGTGGAGCGCCTGGGCGCTCTGAGCGAGGCGGGCGTGCTCGTGCTCGGCTCGCGCGCGGTGAAGAGCGCGGCCGGAGAGCAGCGCTACCTCGTGCGTCTCGATCCTGGCGCGCGCGCCGCGGTCGGACCGAGCGGCGTGGCGGCTTTCCTGCGCGCGCTGCCCGCGCGCCTCGAGCCACTCGGCGCCGCGCTGGTCGAGCGCATGGGACGTCTGGACGAAGAGCTCGCCGCCAGCGGCGACGCCACCACCCTCGTGTGGCGGCTCTCCGGCGAGGTCCTGGCCAAGGTCGAGCGCATCGGCGACCTCCTGCAGGCGAGCGTGGCCCCGCGCCACGAGCCGTTGCCGCTGGCCGAGCTGGCCGATCTCGAGCGGCTGGTCGAAAGAGCCCTCGGCCGACTGGTGCGTGTGCTCGGGCTGACGCGCGCGGAGCGGCCGGAGAGCAGCCCAGAGCGCAGACCGGGCAGGTCGGACGAACCGCTCCTCACGCCCGAGGAGATCCAGGCCTTCCGGGAGTAGGGACGCCTCAGAAGAGGGAATCCGGTCCCGGGGCCCCTCCGGGGGAAAAAAAAGAGGCGAACAGGGCCGGGTTTCGCGCTGCGCTCCCGATGGCAATAGATGGAGCTCCGACCGGAGCCCACCCAACGGGGCTTCCCTCCCTGGAAGCCGCCCGCCCCCCCTTCGCTCGTCCATGAACTGGACGGACACCCGCAAGAGGCTCTTGCAGATCGCTGCAGGCCGTGCCCCACGGCCGGATGGGGAGGCGTTGCCTCCACCGAGCGCCCAGCGGCTCGCGCCCAAGGATCCTCCCGGCCCGCGCGCCGTGTCCCTGTGCGTCGCGAGCGGCAAGGGCGGCACGGGCAAGTCCATCGTCAGCGCCTCCCTGGCCGCGCTCTTCGCGCCGCGCGGGCGAACGCTGCTGGTGGATGCCGACTTCGGCGTGGGCAACGCGCACATCCTGCAGGACGTCTCGCCGCGCGCCACCTGCGTGGACGTGGTCGAGGGGCGCGAGAGCGTGCGCGCGGCGCTCGTGCCGTGCGGCAAGGACGTCGATCTCCTGGCCGCGGGCTCGGGCGTGCCGCGCATGTCCGAGATGACGAGCTACGAGCTGCACCTGCTCGCGAGCGGGCTGCGCGAGGTGGAGGACGAGTACCGCTTCCTGTTGATCGACTCCGCCGCCGGGGTCTCGCACCAGACCATGGCCTTCGCGCGCGCGTCCGATGCGACGCTGATCGTCACCACGCCCGACCTCACGGCCATGACGGACGCCTATGCGTTCCTGAAGCTGCTCTTCGCCGGCCGGGCGGGCACGCGCGCGCTCCTGCTCGTGAATCGCGCGGCCAGCGCGGAGGAGGCCGAAGAGGTCACGCGCCGCATCGCGCGCGTGGGCGAGCGCTTCCTCGGCATGGCTCCGCGCTGCATCGGCTGGCTGCCCCACGACTCGGCCGTATCGGCCTGCGTCAACCGGCGCGGTTCTGTGGTCGGCCTCGAGCCCGGCGCCGAGGTCTCGCGCGCGCTCAGGCTGGTGGCCGCGGCCATCGCCGAGGAGCTGGGCCAGATCCAGCCGAAGGGCTTCGGCAACGAGCTCCAGCGCGAGGTCGGCTACGCGGCGCGGCTGGCGTAGCGGGGAAGAGGAAAACGCACCGCGGAGACGCGGAGGACGCGTCTCCCGGTGCATTTTCTCCGAAACCCGAGCCGGGGCCGTGCGGTCTTCCGCCCATGGATCGCTCGATTCCGCTGTGGGCCTGGAGCGTGCTGGCCTTTCTCGTCCTGGGAACCGTGCGCGCGTGGCTGCCCGAGCCCGTTTCCGACGAGGTCCGCGCGCGCGCGCGCGAGCTGCGCGTCGAGCGCGACCCGCGGCGCATGAGCGTGCGCGAGC
>JANOGB010000573.1:0-10372 GCA_031413955.1 Planctomycetota bacterium | reverse complement strand
TCCACCATGTGCGCGGCGCGCTCGCCGGACTTGGTGCCCGTGTGCTTCTTCGCCAGCTTGGCGAAGGCCTTCACGTTGCCGTCGTCGAAGGGCTTTTCCTGGGCCTTCTTCAGCAGCGTGGCGAGGTCCTTGGCGGCCTCGCCCTCGGCCAGGAGCGCGTCGTCCGCCAGCGCCACGCGCGCGAGCTCTGCTACGATCGCGCTGTCGAAGTCCGCGCAGCCCTTGACGGCAATGCCGAGGGCAGACATCAGGTCCGAACCCTCGCGGACGTAGCCGTTGTCGATCAGCCATTTCCCGCGCGCGATCCTGGTTCCGGTGCGCGCGACGATCTCCGCCCGCAGCGTCTTGGCCGCGTCGGCGAGCGCCGCGTCCGTTGCGCCGAGTTGGTCGCAGGCGGCGACGGCCGCGCCGATCTCGCCCTTGACGAACGTCGCCCACGCCTTCGAGAGCGGGGCCGGCGTGCCCTCGGGGGGGCTCTTGGCTTTTTTGACCTGCTCGGCGATCGCTTGCTCGATCGCCTTCTTCTGCGCGAGCGGATTGCCGCTGAGCAGGAGCTTGCCCTCCGTGTCGAGCAGTGCGAACTTCGGCAGCCCGTTGCCCTCCACCTGGACTGGACGCTCGTTGGTCCACATCGCCGCGGTGTCCATCCACTCATGGCGCCAGGCAAAGGCCTCGGCCGTGTCGTTGTCCGCGCCCTGACACTCGACGAAGAGCACCTGCAGATCGCTCCCGTATTGGCGCTGCAGCTCGAGGGAGGCCGGCACGGACCCCCCGACGCAATTCGGTCAACGCGTGCCCCAGAAGTCGATCAGGACCGGCTTGCCGCGCAGCTCGGCCATGCTCTTGACGCCCATCGAATTCACCGGCGCCTTCTGGAACCGGTAGCTGCGGGAGTCGCCTGCGTTCGCGCTCGAATCGCCAGCGCTCGCGAAAGCGACGGCCAGCGCCGCCATCCAACCGATCGGACTCTTCATCATGGTGGACCTCCTGCCTGCACGACGCGAGGAAGGCTAACCCTGGCATGCCGTTCTCGGCAAGACTCGCTGTCGGACTCTCGTCAGGAACGAGTGGGCGCCGCGCGCCGCGCTGCCGCCTCGTCGGCCAGCAGGAGGAAGTGCGGAAGGCGCGCGAGCAGCGTTGCCGGCCGTTCTCGTGAGGGCTCGCCCCCGAGCACTCTGCCCAGCATCTCGGCCTTGGAAGTGCCGGTCACGAGCATCACGATGCGCTCGCTCGCCGTGATCTCTGCCAGCCCGAGGGTCAATCCGCGCTCGGGACAGTCGTTCGGGAACACGTGCACGAGCCCCTCACGCGTCGTCGCGCCAAGTACGACGACGCGCGCCGGGTCGGTCGGCGCCGAGCCCGGCTCGTTGAAGGCCACGTGACCGTTGCGCCCGAGTCCGAGCAGCACGAGGTCCGCTGGCCCGCGTTCGATCAGCGCGCGCCGGTGGCGTTCGATCTCCTGCTCGGGATCCCGCGTCGTTCCGTCGAGTCCGTGGAAACGCGCGCCGAGACCGAGCGGACGCACGAGGTGCTCCAGGAAGAAGGCGTGAAAACTGCGCGGATCGGTGGGCGCGACGCCCAGGAGCTCGTCGAGCTGGAACAGGTGTGCGCGCGCGAGGTCGAGCGTGGCTGCGCGCGCGCGCCGCACGAGCTCGGCGTAGAGCGGGACCGGCGTCGCTCCGGCCGGCAGGAGCAGCACGGCTTCGGGCTGCGCACGCAGCGTCTCGGCCACGAGCTCGGCGGCTCGCACGGCGACCGCCTGGGCGTCGGGGTGGCGTTCGAGCTGCATTCCGGGCAAGTGAGGATACGCGCGCCTCCCAGGCTCTCCAGGATTCTCCGCCGTCAATCTGCGAGCGCTCAGTGCTTGTTCAGTGCTCTCCGCCGCCGTAGCCGATGTCCTGCAGCTCCTGCAGCGCTCCTGCGTCGAGCGTTTTCTGGTCGCCAACGCCGAAGAGGCGCTTGCGGGCCAGCGCGGCGCCCAGCTGGTCGAGGCGGGTGTCGAGGGGGGATCCCGGCTGGGCCGGGCCGGGCGCGAGCTCGAGGCGGTCGCGCGCGAGGTCGTAGAGGTCGCGCTCGCTCTCGTACTGGTTCGTGCTCGCGAAGGCACCGGCGCCGGCTTCCAGCAGCGCGGCGGTCTGGGCGCGCGTGAGCTGGCGTTTCGTCTTCCGGTCCGCGCCCTTCAGCTCCGTCCCGGGCGTGAGCCGGAGCGTGAAACCACCCAGGGTCAGCGAGCCATTCGCGCCCGCGCGTTCGAGCGCTTCGACCGTGCCGCGGATCTCGAGTTCGGCGCCCTCCTCCGGGGCGTAGAACTTGATGCGCTCAGCGTACAGCGTGCCCTTCTCGTACGGGCCGCGCACCTTGACGACCTGGCCGTTCGCCAGCTCGGGCCCGCTCGTGCCGACGTCCGTCTGGCGCTTGCTGTCCGCGTCGTAACGCACGCGGATGCCTCCGATGCGGAAATCGGACGAGGTCAGTGCTTCGATGCGGCCCTTGAGCTCGGGCGGATCGCTCAGCTCTTCGTCGCGGGGCTTGAGCTGCCGCGCCACGAGCTCGCCGCCGACGGCCTCGAGCTCCGCTTCCCAGCGTGTGCCGAGCGCGACCGGCAGCAGGAGCTCGGCCACCTCGCCCCCGGGCGGCGGCCGAAAGCTACGCAGCAGCTTCTCGTCGCCCACTCGCAGCGTCTGGAGGTAGCGATCGGGCGCCTTGTGCTCGGCCAGGATCGCGCGCTCGGCGCGCGGTTCGGCCAGGCGATCCACCCCCTCGTGTCCGGCCGGCGGCTCCAGCCCTGCCGCGGCGAGCAGCGTGGGGAAGAGGTCGATCAGGCTGGCGAGGGACTCGTGGCGTTCGGGAGCGCGTCCCGGAACGCACAGGATCCAGGGCACGTGCAGGAGGTTCTCCCACAGACCGTGGCCATGTCCGACCTTGCCGTGCTCGCCGAACTCCTCGCCGTGGTCGGCGACGATGCAGACGATCGTGTTCTCCGTGAGGCCGCGCAGCTCGAGGCCCGCCAGGAAGCGTCCGAGCTCGGAGTCGAGGTACGCCAGCGCGCCGTCGTAGAGCGCCACGAGTGCGGCGCGATCCGCGTCGGTCATGGCGTGCTCGCCGTCGTTGATGGCCTTGTACAGGGCCTTGGAATCCTGGCCGCGGAAGCGCTCGGTGTCCGTGGCCGGGGCGAAGCGCGTGACCCACTCCTCCGGCGCAGGGTAGGGCCAGTGGGCGTCGAGGAAGTGGAGATAGAGGAAGAAGGGCGGCTGGCTCCCTTCCGCGCGCGGCCGGTCGATCGAGCGGTCGATCCAATCCAGCCCGCGCCAGCGGATCTCGCGCGCGTCCATGTTCTCTTGCTGGTAATCGTCGAAGCCCTGCTCGAAGCCGTTGCCGGCCCGTAGCTGCGCGTTGTGCACGACGGCGCCCGTGCGGTAACCGCGTTGCTGGAAGACTTCCGCGAGGGTGAGCGCTTGTGCGGGCAGGAGGTCGGTCACTTCGCCCGTCTCGCCCCGCGCGCTGCCCTCGTAGACGCCGTGCTGGCAGGGGTACGTCCCGGTCAGGAAGGAGGGCACCGAAGGCTTGGTCCAGCCGGCGGTCGAGCTCGCACGCGCGAACACCTGGGAGCGCGCTGCCAGCGCGTCGATGGCCGGCGTCGTCCTGCGCTCATAGCCGTAGGTCCCGAGGTGATCCGCGCGCACCGTGTCCAGGCAGACCAGGACCACGTTAGGTGGACCTCGAGTTCCTTGCTGCGGGTTGCACGCGCCGGCGAGGAGCGCCAGCAACGCTTGCGCCGGGATCAGGAAGTTTCTTTTCTTCACTCGGAGCGTTTCGAAAGGAGTCGTCGTGCGCTCGCAGGGCGGTTCGAGAGATGGCCGAGCATCCGGATTCCAGTCCCGCAGTCCAGGTGTCAGGCTACGTAACTGGACACCTCGTCCCATTCGTGCTTGCCTGGCCTCGGGGGAGTGGCCCGCCGCTCGCCATGTGTCGTGTCGCCAATCTCGTCGCCAATCTCGCGCCAATCCTGTTCCCAGCCAACCTGGGGTTGCCAGTCCACCCCCCACCCCACATGAGACCTCCCATCCTTCGCCTCGCGTTCGCGCTCCTCTCGACGACCCTCCTCGGTCCGTTCGCAGCGGCCCAGACGATCACCGGCCAGGTCCGTAGCTCGACCGGCGTCCCCGTCCCGGGCGTCAACATCGACGGCTTCGACACCAACGGCGACGAGATCGACCTGCTCAACGACGGTACCGATGCGAGCGGGAACTTCACCACCACTCTGGTCGCCCCGGCGGGCGTGTACACCTTCCTCTTCTATCCACCGGCGCCGCCCCTCACCACGCACCTGGTGGGAGAGCGCGCGAACGTGGTGGTCGTGACCACGACCAACCTGGGCATCGTCGCTCTCGGCGCGGGCGTGCTGCTGAGCGGTCGCACGGTCCGGAGTGGCGGTATCCCCGTCTCCAACGTGACCCTCACGGTACTCGACGGCCCGACCGGAAACCCGCTCACGCAGGTCCAGACCAAGACCAACGCTTTCGGCAACTTCAACCTGGCCGTGCCCGCGCACGCGATCGAGCTCCAGCTCGATGCGACTTCCTCGGCCTTCGTGCTCGGATCCAAGGCCTTCAACCGTTCGCCGACCGGCAACACGGCCATGGGTGACATCTTCTTGCCGCCGGGCGCGCTGGTCACCGCGCACGTCCAGCGCGCGAACGGTACGGCCGTCAACGGCGCAGACTTCGACTTCCGGCGCCTTGGCAGCGCCCGCGATGCCTTCGTGCCGGGAGACAACACCAACGCCCTGGGCAACATCTCGGTGGTCGTGGCGGTGGGCACGTACGACGTCGAGGTCTGCCCCAAGGTCAGCGACGCCCTGCCGGCCAAGGCCGTTCTCGGCGTGGCGATCACCACCACGACCAACCTGGGCACGCTCGTGGTGCCGAACGGGGTCCACCTGTTCGGAACCGTGCTGGACGCACACGGCTTCCCGGCGGGCCAGGTCGACGTCGACGCCTTCCTTTCTGCGACCGGCGTCGAGGTGCCGCTGTGCCACGACGACACCACCGGGTCGGGGGCCTACTCCGTGTACTTGCCGGCGGGCACTTACGACATCCGCTTCCAGCCCTCGGGCTCGGGCGCGCCGATCGGCAGCGACTGGCACTACGACGTGGTGGTGAGCACGTCCACGACGCTGAACGGCCAGCTACCGCCCCGCGGCCACGGCAACTCCTTCGGCGGTCCGGTGGAGTTCTGATGCGCTGGCCTTCGCGCCTGGATGGATGCAAGGCCTGGATGGATGCAAGGACAGAGGAGCAGTCGTACCTTCGGACGGCGTGCGGCCGCTCCCCGTTCTCTATCAGGACGATCGCCTGCTGATCGTCGACAAGCCGCCCGGCCTGTCGAGCGTTCCGGATCCGGGCGTGCCGCGGTCCGTGCCCGAGCTCCTCGCTGCCCAGGGCCTGAAGGCTGTCAGCGTGCACCGCATCGATCGCGAGGTCTCGGGCGCGCTGCTGCTCGCCCTGGACGACGAAGCCCTGCAGCAGCTCCAGGATCTCTTCCGGGCGCGCGCGGTGGGCAAGGTCTACTGGGGGATGGCGGCCGGGCAGCTCGAGCCCAGCGCGGGCGAGCTCACCTTCCCGATCCTGGAGGAGGCCGGGGGCGCGCGGGTCTCGGCCCGTGGCAAGCCCGCACGCACGCGCTACCACACGCTGGAGCGCTACCCTGCGACGAGCGAGCTCGAGCTCACGCTCATGACGGGCCGCAAGAACCAGATCCGCGTGCACCTCGCGCACGCCGGGCATCCCTTGATCGGCGAGCGCAAGTACAGCCTCGGGCGGGATGCGGTCGTGCCCTTCCGTAGTCGCCGCGTGGCCCTGCACGCCTGGCGGCTGGCCTTCACCGTGCCCTGGAGCGGAAAGAAGATCGCGCTCGAAGCGCCCCTGCCCGCCGATCTGCTCGAGCTGCGCGAGCGCGCCCGGCGCCGCTGACCCCGCGAGGAAACCCGCAGGCGCGCGACGTTTTCCCCGCGCCGGCTCCACCGCGCTTCGTCACGCGGACGAAGAGTGGTCGCGGAACATCTCGATCCGGTGGGAGCAGGGTCCGAGGTGCGCCGGTCAGCGGTCATCTCGTCTTCACATCATGCGCTCCACGGACCTCCGTCGCCGGAGAAACAACGGGCTGTCGAGCCCGAGACCCGCGCAGGCACGCGCCGGCTTGACGATCGTCGAGATCATCGTCGCCCTGAGCGTCCTGGTCGTCGCCGCCAGCATCTTTTGCCAGACGCTGCTCTCGACCGCGCGCGTGCGGCAGCTCAACCGCGACAACGCGCTGGCCGCCGACGCGGCGCGGGTCGTGCTCGAGCGCATGCGCAACGAGCCCTACTTCGAGATCTACCGGGCCTACAACGAGGACCCCAAGGACGACCCGGGTGGCATAGGAACGGGGCCCGGGCACCTGTTCGACGTGTCCGGACTGGTGCCGCATGACGATGCGCCCCAGGGCAAGGTCGGGCGCGTCACCTTCCCCTCGATGGCGGTGCAGGTCACCAGCGGCGGCGGCGGCGGAGGAGTGGGCAAGGATGGCGGCATGGGCGGGGGCGGGCCCGTGGGCGGGACCGTCACCACCACGCAGTGGCACCTGCGCGAGGACGTCACGGACGAGAATCTGGGCATGCCGCGCGATCTGAACGGGAACAACGTGATCGACACGGCCAACCACTCGAGCGATTACCTGATCTTGCCCGTGCGCGTGCGCATCGAGTGGAAGAGCGGCGTCGGGGCGCGCCGCTTCGACATCGTGACTCAGCTCGGTGACTTCCGGAAGGAGGTCGCGCCGTGAGTCGCACGCGCAGCGCGGGCTTCACCGTGGTCGAGACGGTGATCTCCATGACGCTGGTCGGGCTCGTGCTCACCAAGCTGACCCTGGTGATGGACGAGGCGCGGCGCGCGCACCAGGAGGAGAGCCTCGCGATGGCGCTGGACGACCAGGCCATGGAGCTGATGGACAAGATCGCCTTCGCGATCGTGGGCTCGTCGGCGGAGAGCCTGGACCCGACGCTGGGAGCTCCTTTCTCGTGCGCCACGATCCACTACCAGATCAGCCTCGGCGTCGAGGACGGGAAGGCCGTGTGGAGCGACCCGGAGGTCATCGGCCTGGTGGAGGACACCGGCCAGGTCTACTGGGGCCAGAACGTGGGCGAGGTCGGTGAGCGCATGGTCGTGTGGGCCAACACCGTGAGCGAGATGCTCGAGGACGAGCTCCTGAACGGGGTCGACGACAACGGCAACGACCTCGCGGACGAGCTCGGGCTCGCCTTCGTGCTGGACGAGAAGAGCGTGACCATCCGCCTGTCGCTGGAGCGTTCGCGCGACGACGGGAAGAAGATCCAGGTGACCAAGGAAACGACCGTCACCTGCCGCAACTGAGAGCCACAGGGGAAACTCATGAAAATCCAGGGGAAAAACGGGAGTTCGGGTCGAGCGGGATCGCGCCGGGGCAGCGCACTGGTGCTGTCCCTGGTCGCCGTCGCCACTGTGGTGGTGCTCTCGGCCAGCTTCTCGCAGTTCGCTTCGGCGGTGGCGAACCGTCAGGCCCAGTCGGTGCACAGGAAGCGCGCCTTCTACATGGCCGAGGCCGGCCTGGCCGAGGCCTTCGCCGGGTTCTCGTGCGGCAAGTCCGGCAACGTGGGCACGCAAGACTCGCCGGCCCTGCTGGGGGATGGCCTGTTCTGGGTCGAGGCCGTCGAACTCGAGACGGACGTGGTGCGCCTCGACGCGACCGGCATGGTGGGCACGGGCAGAGCGGAGCTCTCGCTGGTCGTGCGCCGCGGCGAGACGAGCGTGGCGGCGCTGGGCGTCTTCTCCGCCGGCCAGGTGACGCTCGGTCCCGGCTCGCTGGTCGATGCCTACGACTCGAGCAAGGGCGACTACGCGACCCAGGCTGACAAGAGCGGCGCGGCGCTCGGCTCGAACGGCGCCGTCAGCATCAGCGGAACCCTGCTGAATCCGAGCAAGGTCAAGGGCGACGTGACTCCTGGAGCGGAATCCGCGGTCAGCACGGCCGGGTCCGTGACCATCACGGGTTCGACCCAGCCTGCGTTCGCGGAAACGGAACTGCCCGCCATCGAGGTGCCCGCGCTCAAGCTCGGCTCGCCGCAGGTACACGGCTCGCCGTACCCGCTGGTGATCCCGGCCGGCAGTGTCGGCTACCAGTCGCTCACCGTGCAGGCCGGAGCGCAGGTGATCATCCAGGGCCCGGCCCAGATCGTGCTCGGCTCGCTGACGCTGGAAGAGACGGCTCAGCTCTCTTTCGATACCGCCAAGGGCCCGGTCGAGCTGTACGTCACAGACGGGATCGACCTGGCCGCGGAGTCCTTGCTGTCGAGCAGCAGCACCCGACCCGAGGATGTCCTGATCCAGGTGCCCGGGCAAACCGCGCAGCCGGTCCACCTGCTCTCGAGCGGGTCCTTCCACGGCGTGGTCTATGCGCCAGAGGCGCTGGTGGTGCTGGGCGAGGAGTTCGAGTTCTTCGGAGCGCTGGTGGCCGAGCAGCTCTCCTTCGAGGGCGCGGCCAAGCTGCACTTCGACAAGCACCTGGCCGAGCTGGCCGCCGAGTCGGCCCTGCCCGTGATGCTCTCCTGGCGCCTGGTCGAGCTCGCCAGCATCACCACCGACATGGCCACGGACCCGTTCGACAAGCTGGGGCTGGACAAGAACCTTCTTCCGTCCCCGACCGGGGCGCACATGGACCAGACCCTGTCCATCGACTACTACGACTTCTCGAACGTCTACCACCGCTACACGGGGCCCGAGAGCGCGTTCGACTGGAACGTCGTGAAGAGCGTGATCCTCGCCACGCGCGACGGCAAGGAAGTGCTCTTCCCGCTCACATCCACGAGCAAACTGGGAACGAAGAAGAGTCCGGGTGTAGCTCCGGTGGTGGATGGTCCGATGATCTAGTGTCATGGGGTTCCTTCGGGGGAAGGAACGCGCGAACGGTTGGGGATCGGCCGGGCGCGCGCTCGCGCTCGGCCTGGTGCTGGCCAGCTCGGCCAATTCTCAACGCGGTCCGCGCAGTTCCGAGGACCCGCCTGCGGGGCTGGTCGAACGCGCCTTCGCCGGGCAGCGCACGCTGGCGGAGCTTCGCCGGCGCCTCGCCAACGTGGAGGCAGCGGAGATCCCGCGCCTCTTCCGCCTCGCCGCCGAGGGTCGTCTGCCTGGCAACGATTCCTTCGTGCTCACCGCGCTCGACGAGGACGAGCGCCAGGTCGTGCGTGAGGCCCTGTGCGCCCGGCCGCGGCGCGAGCTGGTGCCCTTCCTCGAAGACCTGGCCAGCCAACCCATCGGTCCGGCCCTGCGCCGCGAAGCCCAGCGCTTGCTCGGCTGCATGGGCTCGGCCGACCATCTCAAGTTGCTCGCGCGCCTGACCCAGTCCTTCCTGGAACGCGGGACCGTCCCGCCCGAGCTGCGTTCGGGCTTCCGCGCGGCCATGGGCGACATCCTGACGCGCGACGCCGCCGCGCTCGCGCAGGTGCCGGCGCTGTTCTCCGAGAGTCCGCCCGGTCTCGCCAGCTCGATCGTGGAAGGGCTCGCCAGCTTGCGCACGCACGCGGCGACGCGCGTCCTGGCGGACCTGCTCGGACGCTCGCCGGGGCTCGATCCGCTGCTGCTCGCGCGCCTGGCGGAGCGTGGCCGGCTGCAGAGGAGCGGCGACGAGGCCGTGTTCGAGAGCGTGCGGCGCTACCTGCGCCAGCGCGATCCCGCCCTGGTCAGCGCCGCAGTCCTGGCTTGCGGTCAGCTCGGCGACGACGGCGCGGTCGAAGCGTTGATCGATCTCCTCGACCATCCGGACGAGCGCGTGCGCCTCGGCGTCTTCGCGGCCCTCGAATGCATCACTGCCCTCTCTTTCGGCCAGGAAGGCGCGCGCTGGACGAGCTGGTACCAGGCCGAGATGCGCTGGTGGGAGAGAGAGGCCGAAGCGCTGCTGGTGCGCATCGAACGCGGCCGCGGGCTGGAGTTCGTGCGCGCCGCGCGTGAGGCCCTCGAGCATCGTCTGTTCCGCGACCGCATCGCCGAGGCTTTCGCCCAGGGGCTCCAGCGCCAGGGCGGCGACGAGCTGCTCCTCTCTTGCCGCGCGCTGGAACAGCTGCACTCCCTCGTGGCCGTGCCCGGCCTGGTCGAATGCCTGGAACGCGACGACCCGCTCGTGCGCGAAGCCGCCTGGAGAGCCCTGCGGGCGATCACGGGCGTCGATCTGCCCCCGGAAGGGGATTCCTGGGCCGCGCTGGCTGGCTAGGTCACCCGGGAGCGCCGGGCTCCAGCCCGGCTCTGTTCCTCCTGTTCTTCCCGGCGAGAGGAACGAGCCAAAGAAGAAGAGCCGGGCTGGAGCC
>JANOGB010000572.1:0-17710 GCA_031413955.1 Planctomycetota bacterium | reverse complement strand
GCCGGAGAAGAGAAAGAAGAGCAAGAGCCGGGCTGGAGCCCGGCGCTCCCGGTTGAGCTCACGTCATCCCGCCGTCGATCCCGAGCACCTGCGCCGTCATGTACCCCGCCCCATCCGAGAACAAGAAGCCGACCAGCGCCGCGACCTCCTCGGGCTGACCCAGACGCCGCAGCGGCACCATCTGCGCCAGCTCTTCCGCGGGCAGCGCCGCGAGCATGTCGGTCTGGATGAACCCCGGCGCCACGCAGTTCACCGTGATGCCGCGCTTCGCGACCTCGCGCGCCAGGGCCTTCGTCGCGCCGATCAGGCCGGCCTTGGAAGCCGAGTAGTTGACCTGGCCACGGTTGCCCATCACGCCCGAGACCGAGCCCATGGTGACGATGCGTCCGCCGTCGCGCAGCCGCACCATCGGCATGATCAGGGGTTGCAGGACGTTGTAGAAGCCGTCCAGGTTCGTGCGCAGGACCGAGGTCCACTCCTCCGGCTTCATCGTCACCAGCGGACCATCGGCGGTGATCCCCGCATTCAGGACGACGCCCCAGAAGGCGCCGTGCGCCTGGATGTCGGCCTCGAGCACCGCGCGCGCGGCCGCGGCATCGGCCACGTCGAAGGGCAGGAGCCGGGCCTGGCCTTTCGCGCTCTCGATCCGCGCCACGACCTCGGCCGCCGCGCTCTCGTTGGAACGATAGTTGAGCGAGAGCTCGAAGCCCCGCCGCGCGAGCTCCAGCGCGATGGCGCGGCCGATGCCGCGGCTGGCTCCGGTGACGAGAACGCGCTTCGACATGGGGTCGGATGCTATCGTCGAATCCCATGCGGATCGCCTTCGTCTCGGGAAACCGCGAGCATCTCCCCGATGCGGTCACGCCGCTGGGCTTGCTGTACGTGATGGCGAGCACGCCCGAGCGCCACGAGAAGCTCCTGATCGACCTGTGCTTCGAAGCGCGGCCGGCGGAGGCGCTCGCGCGCGCCCTGGCCGAGGCCCGGCCCGATCTGGTCGCGCTCGGCATGCGCAACATCCAGAACAACGACTACGCCGGCCTGTCCGACAATCTCGACTACTACGCGGAGCTGATCGCCGTGGCGCGCGCGGCCTCTGGCGCACCCGTCGTCCTCGGCGGCGCGGGCTTCAGCGTGATGCCTGCGGAGCTGATGCAGCGTCTGCGGCCCGATTACGGCATCTCGGGCGAGGGCGAGGAGGCGTTCCCGCGCCTGGTCGAGGCCCTCGAGCGCGGCGGCGAGGGGCTGGACGAGATCGGCGCGCTGCACCGCCTGAGCGCGCTGGGCGTGCTCTCCAACCCGCGCTCCCCGCGCTTCCTGGACATGGACACGCTGCCCGTCCCGGACCGCAAGCTCGTCGATCGGCGCTACCTCACCGAGTACGGCATCAACTCGGTCCAGACCAAGCGCGGCTGCCCGCTGCACTGCGCGTATTGCACCTACCCCATCATCGAGGGCCGCGTCGGCCGCGTGCGCCGTCCGGCCGCCGTGGTGGATGAGATGTTCCAGGCCCTCGCCGACCAGCCCGCGACCCGGCACTTCTTCATCGTCGACTCGGTCTTCAATCTGCCGACGTCCCACGCCAAGAACGTCTGCCGCGAGCTGATCGCGCGCGACTGGCGCATTCCCTGGACGAGCTATGCCAACCCACTCGGCTTCGACCGCGAGTTCGCCGAGCTGGCGCGGGCCGCCGGTTGCGCGGGCATGGAGATCGGCTCCGATTCCGGCTCCGAGCGCGTACTCCTGAACCTGAAGAAGGGCTTCACCCGCGACCACATCCGCCGCCTGCACGCCCACTGCGTCGCCGCCGGCCTGCCCGACTGCCACACCTTCATCCTCGGCACCGAGGGCGAGACCCTCGACGACGTGCACGAGACGCTCGACTTCATCGTCGAGCTCGATCCCTTCGGCGCGGTGCTGATGATCTGGGTCGACGACTACGAAGCTCTCGACCCCAAACTACGTGCCGAGCGCGTCGCCCTGCGCAAGGAGATCGAGGCCCTGCTCCTCGCGCGCAAGGACCAATACCCGCACTGGAGCATCCCCGCCCTCAAGATCCACTTCGACGAGAAGCTGTTCGCCTACCTGCGCCGCAAGGGCCGGCATGGCCCGCTGTGGCAGCACGCGCGCGAGATGCTCCATCCGGAAGTGCGCCGCTCGAGCTGACGCCCACCACCGCGCGTCGCGACGAGCAGACGACCTACGCGGCGGCGGACTCCGGCGAAAGAATGGCCTGGCGCAGGACTCCGTGAACCCGCTTCCGGGAGCGCGGGTCACCCCCAGGAAAACCCCTCCAAAGGCCTGGGTACGACCTCCCCCAGGTGCAACGCACCGCCGATCGGCTTGCCGGAGGGGGCGGCCCAGGGGGGCCCAGGGGGGCCCAGGGGGTCATCCGCTTGGAGCGACTATCCTCTCCGGTTACACTCCCCGCGCAAGCGACTTCGGAGAGAGTCCTGCGGCTTCACGCTGCAAGGGTGCTCCGTCAAGCTTCCTGCGGATTGGCCGAGGCAAACCGCATACCCGCAACAACCCAAGGAGGATCCCATGGATCGCTCGAGTTCCGCACTGGCTGCCGTTCTCTTGGCGTCCACCGGCTTGTTGGCTGGATGCCAGTCGGAGTGGACGACGATCGCCGCGTCACCGCCTTCCAACTACGAGGTACTCGGGCCCGCCAAGGGCTCCGCCTCGGGGGCTCTGCTCATCGACGGAACGGCCTACAACTTCATTCCCATCGGCCTGAACTCGCGGTCGGCGCGTGCCTATCGACACGCGCTGGAGAGTGTCCCGGGCGCGACCGGCCTCATCAACGTCACGATCCAGGAGTCTTGGTTCTGGTTCGTCATCGGTTCGATGCGCAGAACGACTCTGACAGGGGACGCGATCAAGGAGCGCTGAGCCATGAAATCAACAATGCGATTGTCGTTGTGCGCCTCTCTGGCCGCGGCCTGTGTGTTCGCAGCGGGCTGCATCGGTACGCCGGTGCGTCTGCCTGCTCCCGCGACGATGGACAGCTACGACCCGACCAGCGGGCGTGCGATCTCTGCCGACGCCGCTGGGTTCCAGTTGTTGTTGCTCATCCCCATCGGGACGAACAGCATCCACAAGCGTGCTTACGATTCCCTCGTGCAGCAGGCCGGAAACGACTACCTCACGAACGTCCAGGTGCAGGAGTCCTGGTTCTACGCCTTCGTCGGGACGATCTACGGCGTGCGGATGAAGGCGATGGCCTACCGACGTATCGGGACCTGACCCTCTCCTGCGATTCCGGCGCCCAGTCCAGCTTGGCCGGCGCGAGAGAACCTGGAGGGCACTCAGGCCGAGAACGCCAATCCCGTATCCCATCGCGCAAGGCGACACCTCCGCCCGGCACGCCACTCCTGGCACCATCCCCACGCTCACCTGCTATCCTCGAGCATGTACTGCGCGTGGCAGCCGGTCATCACGAAGTAGAGCGCGAAGAAGAGGTTGAGGTGCGGGTCGGCCGCCGGTCCCAGACGAGGGCGTCGTGCCACTTGTGGCCGTACTCGGGAACGCCGCAAGGCTCGCTACCCGTCCGGGCGGGCTCACCCCTGACCGAGCGGGTTTCGCACCCGCTGGACGACGTTCGGGGTTTCCTGAACTCATCGCATCGTTCATTCACCCCTGGCCAGCAGGGCCTGGTCGCAACTGGACCGACTATCCCCCCTGGGGCTTCCGGCCAGTCATGTGCTCTTCTTCATGCGGGCGTCGTAACGAAGTCAGGCCACTGCCGCCGCGAACGAGGCGTACAGATCTCCCGGAAGCGGGTGCTGCAGGCGCCAGGTCACGGCCATCGGGCATTCGGAGCGATGGGACAGGTAGGTGGCCGGCCCGAGGAAGTAGAAGGCGCGGTCGCTCTGGCGGTGGCGGGCGAACAAGAGGACATCCGAACCGCGCTCCGCGTGGTGCTGATAGCGGCGGCCCGTGTCGGAATCCGCGCGGGTGATGGATTGGCTCTCCCAATGGATCAGGGTGCGGCTGATGGCGTAGTCGCGGTAGCGCGTGGTCGGGGAGAAGCTCCCGTTGGTCTTGTCCAGGGTGAAGGCGAATACGTCGGTGTTCGCGTCGGGCACCCATTGCACGCCGGACTGCCAGGAGGCGACCCGGGCTCGTTGTCCGCCAACGCCGAGGGCGGCGAGGATCTCGATGCGGGTGTACTGGGCGTGCACCCGGAGCGGCCAGTTGTATGGGGCTTTCAGCGCCGCCGTCAGGTGGCCGACGCTGGGCTCGAGGATGTCCAGGAGCGCAAGCAGTTCGCTTCGGACCTGGGGATGATCCCAGAGCAGGCGTGCAGCGGCGTCGAGGTCGGCGTGCTTGTCTGCGACCTGATCCACCATGGGAGCTACCAGCATGCGCAGCAATCTTCGCTCGGTTTGGGACAGACTGGCTGCCGCTGGGGGCCTGGGCTCGGTCAAGAATCGGCGATAGACCTGGATGCGCTGGGGGTCATCGACGTGCAGCATCCGGCCGCAAGCGCGGCGCATCACCTTCTCGGAGGGACCGTCGGCCGCGATCGAGAGGCCAGCCTCGGCGCGCAAGTCGGACCAGGAACGTCCACCTCGATAGACATCCCCCAGCTCGACGCCGCTGGCCCCGAGGAAGTCCCCGAGGGAGAGATCGCCGGTGGGCGCGGCAGCGGCTAGCTCGGCCAGCTCAGTAGCCTTCGCGCGCCAGAGGCTCGGAATCGCGGCCTTGATGTTGGCCACGACGATGTCGCGCGCCACCGAATCGAGTTCCATGTGGCAGCCGGCGGGCAGGAAGGGAAAGCCGCCCTGGATCTGGCGCACGAGCTCGTCCCGGCTGCCCCCGAGCAGCGCGCGCAGGCGGCGGTCCATGCGGAACTCGCGGCGGTGCAGGCCGACGAAGTCAAGCACCGTGCAAGCAGCCTTGCCCGGGGCCTTGCGCAGCCCGCGGCCGAGCTGCTGGAGGAAGAGGGTCGGACTGTCGGTCGGGCGCAGGAGCAGCAGGGTGTCCACCGCGGGCAGGTCCACGCCCTCGTTGAATAGATCGACCGAGAACAGGACCTGGATGCGACCCTCGGCAAGCTCGCGGAGCGCCTGGGCGCGTTCCTCGGCAGGGCTGTCGCCCCAGACCGCCACGGCGCGGACGCCGGAATCTTGGAAGACGCGCGCCCTGAAGCGCGCGTGTTGAACGCTGACGCAGAAGCCGAGGGCCCGGATGCCCGCGAGGGAATCGACGTGCTGGGCGAGTTGATCCAGGACGATCCGGGCCACGTGCTCGTCGGCCGTCAGGATGCCGGTCAGGGCCTCGACGTCGTAGCCTCGGCCACGCTTCCACGGAACCTGGGTCAGGTCCACGCCGTCGTGGATGCCGTAGTAGAGGAAGGGCACCAGGCGTTGCTGGTCGATCGCATCCCACAGGCGGAGCTCGGCGGCGATGCGGTCGTCGAAGTAGGGAAGGATGGAGAGCCCGTCACTGCGCTCCGGCGTCGCGGTCAGGCCGAGCAGCTCGATCGGGTTCAAGTGCTCGAGCAGGCGCGCATAGGAATCGGCGGCGGCGTGGTGGAACTCATCGACGATCACCACGTCGAAGTGCTTTGGATCGAGGAGATCCAGGTCCGCACGGTGCAGGCTCTGGATCGAGGCGAAGCCGTGCTCGAAGCGTTCCGGCCGCTGGCCCTCCACCCACGACTCCCCGAAAGCTGGATCTCTCAGGCCCTGCCGGAAGGTTGCCAGGCTCTGGGTCAGGATCTCCTTGCGATGCGCCACGAAGAGCAGCCGCGCTCGGGGCAGGCTCCGGCGCAGCCGGGAATAGTCGACCGCGGCCATGACCGTCTTGCCCGTGCCCGTCGCCGCGACGAGCAGGTTTCTGTGGTGGCCCTGGGAGCGCGAGAGCTCTATTTCCTCGAGCAGCCGCTCCTGAAAGGGTTCGGGGCGGAGTTCGACGGGGCTCAGGAGGATCTGTGGGAAGCTGTCGGGCTTCTGTGTCCGTGCGAGGAATACCGCGCGGTCGTAAGAGACGAACTCGCCGCTCTCCCAGTAGCCCTCGAACACCGCCGCGACCTTGGCGATGACGTCCGGATTGCGCGCCCCTGAGACGCGCACGTTCCACTCGAGTCCGGTGACCTGAGCCGAGTGCGTCAGGTTCGAGGAGCCGATGTAGGCGGTGGAGAACCCGCTCTCACGGTGGAAGAGCCAGGCCTTGGCGTGCAGCCGCGTCGTGCTGACGTCGTAGGAGACGCGCACGTCCGCTCCCCGTTCGCGGAGCTGGTCGAGGGCTTCCGCCTCGGTGGACTCCGTGTAGGTCGTCGTCAGCACGCGCAGGGAACGGCCGGCCTGTGTGTGCCGCCCGAGAGCAGCCAGGAACGGGCGCAGCCCACTGCGGCGGATGAAGGCCATCACCACGTCGATGCGGTCGGCCGACTCGATCTCGGTCTCGATCTGTCGGCCGACGCGCGGTTCGTCGGGAGCGTTGGTCAGCAGCGTGGTGTCCAGGAGCGGGATCAAGGGCGTCGCGATCTCCTGCGGAGCCCCATCGGGTCGCAGGGCGAGGATCGCGGCCAGGACGGCGCCCGGCTCGAGGAGCAGGTCCGGATCGGCCTGGTCGGCGGGCTCTCCACGGAGCGCGGTCGCGATCTCGCGCACGAGCTGGCGCGTCAGACGAACCCCCGTGGCCACCCGCTCCTTGTCGTCGAGGTCGTTCAGCGCGCTCCGCAGGAAGGAGCCCACGTGCAGAGCCAGCCGGTCCGCCGCTTCCGCGCTGGCCAGCTCGCGCGTCGTGGCAACGAGTCCGCGCTCGATTCGGGCCAGCTTGGCCTCGATCGACTCTGTCAGCAACGTCTCATAGAGTCCCCGCCCCAGGGAGGTCACGCGCCGGAGTCTAGCCCCACGAGGATCCGTGCTCGAGTGGGGCCTTCCGACCCGTCCCTCTACGACTCGTAGTCGAAGACCACACTTCGCGCAGGCCGTTCGGAGCGACCGTGTCCCACGCCCGCCGGACCTGGCCCATCGTGTTGGCCGTGCTGCAACCCTTCATCACGCGCGCCACCATCTTGTGCGAGAGCTGCTCGGGCAAAGAGCGTCCTCCCGCTAGACCTTCACCAGAGGCTCTCCCCGATCGAGGCTCTCTCGAATGTCGAGCCAGGCATGCTCGAGAAGCGCGCGGACGCGCGCATTCGAGGTGTTGCCCGCTGTCAGCCAGACGATGGCGGGCGGCGGACCGTATCGGCGCAGGAGTTCGAGGAAGTCCGCGTCCTTCGTGAGGATCACGGCCCTCGCCAGCCGTGCTCGCTCGAAGATCGTCTTGTCCTTCGCGGCAAGGAGCTCCAGGTCCCTCACGGACGAGGCCGTGACTCCGAGATGGCTGGACATCCAGCGCGCGATGGAAGGCGAGATCTGTGCGTCGACCCAGATGATCAGCCGGCGATCACGGGATGATCCAGGCGCTGGCTCGCGTACCGCAACGACGCCTGAATATCCTCCCGCTCCAGGTCCGGCATCTCCTCCAGGATCTGCTCCGCACTCAGCCCCGAGGCGAGCAGGTCGAGCACGTCCGTGACGCGGATGCGCATGCCCCGAATGCAGGGACGGCCCCCGCATTGCTCGGAGTCGATGGTGATCCGATCGAGAAGATTGGTCATGGGAGGCTGCGCTTCCGGAACCCGGATCGATCGTAGCAGAAAGAGTGTGCATGAGAGCGGGCGGCTCCTTGGAGCGCTCGCGCCGCCAAGTCGCGGCTGACGGCGGGGCTATGGGGTCGCTTTTCGAGGACCCTCAAGACCGTGAGCATCGAGCACGGTTTCAGGTAATCCCTGAAACAGCCCCTACTGCGATCAAGCCCGGGCCGTTGAGGGCTCCGCCGTGCCGAGCTGGCGCTCCGAGGTGGCGATCGACTGCGGGCCGATGGTTTGTGTGCTTCCCCCACGCCGCCCAGCGAGACGTCGAGCTGAGGTCCTTCCAACGTTCTCGGCGATCAGCGGCCGGCCGAGGGCCGGCCCGCTGCATCGGCCTGTTGGGCAGCCCGATCTCGGAGACGCTTCAAGAACGGATCATCGACCTCCTGCGCGGCGAGCCACTTCAACTCTTCCTCCAACGTCATGCCTTCGATCTCGGCCGAGATCTTGTCTCGTGCCGCTCGCATCATTGCGACGGCGTCGAACTTCTTTTCGACCCTACTCATCTGACAACACCTCTCGTGGCGTCCGGATCTCGATCATGGGGTAGCCCTCGCGCAGGTTCACGGAGTTGTAGCCGTGGATGCGCTGCAAGTTGACGATGTGCTTGAAGTTCCAGCTAACCAGCACGTCAACGCGGCCTACGGTTGCGATGGCGATGTGCTGGGCATCGGCCCGCATCTTGGAGGTGAGCACGCCCGCAGCAATGTATGCCTCTGCAAGCTGCTTGGCCTCCGCATCAAGCTGGAGTGTCTCGATGTGCGCCTCTGGGATGGAGGCAAGTCGTCTCCGGACCTCGGCCGGTGCCGCGGCTAACTCCTGCACTCCTGCACCGTCAAGCTAGACAGTACGAGGACGCGTTCGCCTCTGACAAAGCCCTCCACGAGCCGGACGGAATGATCGGCAAACTCGACATCCTCGCAGCCACCGAGGACTGACGTGTCCGTGTAGATCCGAACCTTCATCGTCACATCTTAACCGAAATCATCGTGTGACGACCCGCGAGAGTGCGCCCTGAGGCGACGCGCGCCTGCGGGGCGAGCACGTTCAGGTCGACCTCGCGCCCGCCGTCGAGCATCTCCGTCACGCGCCGGCCGGCGACGACCGTCTCCACGATGCGCCCGAGCTCGGCCACGTCGAGGCCCAGGTCCTTGGCGCGCACCTCGTCGACCGTGACGCGCAGTTCGGGCTGGCCCGAGACCAGCGAGCTGCGCACCGTGTCGACGCCATTCAAGGCGCGCAGGCGCGTCTGCAGCTCCTGCGCGGCGTGCTCGAGCGTGGCCAGGTCGCGGGTCCGGAGATCTCGACCTCGAAATCGCTCGTCGACTCCCGCTGGGCCTCTGTACACGCGCTCCGCACGTCTTCCTGCCAACGTTGGCGGATGGTGGCGGTCAATCGTCAGTGACTTGACCTCACGCTGCCACAAGGCCTGGGCGAAGACGGCCGACCGTTGGCGCGGCCCGACAATCTCCCGTACCCTGGATGGAGAACCAATGGGCACCGAACCGAACTCGAAGGATCTCCTGTCCCGAATCACCCACGACCCGCAAGTGATGGGCGGGCGCCCCTGCATCCGCGGAATGCGGGTCACGGTAGGCACCGTCGTGGGGCTCCTCGCGGCGGGTCATGCGGCGGAGAAGATCCTGGAGGCTTACCCGTATCTCGAACGCGAGGACATCCAAGCTGCACTTTCCTACGCCGCCTGGCGCAGCGAGGAAATCGACCTGCCGCTGAAGGCGTCGTGACAGCAGTCCGGTGAGGAACCTCCCTTTGAGCCTCCCGCCCTACCGCGCGTGAGCTTCGAGGTGAAGCTGAAGCTCCTCGTCGACCTCAACCTGACCCCTGCCTGGGCCGGGTTCTTGAGGGAGCACGGCATCGAAGCGACGCACTGGTCGGAGGTCGGGGATCTCCGTGCTCCGGACTCCCTGATCATGCAATGGGCGCGTGAGTCACGACTGCTCGGTCTTCACGCATGACCTCGACTTCTCGGCCCTGCTGGCGGCGACGAATGCGAATGGTCCCAGCGTCCTTCAGGTGCGGACCCAGGATGTCCTTCCCGAGGCGCTCGGTCTGCTCGTGATTCGTGTTCTCAGGGAGCATGCGGACGCACTCGAGAAGGGCGCGATCCTCACAGTGGACTTGCTCGGTGCGCGCGTGAGGTACCTTCCCATCGAGCGTCCGCGCTGAGGGTGCCATCCGGCCACACGGCGTGCTCCTCGCTCCCAGCGGCAACTCGTGATTGTCGGTCAGCGCTCGTGCCTCGAAGGAGGACCTCGAGGCGGTGGCCGCGCGCGCGGTCCAGGGCAGTAACCGCGCGGTGGTTCAGGCGCGCTGGGTGCTCTCCTTCCCCTATCGCGTCCGCTACCTGCTCGCCCATGACGCCAAGCTGTGCAGCACGGTGGCCATGGCCGCGGCGGCGCCGTCGCAGGCGACGGAGTAGTCCATGCCATCGCCCTTGGTCTGGACGAACTTGGTGACGGTGTCCAGGGTGGCCGGGGAATACTCCTTCTCCTGCCAGACGTTCACGCCGCAGATCGTGACGCCCTTGTCGGCGTACTCGCGCTGGAGTTCTGAAAGGTGCGGCATGCTCAGCACGCAGGGCCCGCACCAGGTGGCCCAGAACTCGACGATGTAGATGCGGCCCTTCTCGAAGGCGGTGAAGGGCTTGCCCTTGAGGAACGACTCGACGCGGAACTCGGGGGCGGGCATCCCGGCTTTGAGAGTGGGGGCGGGGGTGGCGGTTTCAGGCGGCGGGGCCGGGCGGTCTTGCGCGTGGGTTGCGCTGGTTGGAAGGAGGAGGGCGGCGGCCGCCACGAGGAGGCTGGCGGCGCGAGTGAATGCGATCATCGACCTGGGCTTCGAGGGTGGGACGGGAATCGCGGTCTGGCGATCGAGTCGGAGCAAAGGGGTCATGGGCCAGCAGGCGCAAGTGACTCGGTGGTTCGAGCGAGCGCTGCAGGAGAAAGACCCTATATCCTCCAGCGCGCCGGGCCTGCGCCTCACGCTGCAGTAGCGCTCACATCTTCCAGCCGGGCAGGCGCAGGGTCTCGGGATCTTCTTCGAAGCGCGCGCGGTTCGTTGCGCTCTCGAAGTAGTAGGTCACACCGGCGTGCACCAAGCGCGGTGAATCCTGGGTCGGACGGAAGCGCCGGCGACTCACGGGATCGGTGAGCAGACCGCAGTAGGCCACCGGATCGGACAGAAAACGCTCCAGCTCCCACAGGTCGGCGAAGAAGTACGCCTCCCAGTTGAGGCGGGCGCAGTGCTCGGCGTCGAGCACGGCCGGCCGGCGCGCGTCGAGGTAGTCCTGGAACGCGAGACCCTTCTTGCGCACGAAGGCGGGGTCCGGGCGCCGGGTCGGGAACGGCTGGCCTCGAAGCGCAGGCGGTAGCGAGGGAAGCGAGCAGGAGGCAGGAGCGGGTCGGAAGGGAACGAAGCATGCAGGTTGGGAATGGGGTCGTCACGTTGCATGTCGTGACCCGACCCGGTCCTTGCGCGCGTGGGGGTGGATCGGTCGCAGCCGGGCTGCAGCTCGCCCCGTTCCAGGTGGCACAGCGTGACCGGCAGGACGAAGAGTGGCGGCGCCGCCGCCGCGGACTTGGCGGCTGGCCGCGCGAGCTCGTGAGACTGCTCAGCGCGGGCTACGCCCGCAACCCAAACGCACCGCGGAGACACGAAGGACGCGGAGCCTCGTGGAGGAAAAAGAATGGCCTCCGGATCGTCGACTCTCGGAGAGCCGAAGCCCCGGAGGCCTATCTCTTCTGTCCTCTTCCTCCGCGTCCTCCGTGTCTCCGCGGTGCGCTTTCTTCCTTTCCGCTAATCCTCGTGCCAGGCGACGACTCTCCGGAATTGAAGATCAGAGCGGCCAGAGCAGCGATGCGCTCGGAGCGCCATCGGCCCGGCGGCAGATGTCAGAGCGCGCTCAGCTTCGCACGATCCAGCTTGCCGCGCTCGGTGCGCGGCAGCTCGGCCACGAACAGGACGCTGCGCGGGAGCTGGTAGGGCGCGAGGCGCGCGCGGCACCATTCGATGACGTCCAGGAAGCCGAGCTCGCCGTCGCGCACGATCACGGCGCGCACGATCTCGTCGTCGTGCGCCTGGCGTTTGCCGAGCACCACGACCTCGCGCACGGCCGGGTGCGAGGCGATGGCGGCCTCGACCGCGTGCGGATCGACTTTTCGGCCCTTCACGTTGATCCAGTCGCTCGTGCGCCCGCACAGCTCGAGCTCGCCGTCGCGCCAGCGTGCCAGATCGTCGCTGTGGAAGCGGCCTTCGCCCAGGCGCGCGCGCTCGCCCAAGCGTTCGGGCAAGTAGCCGAGGCCGAGCGCGGGCGAGCGCACGCTGACGGTGCCCGGCGCGTCGTCATCCGCGCGCTCGCCGAGCTCGATGCTGACGCCGTCGAGGAGCGTGCCCACGCGCCCGCGCTCCGCGGCCGTGCCCGTGCGGTCGAAGGTGATGCTACCGCACTCGCTCGCGCCGTAGAGCACGTGGATCGCGAGCCCGAAGCGTGCGCGAAAAGCGCGCGCGACCTCGGGTGCGAGCGGTGCGCCGGCCGAGACGAGCAAGCGCAAGGACTCCGGCAGGCTCGCGCTCTGCTCGCTGCGCAGCACGGAGCGATACCAGGCGGGAACGCTGGGCAGGAAAGTCGCGTTCAACGCACGCGCGGCGTCGAGCACCCCCTCTTCGCCGGCAAACACGAGCGGGATGCCGTGCGTCAAGGCCGGGACGGCCAGGACCGAGAAACCGTAGGAGTGCGAGAGCGGCACCGCGACGAGCGAACGATCACTCGCACGGAGGCCCATGCAAGCGACGAGCGCGTCCGTGTCGGCGCGCAAACCCGCGGCGCTCATTTGCACGCCGTGCGGCTCGCCGGAGGAGCCCGAGGTCAACTTCACGGACGCAGCGGCGGGGAAAAGCCTGTGCGATGCGGACGGCTCCGGAGCCAGATCGACCGCCGCGCTCACGGCCAGCGTCTCGCTCCATTCCTCCGCCGGCCGCCACGCGAGGCGCGCGCCCATCCGGCTCGCGATCTCGAGCTCGCTTTCGCGCGGCACGCTGGGATCGAGCAGCAGCGGAACGAGATCGGCGCACCACAGCGCGGCCAGGGCCTCGATCGGACCGGGCGCGGCGCCGAGGACGAGGCCCACCAGCGTGCCCGGAGCCAGGCCACGCGCGTGCAGCTCCTCCGCCGCCGTCAGGATCGCTCGCCGACTCTCCCCGAGCGTGCGCTCGCCGTGAGTGCCGTGAGCCCACGGGTGCCGCGGATCCCGCTGCGAGGCTTCGAGAAAGGGCGCGACGAGCGTTCGTGCCGACGTGCGTCCCTGTTCCAACTTTCGAGCCCTCTTCCTACAATCATGCAGTCAGACGGAAACCGAGACAACCGAAACAGACGCGCTCTCCAGCAGCATGACGCAGGCGGACATTCGGCAGAGGATCAAGCAAGTCATCGTCCGCAGTCTGATGCTGGAGGGGCTCGCGCCCGAGGACATCGCCGACGATCAGGCGCTCTTCGGTGCGGGGCTCGGGCTCGACTCGGTCGACGCGTTGGAGCTCGTCCTCGGCCTCGAGGCGGAGTTCCAGATCCGCGTGAAGAGCGGGCAGATGGGGCGCGAGGCCTTCACGAACGTCGGCACGCTCGCCGCTTTCGTCGAGGGCGAGCTCGCGGCCGGGGCCGTGCAGGTAGCGAAGAAGTGACTCCGGAGAAGGACCCGCGCTCCGCTCGCGTCCGGGTCCTGGTGACGGGCATGGGCGCCGTCACGCCGTTTGGGTGGGGGCTCGAACCGTTCGCGCGTGGGCTCGAGGAGGGACGCGTCGCCATCGGTCCATTCGAGCTCTTCCCGACGGAGGGCCACCGCACGCGCATCGCCGGCGAGGTGCCGCCGGGAATCGAGCAGGCGCTCGCGGATCTGCCCGCGAAGCAGCGCGCGCGGCTGACGCGCACCGACGGCTTCGCCCTGGCGGCGGCGCGAGAAGCGCTCGCGACGGGCGAGCTCGAGCCAGACAAGCTCGACCTCGCGAACGCCGGTCTCTTCCTCGGCACGAGCACGGGCGGCATGTTCGAAGGCGAGCAGTTCTTCTGGGAGCTGCGTGCGGGCGAGAACCGTCGCGTCGCGCTGAGCCGCATCGCCTCGCAGCAGCACAACGGTCCGGCCGACGCGGTGGCACGCGCGCTCGGGATCGGCGGGCCGGTGGTCACGCTCTCCTCCGCGTGTTCGGCCGCGGGCATGGCGATCGAGGCCGCCCTGCGCAGCCTGCGCGCCGGGGAAATCGAGCTCGCCCTGGCGGGTGGCACCGATTCCCTGTGCCAGCTCACCTACGCCGGCTTCAACGCGCTGCGCGCCGTCGACGAAGCGCCGTGCCGCCCGTTCCAGGCCGGGCGCGCGGGTCTTTCGCTGGGCGAGGGCGCGGGCTTCTTGCTGCTCGAGAGCGAGGCACATGCGCACGCGCGGGGAGCGCGCGTCCTGGCCGAGCTCTCCGGCGCGGGCTCGAGCTGCGATGCCCATCACATGACCGCCCCTGATCCGAGCGGCGAGGGGCTGGCGCTCGCGATCGAAAAGGCGCTCGAGGACGCCGGGATCGATCGAGCCGAGATCCACGTCATCAATGCGCACGGGACGGCCACGCCGCTGAACGACGTGGCGGAGTGGAAGGGACTGTCGAGGGTCTTCGGCGCGCGCCTCTCCGCGATCCCGATCCTGCCGACGAAGAGCGCCGTCGGTCACCTGCTGGGCGCCTGCGGCGGAGTCGAGGCCGTGGCGACGTTGCTCGCGCTGACGAGGGCGAGCCTCCCGCCCACGCACCGCGTGGGGGCAATCGATCCCGAGTGTCCGGCACAACTCGTGACCGGCGCGCCGCGCGCCCTGGCCTACCCGGCGAACGCGCTCTCCGTGAACCTCGCCTTCGGCGGCGCCGACGTCGCCTTGGTCCTGTGCGCCGAGCACGCACTCACGAGCTCGTGCCCGTGACGGCCGTTCCTGTGACGCCGGACATCGTCATCACCGGTCTCGGAACGCTCGGGCCCCACGGCATCGGGCTCGACGCGCTGCGGAATGGCCTCTCCGAAGGCCGGACGGCCACGAGCCCGATCGAGCTCTCGCCACAATTCCACCGCGCCGGATCCGCGTGCATGGCGGGGCGCGTCGATCCCCTCGGGCTCAAGCCCTTCCTCGATCCGCAGCTCGCGCGCCGGCTGAGCTTGCCCTCGCGCATGGCCGTCGCCGCCGCGCGCATGGCGCTCACGGACGCCGGGCTGGAGCGCGCCGAGCTCGCCGGCCGCGACGTGGCCGTGTGCCTCGGCACGGCTTTCGGTCCCAACGAGTTCACCGTGCGGCTGCTGGATCAGATCCGCCACCCCGGCCCCGAGAGCGCCTCGCCGTTCCTGTTCATGGAATCCGTCGCCAACGCCCACGCCGGGCAGGTCGCGCTCGATTCGGGGCTGCGGGGTACGAACGCGACCGTCGTGCAGCGCGAGGCGAGCGCACTGCTCGCGGTAGCGCAAGGCCTGGCCTGTTTCGCGTCTGAGCGCTGCGAGCTCGCGCTGGTCGGCTGCGTGGACGAGGTCACGCCGCTCACGCACGGCATGCTCGATCGCTTCGGCGCCCTGTCGCGCGGCACGGCCTGGGACAGCGAGTGCGGCCGCGCCTTCGACGCCGACCGCGACGGGATCGTCTACAGCGAGGGCGCCACCGTGGTGGTGCTGGAGCGCGAAGCCCGCGCGCGCGCCCGCGGAGCACCCATCCGCGCCCGGCTGCGTGCCGCGATCCGCGCCAACGATCCGAGCGCCAGCGCCTCGAGCTTTGGCACCGGCCACGCGCACCTCGCCGCCGCCCTCCAGCGTGGTCTGCAGCGCGCGAGCATCACACATATCGACCGCATCGTCTCGGGCGCCTCGGGCAGCCGCCCGGGCGACCGCCTCGAAGGGCTGCACCTGCGCGCTGCCTTCGGCGCCGACCTGCCTCCGCTCCTCGCCCCGAAGGCCTGCACCGGCGAATTCGGCGGCGGCTTCCTCGCGGCCGCGGTGCTCGCCGTGAGTGCGCTCGACTTCGGCCCTACCCCCGGATTCGAGCGCATGGACCCCGAGCTCGGCATCCGCCCGCACGACGGCCGGCGCCTGCCACCCGCGCACAGCGTCCTCGTTTCGAGCCTCGCCGCCGGCGGCGCCGCGGCCTGGATCGTGCTCGCCGGCGCGTGACTCGCCGCTCTCCGCCGCCCTTCATGCTCCCTTGACGGGTGCTGGATAGTCTCATTTCCCCGCAAGGCCGCCGAGCTCGAAGCACAGGGGGGCAACAACATGCAGCTGACCATCATCCGCGCCGACGACGAGATCACCCACGTCGCCATCCTCGGGCGCCTGGACATCCAGGGCGTGAGCTCCATCCAGAATCAGTTCGTCTTCAACACGACCGCGCGGCGGAAGGCGACCCTGGTGGACGTATCGGGGGTGACCTTCATCGCCTCGATGGGCATGGGCATGCTCGTCAGCGCCGCCAAGAGCCTCCAGCGGCAGGGCGTGAAGATGGTCCTGCTCAACCCGACAGAACTGGTCCAGCGCGCCCTCGAGAGCGCCGGCATCCAGCAGGTGATCCCGATCACGCACGAACCGGATGCCGCGCTGCAGTTGCTTCGCTGAGGAGCGACGCGCCCGAGACACGATGTACGAGGAGCTGCGCCTCACGATCCCGAACGACCTCGGCGAGCTGGCGCGAGTGAACGAGCTCGCGAACTCGCTCCTGGAACGGCGCGGCGTCGCGGAAGAGACCGTCTACGCGACCAACCTCGCCCTCGAAGAGGTGCTCTCGAACGTGATCCGCCACGCCTTCGAGGACCGGGCGCAGCACGAGATCTCGCTGCATCTCCGCGTCGGCGAGGGCGGGGTCGAGCTGCAATTCGTGGACGACGGACGCGAGTTCGATCCGCTGTCCGCGCCGGAAGTCGACGTGGACGCGCCGCTCGAGGAGCGCACCGTGGGCGGGCTCGGGATCCACCTGCTGCGCACCATGGTGTCCGAGATCCGCTACCAGCGCGCCGGGGGTCGCAATCACCTCCAGTTGCGCATCTGACCTTCAAGCCCGCGCGCGGCTAGGATGTCCGCATGTCGCGGGCGAGCAGAGCGCTGGGCAGGGTGACCCTCCTGGTCGCTGTCGCCCTGGGACTCCAGAGCTCGACCTGCCACGCGCACTTCTGCTCCGGCGACGACTGCGACGACGACGAGAAGGACGACTCCGCGACCCAGACGATAGTCGTCCCGCCGCTCCGGGACCCCTGGGGGCGGCCGCTCAGCGGCCCGGTCCAGTTCCGCTTCCGCCAGCCGTAGGGGAACGCTCCCTTGGAGAGCCAACCTCTGGATCTGGAAGCGATCAAGGCGCGACTCGTCCAGGCGGGCTACCCGCGCCCCGTACCCGGCCAGGCTTCAAGCGGGGTACGTGAGCCGAGCCGCAAAGCCCAAGAGGCGCGCGCGGAGCTGCGCGAGCACATCATCGACGACCTGTGGGCGCTGCTCGACGAGGTGGAAGCACAGCGGCGGAAGACGGGCTCGTGAGCGTGTCTGGCTACGAGGTGGTCAGCACGCCTTCGATCTCGAGCGCGAGTTCGGGACGGCAGACATCGGCGCGCAGGAAGAGCATGGGCGTCTCGGGGCCGAGGGTCTCGCGCAGGCGGGCGTGCACGGAGTCCATGTCCTCCGCATCGCGCAGGTAGATCTTGAGGAACCAGTTCCGGCCGCGCGCCGGAACGCCGGACGAGCGCGCGACCTCTTCCAGGTTGCGCAACGTCTCGTCGACTTGCGCGCGGACGTCGTCCGAGTGGCGGCTCGCGTGGCCGACGATGCTCGCGGTGCCCGAGACGAAGAGCGTGCGCTCGAAGGGCGCCGGGGCGCGCATTGCGCGGGCGAAGCTCGGGGAGCGCGGGCCGTAGCGCTCGGGATAGCGCCACGGTTCTTCCTGGCGCGAGTTGCTGGAGCGCAGGCCCGGGCTGCGGCCGGCGAGGAAGTAGATGACGATCGGTCCGCCGTCGCTGCCGACGGCGCTGGCCGCGCTGAGGCGCTCCTCGAACGCGGCGCCGTGG
>JANOGB010000571.1:0-4693 GCA_031413955.1 Planctomycetota bacterium | reverse complement strand
TTGAGTTGCTTTGCCCTGGGCCACTCAATTGGCTCGCCATTGCTGACCTTGGTAGGAGGTTCATGATCGTTGTACGTGTCGAGCAGCGGGTTCCCCCTCGGGTCTTTCAGGAGGAAACCAACCTTGCCGTCCTTGTACTCGAGGGTCAGCGTGTTGATACCTGGAAGCAGCCTGGTGGGGCTCCCTCCGCTGTAGAGGCCGGCATAGGTATAAGTCGCATAGTTGCCAACGACGGGCAGTTCGAACACGACTCCCGTCCGAGCATTGTTGATGTCGACTGGAACGTACTGGATCACCACCCAGTGATCGCCCATTCCTGCCGGGCCTGTTGATTGGTGCGCCTTGGGCCTCACGTCAATGATGCAGCCCTCGTCGGAGAGAGCACCCTCATCTTCGCTGAGGGCGACACAGGACGCGCAGGTGAGCAGGATCGTGGCTGCTGTAATGAGCTGTCGGATCGAGGTCGTGTTCATCTGGATCGCAAATGGTGGAGGAGGGCTCGTCCCGGTCGGACGCCGAGATCGAGATCGATGGACTGGGGGAACCGACGATGCCGGCTCGACACCCAGAGCTGGTCGGGCGTGCTGCGAAAGCCGCCGCCGCGGTAGGCCTTGAACTGGCTCGACTTCGGCACGTGCTCGCCGGTTCCGCGCTGGATCCGGCCGCGCTCGCAGGAGGAGGCGTACCAGTCGCGGCACCACTCCTCGACGTTGCCGAAGAGTCCGTGGAAGCCCCAGGCGTCCTGGCGCAGGGCATCCACCGGCGCGTGCAGCGCGAAGCCGTCGTCGAACGGAATCAAGGCCTCGGCGAAGCCCGCGCGCTCGGCGGACTCGTCCCCGAAGTTGGCGAAGTCGAGGATGGCGTCGACGGTCGCTCCGGCCGCGTACTTCGTCTGCGTCCCGGCGCGTGCCGCGCGTTCCCACTGGGCTTCCGTCGGGAGCTCGAGTCCGTAGTGTCCGAGCACCTCGCTGGCCTCCGTCCAGCTCACCGATTCGACCGGGTGCGAGCGCGTCAGGCGCGCCATGCCGAGGAAGCTCATGCCGGCCCGGTGCTCGGAAGGATTCTCGCCCGTCATGCGGAGCCACTGGCCCTGAGTGAGCTCGTACTTCGAGAGGAAGTATGAGTAGAGCTCGACGTCGGCGATCCAGCGGTCGACCGGGCGCAGACCCTGATCGATCCCCTCTTCCGCCGCGAAGTAGTTCGGGCCAGCGGGATCCTCGTCCTGCGAGCCCAGCGTGACCGCTCCACCGGGGACCAGCACCAGCACGATGCCCGTCTCGGGACCGATCACGAAGTTTCCGTCCGAGCCGCGTTCCGGGCGAGCGCCCGTCAGCACGTGCCAGAACTCCCAGAGTTTCGTGCGCTGGTCCTGGCCCAGGGGCACGAGTCCGAGCTGTGGCTCGATGCGGAGGCCCGCGTACGGGGGACAGCGGGCGGGGTCGGCGATCGAAGCGCAGGCCTCTTCCCATTCCTTCGCGTGCTGGGCGAGGGAGGTCTCCTCCAGACTTGCCGCAGTGGTCCGCCGCACCTCGATGCGCGCGATCGCTCCGTCCTGCGGGCGGGTCAGGCTCGCAAGGTGCTCCACACGGCGCGTGAGGCGCTCGTGCTCCCGGGCGGATGACGCGTTGCCGTAGTGCCAGGAGCGGAAGGCCGCCAGATCATCCTTGCGGCGTTCGATCAAGCGTTCGAGGTCGGGGACCTCGATCTCCAGGACGGCTCGGTTGATCGCTGCGAAGGCGAGCTCGTTCAGGAATTGGTCCTCCCTGGTCTCGCTCGGGCGCTCGCGGGTGACGAGTCCGCGCAGAGAGCGCGTGAAGACCTCGAGTCGGGCCTCGAGGGAAGCGAGCTCGAAAGTGGCCGACTGCACGGCGAGCGGCAGAGGCTCCTCCTCGCGGACGGCGCTGGCGTGCGCGCGTTCGAAGACCTCGAGCTCGACGCGTGCCTGCGGGAGCCCCGCCGCGATCGCGCGCGCACTCGTGAGCCAGGCCTCCATGTCCGCGACGCGACTCGGATGGATGGGCCACAACTGCTCCGCCGAAGCGACCAGGCTCTCGGCCAGGAGCTCGTCCCGGCGCAGGGACTCCTCCGCTGCGCGCACGGATTGTTGCCAGGCGACCGAGAGGCCACCGCCGGCGACGGCCAGCACGAGCGCCGCCAAGCTGGCTGCGCTCAGCCGGTTCCTGCGCACCCACTTGGCGAGCTCCACCACCGGCCCCGTGCGATACGCGCGTACCACGCGCATCTCCAGATAGGCGCGCAGGTCCTCGGCCAGCTCGAGCATCGTCGCGTAGCGTCGTTCGAGCTCGCGCGCCATGGCCTTGTCGCAGATGGCGACCAGCTCGGGCGGGGTGGCCGGCGCGAGCGTCTCGATGCGTGGGGGCGGACCATCCATCACGCGGCTGAGGATGGAGTGCGGTCCGAGCTTCCGGCCGGGCTCGGTGTAGGGCACGCGGCCCGACAGCAGGTGGTAGAGCATCGCGCCGAGCGCGTACACATCGGTCGCCGGGCCGAGGCGCGCGAGCTCGCCGCGCGCCTGCTCGGGCGACATGTAGGCCGGCGTGCCCACCACGTCGCCGTCGCGCGTGAGCAGGGGCGAATCGGGCGTGCGCTCGAGACCGCCGCGGTCGGTGCGCACGTCGTTCGAGGGCGGCGCCGCCTGGAAGCGCAGGTCCTTGCCTTCGCGCTCGCCGAGCACGCGCGCCAGGCCCCAGTCCATCACGTAGGTCTCGCCGAAGCGGCCGACCATCACGTTGGAGGGCTTCAGGTCGCGGTGGATCACGCCCTTCTTGTGCGCGAAGGCCATGGCCTCGCACACCTTGAGCAGGACGTGCAGGGTGCGCGTCTGGCTCCAGCCGTGTTGCCCGGTGCGCGCGTGCTCGAAGATCCGGTGCAGGTCCTCGCCGCGCACCATGCGCATCGTGAAGTACAGCGTGCCCTTCTTGTCGACGCCCAGCTCGTGCACGGGCACGATCCCGGGGTGCTCGAGCTGGGCGGTGACCTGCGCCTCCTCGAGAAAACGCCCGATCGTGCGCGGGTCGCTCTTGCGCGAGTCGGAGCCCTTGGCGTCCTTGCCCAGGATCTTGCGCGCGATCGAGCGGCGCAGGTCGCCGTCCCACACGCGCTGGATGATGCCCATGCCGCCGCGCGCGATCTCGCCTTCGAGCTCGTAGCGCGCCTCGTCGGGCGTGTGTGCCTCCAGGCGCTCGAGCGTGGCCGAGAGCGGCTTGCTGCCGGGCCGCTCCGGGCTCGACCCGCTGTCGAGCGACACCGGGGCATCCGGATCCCGCGCCGGCCTCTCGCGCGGGGAGCCTGGGACCGGGCCCGGCTCGGGCGCGTCCGTGCGCTGCTCTGAATTCACCTTCACCTCCACGGCTCTCCCTGGCACCAGGGTAGCGCGTGCGCGTGGAGCCGGGAATCCCCGGCCGCGGTGGTCAGGGCTCCAGGGGGTAGTGCGAGCTCGCGTAGCGCCCGCCGCCGAGGAGCGGCAACACCTGACGTCGTTCCGGCAGGTAGTGGAAGTAGTAGGGCTGCGCCCAGGCCGGGCAGTAGTGGCACACCAGGCTCCGGCGCGAGAGCCGCGCGTCGCGGATCGGCACGCCGCCGTGGGCCAGATCGGCGCTCCAGAAGAGCACGTCGCCCTTGGCCGGCAGGAAGGTCGCGGGCGCGAGGCCGCGCGCCTGGCAGCGCCGCAGGAGCTCGGCGTGGAAGTGCTCTTGCTCGACGAGCCCGTGGCGCTCGCGGTTCCAGTTCTTGTGCGCGCCGCCGAAGAGGTGGTCCTCGAGGCGGTGGCTGCCGGGGTAGTAGACGAGCTCACCCGCGCCCGCGCGCACGTCCTCGAGCGCGATCCAGGCGGCCACGAAGGCGAGCGGTGGACTGACCACGACGTAGGCCGTGTCCTGGTGCACGGGTTGCTCGCTGCCACGCTCGAAGGACAGGCTCTGGAAGAGCAGCGCCTCGTCCTCGAACACCAGGTGCAGGAAGCGCCGGATGGGTTCGGCGAGCGCCACCTCGAGCGTGGCGCGCGAGCGCGCGTAGGCGTCGACCAGCTTGACGCGCTGCCCTTCGAGCGCCGGGCTCATGCGCTCGTAGCGGCCACCGAGCTCGACCAGCGGCGCGCGAACAGGGTCCGAGGCGAGCGCGCTGAGCGCGGCCAGCTCGGCTTGCACGCGCTCGAGCGCTTCCGCCGGCACGGCGTCCTTCTCGATCCAGAACCCGTGCTCCATCCAGAACGACAGGCGCGCGGCGTCGTCGCGTGAGAGCGCGCCGCTCGTGCGCCGCTCCTCGAGCAGCCGCGGAGCCTCCAGCCGATCGCTCCACAGTCCGCCGAAGCGGCTGTGAAAACCCGAGCGCTGCCGGTGCTGCTGGCGGCTGGCCCAGGCACGGCGGACGAGCTCCCGGGCGCCATCGAAGGGGGAAGCCATGGCGGCTAGGGGTGGAGGCCGGTTCGCGGAAAGTCTACCGCACCATGAGAAGGTGCGCGGCGGGAGGCTCGGCCGGATGGACCCACGACTCGCGCCTGCGCGCGTCTCTTCGTGCGTGCCTCACCCTTGGCGCGAGCTCGACGGGGCCCCGCTCGCGGCGCGGGAGCGATGTGCCGGACCCGTGGCGCCCGTGCAGCCGAGCCCGCAGACGCCACGCGGTCCGCGGCGCCCTGACGGGCGCCTCGGGGGACGGACCGCGTGGCGCCTGCGAG
>JANOGB010000570.1:0-9844 GCA_031413955.1 Planctomycetota bacterium | reverse complement strand
CTGGGACGCGTGGCGTGTTAGAAACTCCTGCATGGCGTGAGCCTCCGTTTGGTTGCCGTCTTCACACCGACATTCCTACGCGAGGTCTCACGCCATGCCAACGTTTGGTTCCGGCCGCAGGCCGGGCTGGTCTTCTATTCGCCGGCCGCTTGCAGGGCGAGCAAGGAAACGCACCGCGGAGACGCGGAGGGCGCGGAGGAGAGGTCAGAGAGGATGGGGCCTCCGTGGCTTCGGCTCTCCGGAAGCCGGCGATCCGGAGGCCCCCTTCTTCTTCCTACGCGAGGCTCCGCGTTCTCCGCGTCTCCGCGGTGCGTTTGGGTTGCGGGCGAGCGCTTCGCGCCGCCCCAACAGCGAGAGTGCGGTGCCTGGCTCCGTACTCTCGCCGTGCGCGCCGAGTGGTCGAGCGCCAATCGAATTCAGTGCTCCGCGAGCTGCGCACGCAGGGCCCTGAGCTCGGCGGCCGTGAGCGCGCGCCAGCGGCCGCTCGCGAGCTGGCCGAGCTCCAGCGGACCGATGCCGACGCGGCGCAGCTCCTTCACGGGCCGGCCCAGGGCGAGGAACATGCGCCGCACCTGGCGCTTGCGGCCTTCCTCGATGGTGAGCTCGACCACGCTGGTCGGACCGCGGTGGCCGACGAGCCGCGCGCGCGCCGGGCGCGTCGGGCCGTCGTCGAGCTCGAGGCCGCGCCGCAGCGCCGCGAGCTCGGTTTCCGTGACGCGCGCCTTGGTGGTCACGCGATAGCGCTTGGCGAGCCCGAAGCGTGGATTCGTGACGCGCTCGCCAAGCTCGGTGTCGTTGGTGAAGAGCAGCAGACCGCTCGTGTCGCGGTCCAGACGCCCGACCGGAAAGACCCAGGCGGGTGCGTCCGCGAGCAGGTCGTACACCGTGCGTCGCTCGCGCGGGTCGCCCAGACTCGTCAGGAAACCCTTGGGCTTGTTGAGCAGCAGGTAGAGCGGTCGCGCGCCGCGCAGCGGCCGACCGTCCAGCGTCACGGCGTCCCGGCCTGGATCGACCCAGACCTCGGGCGTGCGCACGGTCCGGCCGTTCACGCACACCCGGCCGGCGACGATCCAGCGCGCCGCCTCGCCGCGCGAGCACAGTCCCGCGCGCGACAGCAAGCGGTCGAGCGTACGCCGTACGGTGCCTTCCCCTGCCATGTCCGGCGAATTGCAGCGCCGCCTCCGGCGCCGCGCAAGGCTGCTCGGAGCTTGCCCCGCGGGCCGGGGGCGCGGAGAATCGCGCGCCGGGAGAAGCAGGAGCACTTGAACGACAGACGATTCGTGGCTTGGGCCGGCGTCGTGGCGCTGGTCCTGTTCGCGGCGCCGGCGCGGGCACAGCAGGGCCGCTCGGCGCCGGCCGAGCTGGCCGCGACACGCTCGCCCGCCGCCACCGCCCTCGCGCTGAAGATGCGCGCGCACCCCTACCTCGCGCGCACGGCCTTCGAGGCCGTGGAGAACCAGCCGCCCTACCTGTTCTTCGTGCAGCGCTCGAGCGATGCGGCCGCGCGCAAGGCGGCCGACGTCGCGACCTCGGCCCTGGCCCTGCTGGACCCGGTGCGCGCGCGTTTCGAGAGCGAGATCGCGAAGCCGCTGGGCCTCGCGCAGCGCGCGGACGCGCCGCTCTTGCCGGTGGTCGTGCTGCGCTCGCGCGACGCCTTCGACGAGTGCTACCGCGCGACCAGCGGAGCCGGACACTTCGACGCCAGCACCTCCACCTTCGCGCGCGACCTGGGCGCGGCGGTGATCTACGACGATCCCGCCGAGGCGCGCGCGGCGGACGAGCGCCTGCAGAGCGCCCAGCACGCGCTGGTGCACGCGCTGCAGTGCGCCTACTACGCGGCCGAGGGGCCCGCGCCCATCCGCTGCTGGATGTTCGAGGGCATGGCCGACTACCTGTCGCGCCCGGAGCCGGGGGACGCCCTGCCCGCGCCCGCCCGCCTGTCGGAGTTCGTGGACGACGCCAAGACCCCGGAGACGCGTTGGGCGCACATGCGCGGGCTCGAGGAAATGTGCGCCGTGGACGAGCCGAACCGGCTGCAGGAGTTCTTCGACTTGCGCACGGTCGACGCCAGCCTGATGCCGGGCCCGGGCCTGGATCCCTGGACGGCCTTCTACCGCGAGGCCACCCTGCTGCACGCCTTCCTGGCGAGCGCCGACGACGGCAAGCACCGCTCGGGGCTGACGAAGTGGCTCGGGCGCGCGTTCAGCGGCAACCGCAGCGCCGAGGCGTTCGCGGCCAGCTTCGCGCCCGAGAAACTCGACGAGCTCGAACGCGAGTTCCTGGCCTGGGTACAGCGCGAGCACAAGCGCGCCTTCCCGGGCGAGAAGGTCAAGCCCGAGGTCGTGCTCGCGGCGCTCTCGCGCGCCGAGCCCGATGCGCTCGCCGCCGCGGGGGCGAAGCCGGAGCCGAAGTCGCGCGCCGAGCCCGAGAAGACGCCCACGCCGGTTTCCGGCGCGGCGCGCCCGCCGGCGCGAGGCAACCTGGCGCCCCTGTCGCTCGCCGACGCGACCGCGGACGAGCGCCTGGCGCTCGCGATCACCGAGATCGGCTCCGGACGCCTGCGCGCCGGACGCGCGCGCCTGGCCGGGCTGCTGGAGGGGGCCGAGCCCGCCTTCGCCGCGCGGGTGGAGCGCGAGGCGCGCCGCGCGGAGGCCTGGGAGGCGGCGCGCGACGCCTTCCTCCTGCGGCTCGTGGACGAAAAGACTCTGCTGCCGCTCGATCTCGGCCCGCGCGTGACGGCCAAGGAATTCGGCGTGCGCTCGTACTCGGAGGGCCTGGTCGAGCTCGACGACAAGAAGGGCGGGATCCGGCGCATCCAGGTCGAGACGCTGGATCCGTGGTCGCTCGCGCGCGAGATGCGCTTCGGCTCCACCGAGGGCGACTGGACGCGCTTCTACGTCTTCATCCTGCGCGACAGGGACCAGTGGAAGAAGCTGCTCAAGCCGGACAGCGAGGAGGCCAAGGCCCTGCTGGCGGATGGGCGCGAGGACTATCCCGCGCGCCTGGAGCTCGGCAAGGCCATGGCCAAGATCGCGGCCCTGGCCGACCGTCCTCTGCCCACCACGCCCCGCGACGCCGATCAGCGCATCGATGTCTTCCGCAGCTTGTTGGTCGATCACGCGAACACCTCGGTCGTCAAGCGCAAGCGCGCGCAGCTGCGCGCGCAGGCACTGGCGCTGTACGAGCGCCGCTTCGAGTTGCTGGGCCCGGTGGCGTTCCTGAAGGGCAAGCTCGAGTCCCTGGGGAGCGAGCGCGTGCGCATCACCTACGCCTTCGACGACCCGCATGAGCTCGACGACTTCGAGTCCAAGCTCTATCCGCAGATCGCCAGCCGCGGTCTCGGGACCACCCGGGCGAAGGACGTGCCCTTCCAGGTCTCGAAGGGCGCGCTGATCGCGCTCGGCCAGGCCGGCCTGCGCACGCTCTACGACCTCGGGGCGCCGCTCACGGTGCGCTACGACATCCAGTACGAGAAGGCCGACGTCCAGCAGACGCCCTTCTACTTCGCGCTCGGGGTCTGCGACGACGGCTCGGAACACTTCGCGTGGGCCGTCAACCTGAGCTCGCTGCAGGTCTTCGAGACCCTCAACGCCGCTTCCACGCCGGAGAAGGACAGCACGTTCGAGCTCGGCCGCCCGCATCCGCTCGAGCTGCGCCACGACGGGAAGGCGCTCAAGCTGCTGCTCGGCGGCAAGCAGCAATGCAGCCTCGACGCCGGCGCGCGCCAGTACGGCGCGGTCTTCCTGCGCGCGAGCACCGACCTAGAGCTGCGCATGGACAAACTCGTGCTCGAGGGCGGCCTGCGCCCGAACGGCTTCGAGCGCATGAAGCGCGTCTGGGCCGAGCGCCAGATGGCGGGGCTGTGAGGCTCCGGCTCGCCTCGCTCCTCGCCCGCTCGGCCTGCGCGTGCGGGCTGGCCGCGCCGCTGGCCGCCCTTCCACGCCCGCCGCAGGCGGAGCCGGTAGGCGAGGACGAGCTCGAGCGCGGGCTGCGCGCGCACCCCTACTTGGCCAAGATCCAGCTCGAGCGCGTGGAGCGCGCCCCGTTCCTGTTCCTGGTCCAGCGCGCGACGGGGGCGAGCCCGACACGCGCGGCGGACTACGTGGAGAAGGTCGCGCCGGCCCTCGCGGGGACCCTGCGGGTCTTCGAGCAGGGCATAGCTGCGCCGAACGGCCTCGCCCGCCGCGCGGGCAGCGAGCGTTTCGGAGTCCTGGTGCTGAGCTCGATGGGCGAGTTCGAGAAGTACCTGCGCGCCACGAAATCCACCTGGCATCCCGACGCGGCCGTGGGCTACGACCGTGCGCTCGGCGCCTGCGTCCTCTTCGACCCCGCAACCGGCGAGCAGCGCCCGTGGCCGGAGCGCGTGCGCTCCGCCCGCCACGCGCTCGTGCACGCCTGCCAGGTGACCTGGTACGCGGGCGAGGGCGCGCCGCGCTTCGAGAACTGGGTCCTCGAGGGCATGGCCGAGGGGCTCGCCAGCACGCTGGCGGACCCGGCCGTGCTGCGCATCGACTTCAACTCGTTGAGGTGGCTCGTGGCCGACACGCAGGCGCCGCCGAGCAGCTTCGCCCACCTGCGCACGATCGGCGAGCTCTTCCAGGTCGGCGAAGCGGCGAAGGTCGACGCCTACCTGCGCGCGCAGACGCCGCGCGAGCTCGCGCCGCTGAGAGTCACCCAGAACCCGCAGGCCTTTCTGCGCCAGGCCACCCTGTTCTTCGCCTTCCTTTGGTCGGAGGAGAACGGGCGCCACCGGCCCGCGCTGGTCGCCTTCCTCGGGGACGCCCTGCGCGGGCTCGGCACCGCGCCCAAGTTCCTGGAGCGCTTCCAGCCCACCGGTGCGGCCGAGCTCGAGAACGCCTTCCTGGCGTGGGCGCTCCGCGAGCACAAGAATGCATTCCCGCTCGAGAGGGTCGACGCCGAGAAGGCCATGCAAGCCCTGCTGCGCGGCGAGGCGGCCGGTTTCTCGTCCCCGCTGCCGGAGCTCGACCTCTCGGACGCCGCGCCCGAGGAACGCCTGGCGCTCGCGATCTACGAGCTCACGGCGGGCGCGGAGGCCGAGGCCGTCCGCACGCTCGACGCGCTGGCGAAGGCCGAGCTCGAGCCCGAGCTGCACGAGCGCGTCGAGCGCGAACGCCGGCGCCTCGCCTGCTGGCGCGAGCTGCGCGACGCGTACCTGGCCGAGCTGGCCGCGAGCAAGGGCACGCTCTCGTTCGTACACGAGGGCAAGTCCTACCAGGCACGGGTGCTGTCGTTCTGTCTCGACCCCGCCGCCGGCGCTGGCGGAGACGTCGTGCTGGAGAAGAACCGCTCGGGCCAGGAGCGCTTCGCGGCCGGCGCGCTCGATGCGCTCGCGCTCGCGCAGGAGATGCGCCCCCAGGGGACCGAGACCGACTGGGCGCGCCTCGTCCCGTACGCGTTGCGGGGCGACGCGCGCACGAAGCGGCTGCTCAAGGACGACCAGGGCGAGTCGGGCGCGCTGCTGCGCGACGCGCTCGAGGACTACCCGGCGCGCCTGCGGCTCGGCCAGGTGCTGGCACGGCTGCAGGCGCTGGCGAAGGCGCCGACGCCGCGCGAGCGCAACGCTGCCGAGGCGCTCTTGGCCGAGGTGCGCGCGCTCCGCGTCGAGGGCGCCGACTTCGAGGCGGTACAGCGGCTGGAACCCGTGCTGCTCGCCAAGGCGCGCTCCTGGCTCGAGGCGGAAGTCGCGCTGCTCGCCCCCGAGGAGCTCTTCGGCGCGAAGTTCGAGAAGCTCGCCGGCGAGCGCGTGTGCCTGAGCTACTCCTTCGACGACCCGCGCGAGCTGGACGACTTCTCGACCGGGCTCTATCCCGGGCTGGTGGCCGAGACCCTGCCGGCCATCACGACCGCCGACGAGCCCTTTCGCGTGGAGGGCGGCGAGCTCGTCGCGCTCGGGAAGGTGGGCCTGCATACCCGCTTCGAGCTCGGCGCGCCGCTCTCCGTGCATTACCGCATGGGCTACAACGATACGCAGGCGCCCGGCGATGCCGCGCTGTTCTTCTACCTGGGCCTGGCGGACGACCGGGCCGAGCACTTCGTCGCGGGCATCAACTTCCGCACGCTGCTGATCGTCGACAGCGACAAGATCGACCAGGTGTCCGGCAAACAGTTTCCCTTGGAGCTCGGCGCCGTGTACGACCTGGAGATGCGGCACGACGGCGCCAAGGTGTTCCTGCATTGCCAGGATCAGGAAGTCTCGGTCGCGGCCGGCGGGCGCAAGGGCGGTGCGCTCTTTCTGCGCGCGCACACCACCCACCCCGTGCGCCTGACGGAGCTCGTGATCGAGGGCAACCTCCTGCCGGCGAGCTTTCCGCTCCTGCGCAGGGCGCGCGTCGAGCGCGAACTGGCACGCTTCTGAGCCGTCCATGTCGGACCGCGCCGCCGAGGATCCCGGACGCCCGATGCCGAGGCCCGTTCCTCCGCCGCCCGAGCGCATCACCCACTGGGGCGGCTTCCAGCTCTCGGCCTTCCAGATCCGCGCCATCGAGGCCATCCGCGCCGGCTCGAACGTGCTGGTCTCGGCCCCCACCGGGGCGGGCAAGACGCTGGTGGCCGAGTACGCCATCGCCGACGCCGTGACGCGCGGGCGGCGCTGCGTCTACACGGCGCCGATCAAGGCGCTCTCGAACCAGAAGTACCGCGACTTCCGCGACGATCCGCGCATGGACGTGGGCCTGATGACCGGCGACGTGACCATCCATCCGGGCGCGCAGGTGCTCATCATGACCACCGAGATCCTGCGCAACTCGATCTTCGAGGACCCGGAAGCGCTGCACGACGTCGACTACGTGATCTTCGACGAGGTGCACTTCCTGGACGACGCCGAGCGCGGCACGGTCTGGGAGGAGAGCCTGATCTTCGCGCCCAGCGAGGTGCGCATGCTCGCGCTCTCGGCCACGATCTCGAACCTCGACCAGCTCGGCTCCTGGCTGCGCGAGATCCGCCCGCAGGAGCTGGAGGTGGTGCAGTCGACGACGCGCCCGGTCCCGTTGCAGCACCGTCTGCACACCACGCGCCACGGGATCTTCGACCAGCACCGCCTGGACTGGGTGCAGAAGAGCGCCGCGCGCGAGCAGGAACGCGAGCGTAGCCGCGGACAGCGGCGCGGCGGGCGGCGCGGGTTTCGCCCGCCCATGGGGCTCGTGCCGGGCGATCTCGACGACCTGTTCGAGCACCTGCAGAAGAGCGAGCTCCTGCCGGTGCTGTGTTTTTCCTTCAGCCGCAAGGACTGCGAGCGCCTGGCGCACCGAAACCAGCACCGGCAGCTCCTGCGCGGCGCGGAGAGCGCGCGCATGCAGACGCTGCAGGCCGAGCTCGCGCGTCAGTTCCAGCTCGGCCCCGAGGACGGCCAGGGCGAGCTCTTCGCACTGGCCGCGCGCGGTGTCGGCTACCACCACGCCGGCATGCTGCCGATCCACAAGGAGGTCGTGGAGCGCCTGTTCACCTCGGGCCTGATCAAGCTGCTCTTCACCACCGAGACCTTCGCGCTGGGCATCAACATGCCGGCGCGCACGGTGGTGTTCTCCTCGCTGCGCAAGTTCGACGGCGTGGCTTTCGACTACCTGCGCACGCGCGACTACCTGCAGATGGCCGGGCGCGCCGGGCGCCAGGGCATCGACGAGGCCGGGCTGGTGCTCACGCACCTCGACCCACGCGACCTCTTCGACGCGCCCATCGAGCGCCTGTTCACCGGCAAGAGCGAGCCGGTGCAGTCGCGCTTCCGACTGTCCTACTCCTCGCTGCTGCATCTGCACGCGCGCCTCGGGCGCGAGCGCGTGTTCGAGGCCTGGGACAAGTCCTTCGACCAGTACCAGCAGCGCAAGAACAGCCACAAGGCACGCGAAGCGCAGCGCCGCCGCCAGCACGCGCTGGTCGAGGGGCACCTCGCCCTGCTGGCCGAGCTCGGGTACCTCGCTGCGGATGGCGGACTGACGCCGCGCGGCGAGGTCGCGCGTCTCCTGTACGGCTACGAGCTCATGATCGGCGAGCTGCTCTTCCGCGGCCTGCTCGAAAAGCTCTCGCCCAAGGCCCTGGCGGTGATGTTCGTGGGTCTCGTGCACGAGGAGCGCGGCCGCGGACCGGCCGAGCACGTGCCTGCGCGGCTGCACGGCGCGCTACGGCGCGCGGTGGACCAGGTGGCCGAGGAGATCCTCGAGCGCGAGCGCCAGCACGGCATCCCGCTGCCCTCGAAGACGCCCTGCTGGGGCCTCACGCACGCGATCGAGGCCTGGTACGACGGCCAGAGCCTGCAGGCCGTGGAGGAGCTCACACCCGCGACTCCGGGCGAGATCTGCCGCACGTTCCGGATGGCGCTGCAGCTGATGCGCTCGGTACGCCGCACACTCTCGAGGGAGACGACGTCTTCCCGAACAGCGCCGTCTTCCCGGACAACGCCGTCTTCCGGGAGAACGCCGTCTTCCCCGAGAACGCCGTCCGGCGCGGGACGGCAGGACGAGGCGGAACGGAGCGGCCTCGGCGAGCGCCTGGACGAGGTCTTCGTGCGCATCAACCGCGAGGAGATCGATGCGCGCCGGCAGCTCGCCCTGGGATAGCTCGGACCTCCGCAGCACGGGGGGCCCAGAAAAGTGGCGCCGGTGGTAGCCGCGCCGGGGCCAAGCGCTAGTAGGGGCTTGCCTGAGCGATGCAAAGCCGTAGATTGCTCCCACCCCTGAGCGAATCGAGGCCTGGCCGTCGCTGCGCTTCGTTCCTCACCCCTGCCTCTGCTCCCTACGGGAGACCCCCCTCCAGGACCGGCTGCAAGCCCACCCCCGAGGCCGTCTCCAGCTGTCAGGTCGCGTTTCCTCGAACGGCCCCGAGGGTCCGGGTCGTTCGCCGCACGCGGGCCTGGCGGGAGATCCCCCTCGTTTTCCCCACCGCCAGCATGCGAAGAGTCCTGGTCCTGGTCGCCCTGTCGACCCCGATCCTCGCGAATGGCCCCTCCGCCCTGCCTGCCGCCGCCACGGCCAGCCACGCCGGAGGCCGCGTCGCGCCCGAGACCGTCGCCATCAAGACCGCGGACGGCGAGGCGCTGCAAGCCTCGTTCTACAAGCCCGGCACGACTGCTCCGGGCGTGCTCCTCGTCCACGATGCGGGCGGCGACCGATCCCAGCTCGACCCCCTGGCTGACCGTCTGTGCAAGCAGGGCTTCGGCGTCCTGACCGTCGACCTGCGCGGACACGGGGCCAGCAAGTCGGCCAAGCTCGACTGGAACAAGCTCTCCGAGAGCGATCGCAAGTCCACCTGGACGCAGGCGCCGAAGGACCTGGACGCGGCCGCGAAGTGGCTGCTCGAGCAGCCCGTCATCCACAGCACCAGCCTGGCCCTGATCGGATACGGCGCGGGCTGCGCCCTGGCCGTACGCCATGCCAAGGGGGATGAGAACGTGGTCTGCATGGTGCTCCTGGCGCCCAACGCGGCGGACTACGGCTTCGACGTGCGGGCCGACATCCAGACGCTGGTGGGCCTGCCGACTTTCGTGGCCACGTCGAAGGACGACGAGGGGGAGAAGATGGCCCTCGAGGCCAATGCCTTCTCGGGCAACCCCTACCTGGACATCTTCCTCTCGCCGCCCAAGGTGGCCACGCCGCTCGAGGACAAGAACCTGCCGGGCAAGGTGCTGAAGTGGGTGTCCGACAAGGCCATGCCGAAGAAGGGCCGCGCCTCGGCCACCTCGCGGATCCACCGCTAGTCCCAGAACAGGCGAGAGTACGGAGCCAGGCACGGCTTCGCCGGATTCCGGGTGCGCGCAGGAGTGATGAGGAGCGCAGGGCGGAATCCGGCAAAGCCGAGCCAGGCACCGCACTCTCGCCGTTGGGGCGGCGCGAAG
>JANOGB010000569.1:0-4612 GCA_031413955.1 Planctomycetota bacterium | reverse complement strand
CCCATGGGCTTTGAAGCCGTTCTGGGCCTGAGCAAAGGCGCCGATGGCGAAAAACGCCCCGAGCGCGGTGAGAGACCGGGTGCTGAGCTGCATTTGACCTTTCCCTTGTTTCGGACGGAAGCCGTGATGCTTGGTTCCAGGCCGTCCGCGATCTGGAACCCGAGGAACCTCACGTTAGCTGTCCTGTCCGAAAAGAGGAATCCTAAATAACGAATTTGCAATCTCGTCCGAAATCCCTGCGAATTCAGGCGGGACCCGTTGGGTGCAAACATTGCAACCGCGCCTGGCACAGGCCGTGCCCGATCCCCGCGAACGGCCGGATCCTGGACGCCAGGAGCCCTACAGCAAGGGGTCGGCGGACACCGAACGGCCGCGCCTCGAAGGGGCTAGCGCGTCCCTCGCCAGCCCCCGCGCGGGGCTGGATCGGCGGGGATTTCCCGCTCGTAGGCAGGCAGCTCGAGGAGCGCTGGATCGAGCCCGTCGAGGGCTGCCTGGAGGCGGGCGGCGGGCTCCTCCTGCTGGGCCGCGCGCAGGCGCGCGAGCAGCATCTTGGCCGTGTCCACCGCCGACAGGTTCAGGCCGTCGAGTGTGGCCGCGGCCTCCGGCCGGCGCGTGAAGGAGGCCAGGAGCTCGTCGACCGCGCTGGCGTGGTTGCCAGCCTCGAAGGCGAGCCGGCCGCGACCGGCCAGAGCAAGGGCGATGTAGTGGTCAGCGCTCGCGCCACTGGCGGGATTCTCCAGGATGGCGCGCTCGTAGTGCTCGATCGCGCGCGCATAGGCCGCCGCGGCCGCCGTCGGATTGCCCGCGCGCCGGTAGTATTCGGCCGTCACCAGCGCGGCGTACCCCGCGAACCACTCTGCCGCAGGCGGGCGCGGCTCGGCGCGCAGGTGCTCGGCGTAGACCGCCTCGAGGCCCTCGACCCCGCGCTCCTCGAGGCCCTGGATCCGCAGTCGTTCATGCAAGAGCCACGACTCCGGGAAACGCACGAGGCCCGCGCAGAGGACCTGAGCGGCGCGGCCGCGCGCTCCGAGCGCCTTCAGGAAATCGTGGTGGGCGGCGACCTGGTGATCGGCGCCGAGAGGGTGCTGCCCCAGGACGGTGTAGGTGTCGTTCACGTCCGCCAGCCACTCGGGCGGCCAGCTCTCCTGCGCGTGCACGGCGGCCAGGATCGCGCGCTCGCGCCCCTGAGCGAACAGGGCCAGCGCGGCCATCGCGCTCCAGCTCGTCTCGCCCGACGGCAGGGCGCGCACAGCGCTCTCGGCGCGGGCGTGGGCTTGTGCCAGGTCGCCGAGGTAGTAGCTGGCCGCCGCCAGAACGGCGTCGAGGCGCCAGCCGCGCGCGCCGAGCCGCTCCGCCTCCTGCGCGGCGCGTAGCGCATCCTCGAACTGCAGGCGGGTGTAGTCCGATGCCGTGCGGTAGTCGGCCGCCAGGATGCGCGCCGTACCCGGGTCTACCGCCAGCGCCAGCGCGGCCTCGGCCAGGGCGAGCTGCACCTCCGGATCCTGTGGCTGGGCAGCGCTCGCGTGCGCCTCGCGCGCAAGGCGTGCCTCGAGCACGCTCCACGCGCTGGGCGATGGGTATTCCGCTCCGGCCAGCTTTTGCGACCAGACGCTGACCTCCAGCGCGTTCGAGGGCCGTGCCAGGCCCTGCTGCACGGCGGCTAGCTGGCGCGCCCGGGGGAACTGCTCGCCCAGGCGCTCGAGTGCGGCCAGCAGCGCTGCGCGCTCGCCGGTCTCCATCGGCACCCGCAGGGCCTCCACGATCAGGTCGATGGCCTTCTCCGAGTCGGACTCGGCCAGGGCCGCGCGCGCGAGGCGCGCCAGCTCGAGGTCGAGGCCGAAGAGCGCCAGGCGCAGGAGGTCGATCTGGTCGAGCTCGCGGTGTACCAGCGCGGCCCCGAGCAGGCGCCGCCGGACGACGCGGTCGCCCTCCAGGTAGGCCTGCTCGACGGCAGCGCGATCGAGCACGTCGCGGCTGGCGACGCGCTCCTCCAGGCTCCAGTCGCCGCGCGCGGGCGGCGGCGCGCTAGCACGGCCCTCGACGCCCTTCTGGATGTCCGCGAAGACCGAGGCCGTGTCGAAGCGGTAGAAGACGTCGTACAGCTCGGCCCCGCCGGCCTGCAGGTCGACGCCGATGTGGCGCGGTGCGATGCGCCGGCCGTCCATGAACTGCTCGTACACGGTCGGCTCGATGGCGATGTGCTCGCCGCAGGTCACGCTGCCGAAGCGCGGACACGAGACACGCTGGCCCTGGTCGTCGTAGTCGCGCGGCGTGTGCCGGTAGACCGAGGCGATGACGCACACGTAGGGCTGGTACAGCGCGGCCTTGTCGGGCTGGCGGTAGCGGATCCCGGCGTAGTGCTCGCTGGCGATCTCGCCGTCCATGTTGACGCACACGAGGATCGCGCGCTGGCTCTCTCGCGCCAGCACGAGCGCGTCCTCCCAAGTGCGCTGGAAGACGAGCAGGCACGGTTTCTTCCAGTCCTCGGCCGTGGGCGCGGGCCAGGTGGCCTCGCGGCTCTCCACGGGCACGGGTGGTCCGCCGGGAGTCCCACCCGGCGCGGGTGTGCCTTGCGCGCCGCTGGCGCCCTGCGCGAGCACCAGCGCGGACCCTGCGAGTGCGAACGGACTCCGGAGCAGTGCGCGGAAGGGGCTCATGGCGAAACGGGGCGCGAACGGGCAGTGGCACAACGTACCGCGCTGGAGCGAACTTGGCGAGCCGAGGGAGACTCTGCCTGGACTCTGCTCCGGGCCCCTTGCCGCGCGCGCGCGCGGCGTCGATGCTCTGCGCGTGCTCGTCGTTCTGGCGTTCTTCGCGCAACGCGTCCGGTGCCTGCTGTGCGGCGCCCTGGTCTGCGCTCCTCTCGCCCCGGTTCAGCAGGAAGCGACGCAGGCTCCGCCCTCGCGCCCCGCGCACGCGCTTCCACAACAGTTCGCGCGGGCCGAGGACGTGACGGCTTCCGGCCTCGGCTTCGTGGAGCTCGGCGCAGCGCGCGACACGTATCTCCTGGGTGAACCCTTCACCTTGCACCTGCGCTTCGGTTTCGAGCGCGAGCTCTTGCGGACCGGCCTGGTGCAGCTCTTCCAGCGCCCGCTGGACGTCCCGGCCCAGGTCTTCGCGCCTGCGCTCGAGCGCCTAGATGGCGCGCTGTTCCTCGACGCGAGCGAGCCGGAGATGGGTGCGAGCTTCGCGCTGGGCGAGAAGGTCACGCGTGCCGCCCAGGCTGCCGACGTGGAACGGGACGGAAGGACCTACGCCGTGTTCGAGTACGAGCGCCAGGTCGCGGCCACGCGCCCGGGCGAGCTCAGGCTCGCCGCTCCGCTGCTCGGCTTCGCGCGCGCCACGCGCTTCGCACAGGACTTCGTGCTCGGATCCGTGCCGCTCGATCGGCGCGACGAACTGGTGCACGGCGTCGAGGCCCGCATCACCATCCTGCCGCTGCCGGAGCAAGATCGCCCGGCGGAGTTCACGGGTGCGATCGGCCGCTACACGATCCATGCCACGGCCGAGCCGCGCGAGCTCGTCGCCGGGACGAGTCTCGCGCTCACCGTTCGCATCGAGGCCGAGGCGAGCCTGGGCGACCTGTCGCAGTGCGCCGCGCCGAGCCTGGAGGGCCTGGCGGGGTTCCACGTTCGCGGCAGCCTGCTGGAGCGCGACCCCTTGCGCCTGACCGCGCGCCATGACCTCGTGCCGCTCGACGCCGGTGTGGCGAGCGTGCCGCCGATCCGCTTCGCCTTCTTCGACGTCACTCCGCCGGCCGGCTACCGCACGATCGAGACGCAGCCGATCGCGCTGGTCGTCCATCCCGCCGAGGCATCGAGCACCACGAGCACCATCCCAACGCCGAGCTCCGGTTCCCCTTCCGCTCAGCCGCGGCCTTTCGCCTGGATCGCGGCGCTCGTCCTCGCCGGACTCGCGCTGGGATTCTGGGTGCGCCGCGCACGCAAGTAGGCTCGCTGCCAGCGCGCTTCAGGTGCTCGTCTCGGACAGACGGGTCAAGGGACGCCTGAGCATCAGCATGACGACCGCACCGCCGATCGTGAGCGTCGCGATGGCCGTGTAGAGCCCGCGCTCCGAGAAGCCCTCGAAGGCGTGGGCAATCCGGCCGCCGAGGTACGAGCCGACGGAGATCGACAGGAACCACTCGCCCATCATCAGCCCGGTCACGCGCTCGGGCGCGAGGCGCGTCATGGCCGACAGACCCACCGGCGACAGGCAGACCTCGCCGACGGAGTGGAAGAAGTACGTCACGATCAGGAACAGCCCCGAGACGCGCACGCCTTGCGCGCTCGCCTCGAACGCCGCCGCACCGCGCTCCATCACCAGGAAACCGAGACCGGCGAAGAGAAGTCCGATGGCGAACTTGACCGGGTGCGACGGATCGCGCGGGCCGAGCTTCAGCCAGAGGATCGCGAACAGCGGCGAGAGCAGGATGGTGAAGATCGAGTTCGGGTTCTGGTACCAGCCGGCCGGAAACTCGATCCCGAACAGGTGGTCCCGCGTCTTGTTCTCGGCGAAGAGGTTGAGGGTCGAGCCGGCCTGCTCGAAGGCCGACCAGAACAGGCACGAGGCCACGAAGAACACCAGGATGGCGAGCAGCCGCCGGCGCTCG
>JANOGB010000568.1:0-11343 GCA_031413955.1 Planctomycetota bacterium | reverse complement strand
TCCTGCCCGGATCCACTCGCCTGCGGCACCCTCGGCGTCTTCACGACCCACTCCGTAGACCTCCGTGCTACCGCGGCCGCCCTTGCGATGCCCTGCGCTCCCGCGGCCTACCGGGCGGCAGCGACTTTGACGGGACCGTGCATTCGGAAGGCGCTCTCATGGTCGGAAACGAGCGCTGCGGGCAGAATGGAGGCGCTCTTCCCTCCTCGCGGCGGGTGAGCCGTTCATCCACCCTATCCCTGCTCCGGAGGAGGCATGCGCCTTCGTCGTCCCGCCCTAGCCAGGGCCATCGGCCTGGCAGTCCTCGTAGCGCCTGCCGGTTCCCAGGCTGCTCCACGCCCCCAGCCCTTCTGCATCCGCGGCGTAACGCTCGATCGCGGCGGGGAGCACAAGGGCACGCTTCTCCTGCGCGACGGAGCGATCGAGGCCGTGCTGGACGAGGCTGCTCCTGCACCTCCGGGCATGCGTGTGATCGAGGGCGCCGGCCTCCTCTGCCTGCCCGCCTTCCTGGACGCGTACTCGCGCCAGGGCTGCACGGTACCGCAGCCCGTGACGGACCAGGATCTGCCCCCGAACGAGCTCGCCGACGCGCTCATCGACATGCGCCTCGCCAACCGCAAGGGCATCCAGCCCGCCTTCCGCGCGGTGGATGCTCTGGCGATCCCGAAGGAGCTGTCGGAGTCCTGGCGCAAGAGCGGCTTCGGGGCCGTGCTCGTCGCCCCTGGCGGCGAGCTGCTCTCGGGGTCGAGCGCGCTTGCGACCACGCGTGAGGCTGCGATGCGCGACCTGGTCTTGCGCGACGAGGTCTACGCACTCGGGGCCTTCGCCGCCAGCGGACCCGGCTATCCGAGCACCCTGATGGGCTACTTCGCCCAGCTGCGCCAGTTCCTGCTCGACAGTGGGCGCCAGATCGAGCTGCAGCAACGATACGAACAGGGCCGTCCCGGCCCACGTCCGCCCTTCGACGAGCAGCTTGCCGCAGGCGCGGCACTGGTTGCGGGAGAGGTCTCCCTGCTGTGCGAGGCGAACGAGTCGGACGATGTCGAGCGCTGGCTGCGCCTGGCCGACGAGTTCGACATGAGGGTGAGCATTGCCGGGGGACAGGAGGCCTGGCGCATCCAGGACGTGCTCGCCCGGCGCGGCATGACCGTGGTGCTGACTCTCGACTGGGGCAAGGAAGTGAAGGACCCGCGCCCCGAGGACGAGAAGAAGAAGAAGGACGAGAAGGCGGAAGCGAAGGATGAGCAGGCGGACACGGCAGGTCGAGCCGAGACCGCGGAGCCCGACGAGGCAGCGGCAGCGGCCGAAACGAAGCCATCGGAGCCGGCCTGGGAGTACGAGGAGCCCTATGCCGTGCGGCTCGAACGCCGCAAGCGGTGGGAGGAGGGTCGCGATTGCGCGCTGCGCCTCCACGAGGCTGGCGTGCGCTTCGTCTTCGGAACGGCGAACGGGAAGCCGAAGGAGCTGCTCGAGAACGTGCGTACGCTGGTCGAGACCGGCCTCCCGGCGGAGGTTGCCCTGGCAGCTCTGACGCGAGACGCAGCCGAGTTCTTGGGAGTCGAGCGGCGACTCGGGCGCGTGGAAGCAGGTTACGACGCGACGTTCATGCTCTGGCGTGCCGATCCGCTGAGCGCGAAGGAGGCCAGCGTGGCCTGGAGCTTCGTCGACGGGTTTCCGAGCGAGTTCAAAGAGGAGAAGAAGAAGGAGAGGAAGGATGGCAGTGGCGAGGGGCCGGGCGAGGGGATCGATCCGACCGGGACCTGGAAACTCGAGTTCGCGGTCGAGGGCGAGGGCATCAAGGAAGCGGAGCTCACGCTCGAGATGGAGAAGGAGGGCAGCCTGACGGGCACGCTCGAGGTCGATAACCCGATGGGCGGCGCGCGCGTCAAGACCGAGGTCGAGGGCCAGGTGACGGGCGACGAGCTCGAGCTCGAATGCACCCTCTCCTTCGGGGAGTTCGAGATCGAGACCACCTTGACGGCCACGATCGAGGGCGATGCGCTCGACGGTGACAGCTCGTTCCACGGGCCGTGGAGCGCGGAACCCACGACCCAGTCCTTCACCGGCAAGCGCGCCCCGAAGTAGGCGAGGACATGCACATGATCCATGGGCTCACCCACTTCCCGTTCCTGCTCTCTGCGCTCCTTGCTCCCGGAGCCAGCGCACGCGGCGGCGAGACGCACGGCCTGTTCGAGCATCCCGTCGAGCTCGACTCCGATCGCGTCCCGAGCCTGGACACCGCGCGCGGCGCCCTGATCCGCGGGGTGACGATTCATTCTGCGGTCGAGCCGGCCTTCCGCGGCGACGTCCTGGTCCTGGGCGGCGACATCGCTGCCGTCGGTCAGGACCTGGATGCTCCGGAGGGAGTGATCGTCATCGATGGCTCCGGCAAGCACCTCGCGCCCGGCGTGATCGACACGCATTCGCACATGGCCATCGATGGTGGAATCAACGAGGGCACGCTCTCGATCACCGCCGAGTGCGACATCAGCGACGTGATCGAGCCGGACGACGTTTCGATCTACCGAGCGCTAGCCGGAGGAGTGACGACCATCCAGTGCTTGCATGGCTCGGCCAACGCGATCGGCGGGCGCAGCGAGGTGCTCAAGTTGCGCTGGAAACACCGCGCGGACGACCTGCGCTTCGCGGGTGCTCCCCAGGGCATCAAGTTCGCTCTGGGTGAGAACCCCAAGCGCTCCAACTTCAAGGCCGGCGAGCGCTATCCCGCGACTCGCCCGGGTGTCGAGTCGGTCTTCCAGCGTGCCTTCCAGCGCGCCGGCGAGTACCAGCGCGAGTGGAGGATCTACGAAGAGGCTCGCGCGCGCGGCGAGGACGCGGTGCCACCGCGGCGCGACGTTCGCCTCGAGGTCCTGAGCGGGATCCTGGACGGCGAGGTCCGCGTCCACTCCCACTGCTACCGCGCGGACGAGATCCTGATGCTGCTGCGCAGCGCGGAGAGTTTCGGCTACCGCGTGCAGACCCTGCAGCACGTGCTGGAGGGCTACAAGGTCGCGCACGAGATCGCGCGCCACGGAGCGGGGACCTCGACCTTCAGCGACTGGTGGGGCTACAAGCAGGAGGCCTACGACGCCATTCCGCAGAACGCAGCCCTGCTGGACGAGGCCGGGGTCGTTTCCACGCTCAATTCCGACAGCGACGAGCTCATCCGCCACCTCTATCACGAAGCCGCGAAATCCGTGCGCTACGCCGGCCTCGACCCCGTGCGTGCGCTACGGCTCGTGACGCTCAACTCGGCCATACAGCTCGGCATCCAGGAGCGCGCCGGTTCGATCGAGGTGGGCAAGGACGCGGATCTCGTGTTGCTGAACGGCGATCCGCTCTCGATCTACGCGCGTGTCGAGTGGACGATGGTCGACGGCCGGATCGAGTTCCAGCGCCGCGATGCCTTCGGTCTGGACGGGCCGAGCGCGCCCGTTCGTCCGCTCCCGGCGCGAGGCGCGGTCGAGGCCCGTTTCGATCCGCGTGCCGGCGACCTCGTGGCCGTCGTCGGCGGCACGCTGCATCCGATCGAGGGCACGGACATTCCGGGCGGCACACTGCTCATCCAGGGCGGGCGCATCGTCGATCTCGGCACGGACGTCGAGGTTCCCGCCGGGGCCGAGGTGATCGACGCTCGAGGACGGCACGTCTGGCCTGGCATGATCGCGCTCAACACTTCGCTCGGCCTGCGCGAGATCGGCTCGGTGCGCGGAACCCTGGACGACGCCGAGATCGGTGGAAACCAGCCCGACGTGCGCGTGGCGAGCTCGATCCACGCCGCCTCGGCGCACATCCAGGTTACGCGGACGAACGGCATCACCCGTTCCCAGACCGCACCCCAGGGCGGGGGACCGTTCAGCGGTCAGTCGGCGGTGATCCGCCTGGCGGGAGACACGTGGGAGGAAGCTCTGACGGTCGACCGCGACATGCTGCACCTGCAATTCCCGACCACGCCGAACGTGGTCGAGGAAAAAAAGAAGAAGCCGACCGAGATCGAGAGCGTGAAGAAGCTCCTGGCGGAAGCCCGTGAGTACGGCCGCCTGGTCGACGAGGCCGCGCAGCTCGGCCTCCTCCCGCCGCCCTTCGATCCGCGGTTGGACGCGTTGGTGCCCTATGCTCGCGCCCAGAAACGCGTCGCCCTGCACGCGAGCAACGCACAGACGATCTTGTACGCGCTCGAGTTCGCGAAGGAGGAAGGCCTGGATGCCCTGCTCTACGGGGCGAGCGAGGGCTGGAAGGTCGTGGATGCGATCCGCGCCTCGGGGTTGAGCGTGGTCCTCGGACCGGTCTTGTCCTTGCCCTTGTCCGATTTCGACCCCTACGACGCTGCTTACTCCAACGCCGCCGTGCTGCACCGCGCGGGGGTCGAGATCGCGATCATGGCTGTCGACGACGACAACACGCGCAACTTGCCGTACCACGCCGGCCTGGCCGCGGCCCACGGGCTGCCGCGCGAGGAGGCGCTGCGCTCCATCACGTTCACGCCGGCCAAGCTCCTCGGGCTCGAGCAGGACCTCGGTAGCCTGGCCATCGGCAAGCTTGCCGACGTGGTCGTCACGGACGGAGATCTGCTCGAGGCCACCACGCGTGTCTCCGCCGTGCTGATCGAGGGCCGGGTCCAGGATCTCGGGAACCGGCAGACCGAGCTCTACGAGACCTATCGAGAACGCCTGCTGCGCCTGAGGAAGGAGTAGCCTCATGGACTCCAAGGAAGTCAAGATCGATTGCCCCTGTTGCCAGAGCAAGCTCGAGGTCGACGTGCGCACGGCCAAGGTCCTGCGCTGGCGGAAGAAGGGTGAGGCCGACGAGACGGGCAAGCCCGTCCTGCGTGAGAGCGACTGGCACGGCGCTTCGGAGAAAGTGAGTCGTCGCCTCGGGTCCGCCGGGGACAAGTTCGACGAGTCGCTCACGCGAGAGAAAGGACGCAAGCAAGATCTCGACGAGCTGTTCCGCAAGGCGAACGAAAAGCTCGGCCGCAAGGATGAGGAGTAGCCGAACGCGCGTGCGCGTCGGGCGAAGCGCTCTGCGTTCGATCCTCGTCGTGACGGCGCTCCTGGCCGGGGACTGGCTGCTCGGGCGCACGGTGCTCGGAGACGGTACGTTCCTCGGCCGGCCCGTCGCGCCATTCGATCCGCCCCTGTTCTCCTCCTCGCAGCACGAGGTGCTCGAGCAGATCGAGCGGGAGCTCGCGGGCGCGCCGCCGAGAGCAGGGAAGTTCGATCCCGAGCTGGGCTGGTGCAACAAGGCCGGAAGCGGCTTCGGCGAGTTCCGCTACGATTGGGCGGCTGCTCGGATCGGCACTTCCCCGCTCGAGCGCGCGAAGCTGCCGGAAACTCGACGTGTCGTGGCCGTGGGGTGTTCGATGACTCACGGCGAGGAGGTCGGAGCCGCGCAGTCCTGGTGCGCACGCACGGACGCCCTCCTGGCTGGACTCGAGATCGCCAATCTCGGGGTTGCCGCCTACGGTCTGGACCAGGCTCTTCTGCGGCTGCGGCGTGATGGTTGGCCGCTCGACCCCGACGAGGTGTGGCTCGGGGTCCTGCCCCAGGCCGCACTACGGGTGACGACGCGGTTCCGACCGCTGCTCGACCACTGGTCGCTCGATGTCGCATTCAAGCCGCGCTTCGTGCTGGACGCGAGCGGCGAGCTCGCGCTCGAGCCGAATCCCGCGTCCACGCTGGACGACGTCGTGCGCTTGCTCCGTGACCAGCGCGCGTTCCTGGATGCTCTTGGCGACGATCCTTGGGTCGCGAGGGCCCGACTTGCCTATGTCCCGCGGGGCTCGAGCTGGACCCATGGTTCCTTCGCCGCCAGGCTGCTCACGACGGTCTGGGAGAGAGGCGGACGAGAACTGGAGGCGTGCTTCGATGCGGATGAGGAGTTCGGAAGGCTGTACACCGCGATCGTGCGCACGATGGTGCGCGAGTGCTCCGAGCGCGCTGTGTCCTTCCGTCTGATCCTCCTGCCCGGGGAAGAGGACCTCCGCCGGCGGAGGCGCGAGGGACGTGGTTACTGGGAGGAATGGACCGAGCGTCTGCGTGGCGAAGGAGTGAGCGTCGTCGATCTCGCACCGCAGCTGGATCATGCAGGCTTGGAGCTCGAGCGCCTCTTCGGGCCGGGCGGGCACTACACGCCTGCGGCGAGCGAGATCGTTGCGCTCGAACTTGCCGAGCTGGTTTTCGAATAGCTACCGGACCCGTCACGCCCTGTCGACCGACCTGCCCCGACGCTAGGCTGCGCCCCGTCGCAGTCACACCAACCCACTCGATCGGAGATTCATGGAGGAACGACGCTTCCGGGCGGTCAAGGCGTACAAGAACGAGGCCTTCCTCAACAGTCAGGTGGCCCGGAGCCTGCGCATCCTGTCGGAGTACCTGGAGCCCCAGTCGCGCTTCGAGGAACTCCGCATCCGTGACACGGTCGTGGTCTTCGGCTCCTCGCGGATCCTCTCGCGCGAGGAAGCGACCAGACGCCTGGCCGAGGCCGAGCGTACGGGCAAGGACCTGGAGCGGGTGCGCAAACAGTTCGAGCTCTCGCGTTACTACGAGGACACGCGCGAGCTCGCCGCCCGGCTCACGACCTGGTCGAAAGGGCTGAGCGGGACGGATCGCCGCTTCGTGATCTGCTCCGGCGGCGGCCCAGGGATCATGGAAGCCGCGAACCGGGGCGCATCCGAGGCCCGCGGGGAGAACATCGGGCTCAACATCTCCATTCCCCAGGAGCAGAACGAGAACCCCTACATCACGCGGCGCTTGGCCTTCGAGTTCCACTACTTCTTCATGCGGAAGTACTGGTTCGCCTACCTGGCCAAGGCCTTCGTGATCATGCCAGGGGGGTTCGGGACGCTGGACGAGTTCATGGAGGTCCTGACCCTCATCCAGACGCAGCGCATCCGCAAGAAGTGCGCCCTCGTGCTCTACGGCACGCCCTACTGGGAGCAAGTGCTACGCTTCGAGCCCTTCGTCGAGTTCAGCACGATCGACCCGAAAGACCTCCAGCTTTTCCACCGCTCGGACTCGGTCGACGATTCCTTCGATTTTCTCACAGCCTGGCTGACGAAGAACGTCCTGAACGACGACAGCGCTCCCGGCGGGACGAAGTAGGACTGGCCAAGCCACGATGCCGTCCGTCCGCGTCAGTCACCGCCGACGTAGCCGAGGCCCTTGAGCGAAGTGAGCGTGCTCTGGTCGCCGCTCTCCTCGGCCCTCTTCCCGATGTCATCCCTGAGTGCCTTGAGGTGCGGAGACTCCGGATACGCTTTCATGCCGGCATCGAGCACGGAGAAGGCTTCCTGGAGCTTGCCCGAGTCGCCGAGCTTGCTGCCGATCAGGTTGAAGTCGGCGTCCGTGACCTTGCTCGAGTTCGCTTCAGCGAACCGGAGGAACTCCTCCTTTGCGCGAGTCGCATCGATGCGCACCTGCGCCTGGATCAGTCCCATCTTGGCTCGCTTCCATTCCGGGTTCGCTGTGTCGCTCCCGAGCTCGGCCAAGGCCTTCTCGTAGCTCCTTGCCGCCTCCTCGTAGTTGCCCGAGTTCAGGGCCTTCGACCCTTTGTCCGTCAGGCTCCGCGGGTCAGAATCCCCTCCACATGCCGGGAGGAGGAGCAGGACGACAGTGGCGAACAGGCGCAGGTTCATGGGTTCTCCTTGGATGCACCCGTGGTTTACGGAGGCCCAAGGGTGCGAGATGGACTCCGTTCGGAGAGGCAGGGCGAGCAGACGAAACAACCCCTTCCGCTGCAAGGAGTTAGGCCATCTTTGGGCGAGGGACGCTTCATCTGCACTCTTCCTGGAGTACCGTGGGAGTGCGATTGGAGTGCTGGGCTGCCTCGCTGACCTCCCCTGAGGCCTCCTTGCTCCCCTTTCCCGTTCCGGTCGAAGGAAGCCCCGTGCGCGAGAGCAAGGTCACCGTCAAGATCCCCCGCCCTCTGTTCCGCAAGGTCCAGCAGGTCGTGGACGGCTCTGGCTTCAACTCGCCCACGGACTTCATCGTCTACGTCCTGCGCGACCTGATGGGCGACGCCGAAGAGCGCCCGAAGGAGCTCACCCAGGAGGAGCTCGATGGCGTCAAGCGAAAGCTCAAGAACCTGGGCTACCTCTGATCCGAATCTGCCGATCCCTACGGCCACATCACCCATGCCCACCACCACCCTCGTTCGCATCTCCCCCGTGCACGGCGGACTTCCGCAGCCCGTCTCGCGCATCGTGGCCAAGCCCGACGTCGCGACATGGTCGAAGCTGGGTTCGATCGACGTCAACGACAACGACCGAACGTCGCTGTATCGCATAGGCGACGGAACGCTGTCGCCCCTGACCGGTCCGATGGTCGAAGCCGACTATCGTTCGGTCCTCGACAAGGGGGCGATCGCTCGTGGCGGCAAGTCCTGGGCCTGGACGATTCCGATCGTCCTGCCGGTGACGGACGGTGAGGCCGCGAAGCTGAAAGCCGGGACGGAGGTCGCACTTGCGTTCGAGGGCACGGTCTTCGGCAAGCTCGCGGTGCAGTCCGTTTACAGCTGGGACAAGAAGGAGTTCGTCCGCACCGTGTACGGAACCGAGCGCGTCGACCACCCCGGCGCGAAACTCTGGACGACCGACCCGCGCACGAAGCTAGTGGGTGGCGAAATCACGCTCGCGCCGTTCGTCGATACGCGAACCTTTGCCAAGCGCATCCTGCCGCCGACCGAGACACGCAAACTGCTGGAGACGAAGGGGTACGAGCAGTCGGTCGCCTTCCAGACGCGTAACCCGCTGCACAGGGCCCACGAGTACGCGCTCGTTTGCGGTGCCGAGGCGATCCTGCGCAAGACGGGCAAGAGGACCGGCGTGATCCTCAACCCGCTGGTCGGCCAGCTGAAGGGTGACGACGTACCGGCCGAGATCCGCATGCAGACCTATGAGGCCCTCGTCGACGGTCGCTTCCTCGGACAGGGCGACATGGACGAGTCGTTGTGGAAGGCGAAGGGCCAGAACCTGAACGATCAGCTCCATCTGATCGGGCTCGACATCCGTATGTACTACGGCGGCCCGCGAGAGGCCGTGATGCACGCGATCTACCGCCAGAACCTCGGCTTCACGCATTTCATCATCGGCCGCAAGCACGCCGACGCACCCTACGACGACAAGAGCGCCATCTGGGGCGACTTCGATGCCCAAGAGATCTTCAAGAAGCTTGGCGGCGAGCTCGCGATCCACACCGTGAACGTCGGCTTCGCTGCGTACTTCGAGGAGCTCGGGCGCGTCGGTCTGGTCGAGGACAACCCGGGCAAGACGCAGGTCTCGATCTCCGGCACCAAGATCCGCGAGATCCTGGGCAAGGGGGAGCTGCCCGACGCGCGCGTCATGCGCCCGTCGACGGCCAAGGTCTTGGCGGCCTACTACCAGAAGGTCGACCGGGAGAAGAAGTAGTCATCCATGGGCCTGCTCGATCTCTTCAAGAAGAAGCCGACGCCGTCTGCGAGAGCTCCGGTCAAGCCGGTGCTGCGACCGGGCGGCGGGTTGCCGCCACTTCCCGAGCCCAAGGCGAAGAACAACTTCATCATCGTGATCCTCGACTCCTGCCGCTTCGACTCGTTCGTGGCTGCGGCACCGAAGACCATCTTGAAGCTGGGCCCGGTGGAGAAGCGTTACAGCTACGCGGCCTGGACAGCGCCCTCGCACTACAACCTCCTCACCGGCCTCCTGCCGCACACTTCGCCGCAGAACGTCTATGCCTCCGAGTACTACAAGGAGGACTTCTTCAACTTCAATCGGCGCTTGGGGGCCACGGGCATCGACTTCGCCGCCATGGTCCCGGGGCTGTGGATGCCAGAGTTCCTGCGCAACAACCTGGGCTACACGACTCACGCCCGCGTGTCGCTTCCGGTACTGAACCCGCGTACGGGAGTGAACCGCTCCTTCGATAGCTTCCAGCTCATGGACAAGCACAACGACATGCGCTCGATGCTGCCGACCATGAAGTTCTCGAGCGAGCGTCCCTCGTTCTACTTGCTCAACGTCGGCGAGACGCACTACCCCTACGCCAAGCCCAACGAGGACTCCTCGATGTGGCCGCGCATCAGTGGCGTGAACGGCGTCTTCAAGAAGCTCAACGAGGAGGTAGGGGATCCGAACAACCCCAACTTCAAGGAGACCTTCCAGTTCTTCGACCAGCAGAAGATGGATCAGCTCCGAGAGCGCCAGATCGACACCGTGCGCTACCTCGACGGCGTGTTCGCCGAGCTGTACGACATGGTGCCCAAGGACACGTATGTCATCGTGACGGCCGACCATGGCGAGCTCTTCGGCGAGCTCGGCTACTTCGGACACGGACCGATCATGCACGAGAAGTGCTTCGAGGTGCCTTACCTCGAGGGCAAGATCCGCTGAGAGAAACCCCAAAGAATACCGCTCACTAGACAATGAACGCAATCGACAAGGGACTCACGCTCTGGTTCACCGGGCTTTCCGGGAGTGGCAAGAGCACGTTGGCCACCTACCTCACTCCCAAGCTGAAGGAACTCGGCAAGAAGGTCGAGATCCTGGATGGTGACGAGGTGCGGGAGAACCTCAGCAAGGGACTGGGATTCTCGAAGGAAGATCGAGACACGAACATCCGCCGCATCGGTTTCGTCGCCAACATGCTGGCGCGCAACGGAGTCGTTGCGATCACGGCCGCGATTTCTCCCTACCGCGACGTCCGTAACGAGATTCGCGCGAAGGCCCAGGCGGCCTTCGTCGAGGTTTACGTGCAATGCCCGATCGACGTGCTCGAGGATCGAGACACGAAGGGGCTCTACAAGAAGGCCAAGGCCGGTATCATCAAGAACTTCACGGGTATCAGCGACCCGTACGAGGCTCCGGAGAACCCCGAAGTCACGGTCGACACCTCCAAGGAGACGATCGAGGAGTCGGCCGAGAAGATCCTGGAGTGCCTGCGCAAACGCGGCTTGCTGCCCGCGGCTGCCGCCAGACGGTAGGCGTGTCCTTGGGCAGGGCGCCCGGGTGCACCGAATACCCACCCTGTCCAACCTGCGGATCCCCTGGACGTACGGGGAGCGGCTAGGCCGCCGAGGCTCCAGCGCTGCCTTTCCTGGGTCGATACACTGGCCGCGCTCCCCGCCGCCTGCTGGCGAGTCAAGCCCCCCACCTCTCATGTCTTCTTCGAAGCGGACACTCCGTTCGATCGCTCTCTCCGCGATCGTCGCCACGCTCCTCGGTGTGCCTGCCTCCGCCTACATCGGACCGGGTGCTGGCTTCGCGGCCGCAGGCAGCGTACTGATCCTGCTGGGGACATTCCTGATGGCTTTCGGGATCGTCCTGGCTTGGCCGCTCAAGGCGGTCGTGCGGCTCTTCGTGCGGCGCGG
>JANOGB010000567.1:0-2569 GCA_031413955.1 Planctomycetota bacterium | reverse complement strand
CGATCCGCTCGTTGCGCCGCACCAGCCCGCCGAAGGCCTGGCCGATCGCCTGGTGGCCGAGGCAGACGCCGAGGATGGGGAGGCGGCCGGCGAAGGCCTCGATGGCCGCCAGCGTCACCCCGGCCTCGTTGGGCGTGCAGGCGCTCGACCAGCGCGCCGTCCTCGCTGCTCATCCACGCGGCGCGGTCCGCGTCACACAGCCCGCCCGCCGTCCAGTAGCGCAAGAGCTGCTTGATGCGCCCCGCCACCATGCGCGTCGAAGCGCCGTGGTGCGCGCGCAGCCGCTCGGCGTACTCCACCAGGAAGCGCGCGGCCTCGGCGCGCTCGACCGCACGCCCACTGAAAATCCACGGATCGCCGAGCGCGGCGCGCCCGACCATCACGTAGGTGCAGCCCGTCTCGGCCAGGAGGCGCGCGAGGTCCGCGTGGCGCGCGACGCCGCCGTTGCCGCACACCGGGATCGAGACGACGGCCACCGCGCGCCGCAGGCGCTCCCAGTCGGCCGTGTCGCGATACGCCTCGACGCGCGTCCGGCAGTGCACCGTCAGCAGGCTCGCGCCGCCGTTCTCGACCGCGCGCGCGACCTCCTCGAGGCGTGCATCGTCCGTTCCCCCCGCGCGGATCTTGGCCGTGACCGGCACGCGCGCGACGGCACGCACGCAGGCCGCGACGAGCTCCTCTACCTTGTGAGGCTGATCGAGCATCGCCGAGCCCGCGCAGCCGCGCAGGGCGCCCTTCGCCGGACAGCCGAAGTTGAGGTCCACGAGCGGCGCCCCGAGCTCCGCCGCGCGCCGCGCGCTCTCGGCCACGGCGGCGACGTCCGAGCCCATGAGCTGCAAGCCCACCGGCTGCACGTGCTGCCAGGGCCCGAGGTGCGCGGCGAGGATGCGCTTCGGGATCGGCAGGCTCACCACGCGCGCGAACTCGGTGAAGGTCCCGCCGAGAGCCGCGGGCGGATTGCGCTCGAGCACGAGGTCGCGAAAACACGGCTCGGTCACGCCCTCCATGGGCGCGAGCAGCGCAGGCGCGGTGAAAGGCAGCGGGAGCGGCAAGGCGCGGGATTCTAGCCCCAGAACAAGCGCTTCGATGCCGTCCCGACGGCGAGAGGGAGGTGCCAGGCTCGGTCTTGCCGGATTCCGCCCTGCGCACCGCGCACTCTTGCGCGCACTCGGAATCCGGCGAGACCGTGCCTGGCTCCGTACTCTCGCTCGCCGAAGCAGCCCTCCTCGTCCTGCGCGCGAGCCACCCGGCTCAGCGGGTACCGCGCCCCTGGATCCCACGCGCCGGCGCCTCTACGCTCTCCTCTCGCGCATGATCTCGGTCGAGCACGTCACCAAGCGCTACGGCGCGACACTGGCCGTCGACGACGTCTCGTTCCGGGTCGCGCGCGGCGAGGTGGTCGGGTTCCTCGGACCGAACGGAGCGGGCAAGAGCACGGTGCTGCGCATGCTCTCGACCTGGCTCGTGCCGGACTCGGGGACGGTCGCGGTCGCCGGGCACGACACGCGCAAGGAGCCGCTCGGTGCGCGGCGCGCGCTCGGGTACCTGCCGGAGCACAATGCGCTGTACGAGACGATGCGGGTCGATCGCTTCCTCGCCTTCGTCGGCCGCATGCACGGGCTCGACGGCACGCGGCTCGCGGAACGCACGAGCTGGGTGGTCGAGGCCTGCCAGCTCGGGGCCGTACTCGCGAAGAAGATCCAGCACTGCTCCAAGGGTTTTCGCCAGCGCGTGGGCGTGGCCGCAGCGCTGATCCACGACCCACCGGTGGTGCTGCTCGACGAGCCCACGCACGGCCTCGATCCGCTGCAGGTGGCGCTCTTTCTCGAGTTCGTGCGCGGACTGGCCAAGGCGCATGCGGTGCTGTTCTCGACGCACGTCCTGTCGGAGGCCGTGGCGGTCGCGGACCGGCTGCTCGTGATCCACGCCGGACGGCTGCTGCTGGACGCGCCCGTGGCGGAGATGCGCGAGCGCGCGCGCGGCCAGGGGCGCACGATCGAGGAGGAGCTGCTCGAGCTCGTGCGCGCGGCGCGGCGCGCGAGCGAAGCCGCGCTCGGAAGCGGAGCGCGCGCATGACGAGCGCGGCGGCGAGCAGCGAGCGCCTGGGCGCGCGGCTCTTCCTGCAGGGCGTCAGGCTCGTGGCCGCACGCGAGCTCGGCGCGGCCTTCGACACCGGCATCGCCACGATCGCCACGGTGGCGCTCACGCTGCTCGCGAACTCGATCTTCATGAACGAGTTCTTCCTGACGGGCACGCTGGACATGACCGGCTTCTTCGATCTCCTGCCGCTGCTGCTGGCCTTCTTCCTGCCGGCACTGTCGATGCGCCTGTGGGCCGAGGAACGGAAGAGCCGCACGATCGAGCTCCTGTTCACGCTGCCGATCCGCCCGCTGCAGGCCGTGCTCGGGAAGTACGTGGCGGCGCTGGCGCTGTACGGGCTCTTCCTGGCCTGCACGCTGCCGATCCCGCTCATGCTCGAGGTGCTCGGCACGCCCGACCGCGGCGCCGTCTTTTCCGGGTATCTCGGGCTGGGGCTCCTCGGCGCGTTGTTCCTCGCTTTCGGCAGCCT
>JANOGB010000566.1:0-18539 GCA_031413955.1 Planctomycetota bacterium | reverse complement strand
CACCGGGCCGGCCACCTCGCTTCCGCGCACGGCGGGGCCCCGACGAGCGAGCACCACACCCTCTCGCCAACCTCTCCCTCCATGACCTCGACCCACACAACTTCCTGAAGCCCCAATGATGTTTGCACGCGCCTTGGCCTCACGCTGCCGAGCGAGGCTCAGTGGGAGTATGGCGCGCGCGCGGGCACGGATACGCCCTGGTGGACGGCACGAAGCTGGCGAGCCTGGCGGCGGCGGCGCAAGGGCAGAGCGAGTAGCCCCGGAACGAAAGGCCGGTCCAACGGCGACCGGCTTTCCGTAGAGTGGCCGCCGTGCGGATTCCCACCATGCTCCTTGCTCTCCTCGCCTGCGTCGGTCAGCCCACCTGCGAAGACCCCACGCCCGTCGAGCTCGGGCGCGTGGCGTGGCAGCGCGACCACGAGGCTGCCTTCGCGGCGGCGAAGAGCTCCGGGAAACCGGTGCTGCTCTTCTTCCAGGAAGTGCCCGGCTGAAGCACGTGCAAGGCGTTCGGCCGTGGGCCGCTCGCGCATCCGCTGCTGGTGGACGCCATCGAGCAGGAGTTCGTGCCAGTGCTCGTCTACAACAACAAGCCCAACGACGAACGCGGGCACGATGTGGAGCTGCTCGAGCTCTACCACGAGCCTGCGTGGAACAACCCGGTCGTGCGCTTCTTCGCGCCCGACGGACGCGAGATCGTCGCGCGCGCGGACGGTGTGTACGCGGCGGACGCCCTCGCTGAGCGAATGCAGGCCGCCCTGTTGGCCGCCAAGCGTCCCGTGCCAGGCTACCTGACCCTGGCGCGTGAAGAGCTCGCGGGCGAACCGCTGGAGCGCGCCGTGTTCGCGATGAGCTGCTTCTGGCGCGGCGAAGGCGTGCTCGGCTCGCTCGCGGGCGTGCGCTCGACGCGCGCCGGCTGGCTGGACGGGCACGAGGTGGTCGAGGTCGAGTACGCGCCCGAGCGGATCCCGTTCGCGGACCTCCTCGAGCTGGCGCGCACCGAGGGCTGCGCGCAGCGCGTGTGGGTCGAGCCCGGAAAACGCCTGGACGCCGCCCGCGTGACCCTGGGCGCGGATGCCCGCGAGCTCGAGGCCGCACCGCGCCCCGCCCAGGCCGACGACCACGAGTACTACCTGCGGGCTTCGCCCTACGCCCTGCTGCCCCTGACTCCCCTCCAGCGCGTGCGCGTCAACGCGCGCCTCGGCAGTTCAGGCGAGGCCGTTGACTGGCTCTCGCCCTCGCAGCGCGTGCTGCTCGAGCGCGTGCAGAAGAAGAGCGATGGCCTGCGCGACTTGCAGCCGCCGCTCGACGTTTCCGAGCTGTGGCGCTATCGGGCCGAGCTGGAGAAGCGGCTAGGCGACTGAGGGCCGTTTCAGCCGGGAGCGCCGGGCTCCAGCCCGGCTCCGGTTTTCTTCTTCTTCTTTCTCTGGCTGACTCGGAGGAAGAAGAAGGAAGAAGAGACAGAGCAGAAGGCCGGGCTGGAGCCCGGCGCTCCCGGCTGAGCGGAACCGGGTTCCGCTCCACCCGTTCCCCGGCCGGGCCGGGTACCCTCTTTCTCATGCTGCGCCGCACCCTCTGCCCGCTCCTCGGCCTCCTGCTCCTGGCCGCCCAGCCTTCGGCCACCTGGTCGATCGTCTGCGTCAACCTGAAGACGCGCGAGGTCGGCGTGGCCTCGGCCACGTGCCTGGTCGACTTCAACCTGCGGAGCGGCGTGCCCGTGATCTTCGTCGGCGAGGGCGCGGCCGCGGCGCAGTCGTTCATCGATCTGACGGGCCAGAACCGGCGCCTGATCTTCGCCAGTTTTCGCGACACGGAGGAGACCCCGGCCGAGATCCTGGCGCGGCTCGCGGCCCAGGATCAGGGTCACCAGACGCGCCAGTACGGCATCGTCAACTTCGCCGGCCCCCCGGTGAGCTTCTCCGGCCGGCGCGACGGCGAGGCCGCCACCGGAGTCGTGGGCCAGGTCGGCGACATCCTCTATGCGATCCAGGGCAACGTCCTGACCGGCGACGCGGTGGTGTTCGCGGCCGAGGCGGCTTTCCGCGCCAAGAAGGGCGACATGGGGCAGAAGATGATGGCCGCCATGGAGGGTGCGCGCGCGCTCGGCGGCGACGGGCGCTGCTCCTGCAGCAACGCCGACCCCACGGGCTGCGGCGTGCCCCCGCCCAACTTCGTGAAGTCGGCGCACGTCGGCGTGGTCGTGCTCGCGCGCGTGGGGGACACGAACGGCGGCTGCAACGACACGCGCGGCTGCGCCCAGGGCGACTACTATCTGAATCTGAACGTCTCGCGCGGCGGCGTGGACGACCCGGATCCGGTGTTCACGCTCCAGCGCCGCTACGACAACTGGCGCGCGCGCCTGGTCGGGCGCGTCGACGGCGTCCAGTCCATCGTCGGCCGGGTCAAGGCGCTGCCGGCGGACGGCGTCACCGAGCGCACCCTCATCCTCGAGCTGCACGACCTGGACGGCCGGCGCATCACGCACGGCGGCGCGCAGGTCGACATCGCCCCGCTCGGCGGCGTGCCCGCCCTGGCCCGGGTCGGAGCCGTGACCGACCTCGGCAACGGACGCTACACCTTCACGCTCACGGCCGGGACCCTTGCCGGCGTCGACCGCTTCCGGATCCGGATCACCGACGTGTCGCCGAGCGATCCGGACGACGTCGTCGTGGCGACCCTCTATCCGCACCTCGAGATCGCGAGCCTCGACACACAGCTCTATGTCGGCACGGAGTCGCTCTCGGCCGCCGCCGGCGGCAGGGTCCAGTTCGTCGTCAACCGGCGCGACAAGCCCAACGCGCCGTACTGGCTCGTCGCGCGCCTGCAATCCGCTGAGCCGCACCCGGCCGACGGGCTCCGGCCCCACGGCTTCCGGCCGCTCCCCATCCCTGTGAGCCCGTTCTTCCCTGCCGCTCCGTTCGTGCTCGACGCACACGGGCGAGACGAGAGCGCGCTGGACGTGCCGCCCGGGCTTCTCGCGAGCCTGATCGGAGCCCGGCTCGAATTCACGGGCTTCGTCCTCGACGGCCTGCCGTTCGAGGCCACGAACTCGGCCGGCTTCGCGGTCCTGCGCTGACGAAAATGGCCGGCGCCTCCCGAGCTGGAGACGCCGGCCGCGCGCCGGAGGGGGGATGGCGCGCTCAGAAGTCTCCGGGCTTCACGTACGGGTGGCTCCACAGGATCGTCTGCAGCAGCACGGACTTCACCCAGGCCGCGTGCATCCCTTCGACCTCGGCCTGCGAGTTTCCCTTCTTGGCCAGGAAGGGCCGTAGCGTGGTCGTGAGCGGGACGAGCAGCGCAGGCAGATAGCGGAAGCTCACGATATCGGCCGCACTCGCGCCGTCGGTCTTGTTCTTCTTCGTGCGGTGGTGGCGCAGCCCGATCTCGTGCTGATAGTCGAGCCAGGCCTGGCCGTAGTCGGCGCGGGCGGTATCGAGGATCCACTGCTCGAAGCGCTTGCGCACGGCCTCGAGGTAGGCGCCTTGCGGCTCGTTCGTCTTCGAGTGCGCGAAGAACTGCAGGAGATGCGGCGTAGAGCCGACGAAGCCATACCAGACATCGAGGATCGCGCCGGTCTGTTCCTTCAGGATCTCGTGCGAACGTTTCAGGGCTTGCACGTCCTCGGGGCCGAAGAGCAGGGTCTTCTTCAGCAGCTCGAGCTCGGACAGGCTGACGGGCGAGCGGGAAACGGCTGAGGTGCCGAGCGTGTAGCCGGGGATCGGAGTGGGGGTCATGACTCTGTTGAAAGGGTCGATCGGACGGGTCAGGAGGTCGTGCCGCCAGAAGCGAAGCGCTCCCAAGCGGCCAGGGCTTGCTCGGGTTCGGCGGGCACGTGCTCGGCGCATTCGAGGCGCAGCTCGCGCTCCCCGAAGGCGGCGCCGACGAAGTCGCAGTGGTGCGGGCGGGCCGCGTCGCGGTAGGCGTGCGGACGGAAGAAGCGGCAGCTCGCGCACATGCGCGCGACCGGGATGCGGCCCTCGAGCTGCAGGCGCCGGATGAGCTTCGTCAGCGTGCGCAGGAGCACGCCCTGCTCCTCGTCGCTGAGCGTACCGGCCGAGGCCAGGAAGGCCTCCGGCCACTCGCGCGCGCGCGCGGCCTCGCGTTTCCCGGCCGCGCTCAGCTCGAGCCGCAAGGCGCGCGCGTCGTCGCCCGCACGGCTCTTCCGTACAAGCCCTTTCTGCGCCAGCGCCGCGACCGCGTCGCTGGTCGTGGCGGCGGTGACGCCCAGTTCGCGGGCCAGTTCGGCCAGCCGCGGGCCATGGCCCCGCGAGAGACAGGCGAGGACCTGGGACTGGGTCGGGTTGAGCCCGCGCGGCAGCGCGCGCTGCCAGGCCTCGTGACGCAGGGCGAGACCGAGCTTGGCGAGCGCGATCAGGAGCTGGTCGGCGGGCGGCGGCGCAGGCATTTAGTTAGGAGTCCTAAGCATTCTCTCGCGTGCCGCCGGAACGTCAAGCGTTTTCTTGGGGCACGGCAAGCCGCGCCTCGCGCACACTGGGGGATGAGTCTCCCCCGCGCTCCCATGACGTCCACTCGCCCGCGCCGCTTCTTCCTCGTCCTGCTCGCGCTCCTCGCCTGGAGCCCGAGCGCGAGCGCCACCTGGTCGATCGTGGCCGTGAACAAGCGCACGGGCGAGGTGTGCATCGCCTCGGCCACCTGTATCCCGCGCGTGGACCTGACCGAGTGGACGCCCGTGATCCTGGTGGGACGCGGTGGCGGCGTGACGCAGTCCGTGCTCGACGACGGCTCGAACAAGTTGCGCATCCTCGAGGGGTTCCTGGCCGGGGACTCGCCCCAGGCGATCCTGACGCGCATCCGCGCCGAGGATCCGGGCGTGCGCACGCGCCAGTTCGGCATCGTGGACTTCACGCATGGGCCTGTGACCTACACCGGCGGCCAGGCAGGACAGGCGCGCAAGGGCGTGGCCGGCACGGTCGGGGACATCGTCTACGCGATCCAGGGCAACGTCCTGGCGAGCGAGAACGTGATCACGCAATGCGAGGCCACGCTGCGCACGAGCAGCGGCGACCTCGGACAGCGTGTGCTGGCAGCGATGGTGCGGGCGCGCGAGCTGGGCGGCGACGGGCGCTGCTCGTGCATCCCCGAGTCGCTCGGCGACTGCGGCGTCCCGCCGCCGGGCTTCGAGAAGTCGGCGCACGTCGGCTTCCTGCTGCTCGCGCGCATGGGCGACGCCGACGGGAGCTGCGTGCTGGGCGAGAGCTGCGCCAGCGGCCCGTACTACCTGCGCCTGAACGTCAAGGGTGGCAATGCCCTGCACGACGATCCCGACCCGGTCGACCAGCTCGTAGAGCGCTACGCCACCTGGCGCGCGGCGCGCGCCGGCCGCCCCGACGGGATCCTCTCGCGCGTGCACGCCGTCGCTTCGCTCCCGGCCGATGGCCAGACCGAGCGCACGGTGACGGTCGAGCTCGTCGACCTGGAGGGACAGCCGATCCTGCACGGCGGAGCGCTGCTGGATGTCAGCACCGAGAGTGGCGCGCCAGCGCTCTCCACGCCCGGTCCGGTGAGCGACCACGGCGACGGGAAGTACTCGTTCACGCTGCGCGCGGGCAAGGAAACCGGAGTCGACCGCTTCGTGATCCGCGCGCGGGACGAGCTCGTGCGCGCCACCCTCTATCCCTACCTCGAAGTGCGCTCCGACCCCGCGCAAGCGCTACACGCCGGCCAGGACCGCGTCTCGGCCTCTGCTCCCGAGCCCGTGCCCTTCGTCGTCAGCCAGCCCGCGCGTGCGGGCGCGAAGTTCTGGCTCTTCGCCCGTCTCTCCGCGCACAAGCTGCGCGGCTTCGGGCCCGTGGCGGCGCGTTTCGTGGTGCCCGGCGTGAGCCCCTTCTTCCCCGGTCCGCCGGGCGTGCTGGATGCAGAGGGGCGCGGCGCGGCGAGCTACCTGGTTCCAGCGGGCGTGCTCGCGCCACTGATCGGTCTGCGCCTGGAGTGGATCGCGGAGTTCTATGGCCCCGGTCCCACGCTCGCATCGAACGTGGTCAGCTTCGACGTCATCCCTTGAGCACGTCATCCCTTGAGCACGTCAGCCCGTGAACTGCGCCGTGTCGTGAACCAGGCCGTCCCCTGATGCCCGACGCGCTCGACACGCTGTGCGACTGGATCGCGATCGACTCCGTCACGGGGCGCGAGGGCGACTACGGCGACGCGCTCGCGCGCCACCTGGTTGCGCTGGGCTTCGACGTCGAGCGCCAGACGGTCGAGGCCGGGCGCTTCAACGTGCTGGCGCGCGCGGCCGAGCCCGAGCTCGTCTTCTGCACGCACCTCGACACCGTGCCGCCCTTCTTCGGGCCGAGCCGCGCGGGCACGACCATCCACGGGCGCGGCGCCTGCGACGCGAAGGGGCCGGCGCTGGCGATGATCGAGGCCGCGCGGCGCCTCCTGAGCGCGGGCGAGCGGCGCATCGGGTTCCTGTTCACGGTCGGCGAGGAGACCGACGGGGGCGGGGCGCAGCACGCCAACCGCGCCACCAGCGAGCGCTGGAAGCCGCGCTGGACGATCATCGGCGAGCCGACCGACAACCGCTTCGTGCGCGGCGGCAAGGGCGTCTTCAAGGGCACCCTGAAGGCCCACGGCGTCGCCTCGCACAGCTCGCGTCCGCTCGGGCCGTCGGCCATCCACGAGCTGGTGCGCGTGCTCGCGCGCCTCCTGGAAGAAAGCTGGGGCGAGCACCCGCTCTTCGGCCCGGGCACGATCAACTTCGGCCTCGTCCAGGGCGGCCTGGCCGCCAACGTGGTCGCGCCCGCGGCCAGCGCCGCGCTCATGGTGCGCGTGGTCGAGGAGCCGGGCGCGGTCGAGGCGCGCATCCGCCGCCACCTGACCGGAGCTGTCGAGTTCGTGGCCGAGAAGAGCTACGGGCCGGTCGAGTTCCACGTGCCGGGTGCGCACGCGAGCGCCGCGCCCGTGGTGGCCTTCGGCACCGACGCGCCCTGGCTCACGCGCTTCGGAACGCGCTTGCTCTACGGCCCGGGTTCGATCGACGACGCGCACACACCGCGCACGAGCAGCTGGCGCGCGACTCCTTCGAGCGCGCGGTGGGCGACTACGAGCGCACGGCGCGCGAGCTGCTCGCCCGGCCGTGACCCGTGCGCATCAATCCGGGCCAGCGACGAGCGCTGTGTAGCGCTCGCGTTCGCGCTCGAACTCGGCGCGCGTCACGACCGACTCCGCGTCGACCGCGCGATCCACGGCCAGGATGCCATCCAGGTGGTCGAGCTCGTGCTGGAAGAGCTCGGCCTCCGCCGGCGCGAGGTCGCTCCAGCGCTGCGCGCGCCCGGCCTCGTCCTCGAACTCGAGCGTGATCGAGCGCGCGCGCCGTACGCGCACCAGCAGCTCGGGGAAGCACAGGCAATCGTCCCACAGCGTGAACGTCTCGGCGCTCTGCGCGACGATGCGCGGGTTGATCAGCGCGCGCGGCCCGCGCCCGAGGTCGAAGGCCACCAGGCGCAAGCGCCGGCCGAGCTGCGGGGCCGCCAGCGCGCGGCCGAAGCCGCGCGCGGCGCGGAAGTCGGCCAGCATCTCGTGCATGCGCGCCAGCACCACGCGCACGCCCGCCGCGCGCGCATCGGGCACGGGCTTCGAAGGCCAGCGCAGGCGCGGGTCGCCGAGCTGCAGGATCTCCTCCGGCGCGGAAGTCGTCGCGGCGTTCATCCCGCGCTAACCTAGCGGCACGATGCGCGAATGGAAGGGCGACGAGCTGATCGCCGCGCTGGAGGCCGGCGAGGTCCGCGCCGCCGAGCCGCTGGCGGGCGGCTCCTGGCGCGTCAACGCCTGGGTCAAGGAGGCGATCCTCGCGCTCTTCCGCACCCGCACTGCGAGCGCGGTCGGCGAGCAGCGCGAGCTGTGGCCCTTCGTGGACAAGTTCGGCGTGCGCGCCCTGGAGCCGGGCGTGCGCCTGGTCCCGGGCGGATCGGCCGTGCGCCGCGGAGCCTTCGTGGCCTCCGGCTGCGTGCTGATGCCGCCGTGCTACGTGAACATCGGCGCGTACCTGGGCGCCGGCACGCTGATCGACAGCCACGCGCTGGTCGGCTCCTGCGCCCAGATCGGTACGCGCGTGCACGTCTCGGCCGGGGCGCAGATCGGCGGCGTGCTCGAGCCGACCGGCGCGCGTCCGGTGATCGTCGAGGACGAGGTCCTGGTCGGCGGCCAGTGCGGTCTCTACGAGGGTGTGCTCGTGCGCAGACGCGCGGTGCTCGGCGCGGGCGTGATCCTGACCGCTTCGACGCGCGTTTACGACCTGGTGAACCAGTGTGAGCTCGCCGGCACGAGCGAGCTCCCGCTCGAGATCCCGGCCGGCGCGGTCGTCGTGCCCGGCAGCCGCCCCGTCACCCAGCAGCGGCCCTACGACCTGTGGGCCACGCACCGCCACCTGCATGTCGCCTGTGCGTTGATCGTCAAGTACCGCGACGAGCAGACCGAAGCGAAGGTCGCGCTCGAAGAGGCGTTGCGCTGAAGGCGCGACCTCGCCCGCGACGGAGTCAGCCCCGGCTCATGGAGGACTGCAAGACCGCGCGCGCACGCCGGGCGACGAGCCAGCTCGCGACCACGGTCAGCACGATGCGCGCCACGAGTCCGGCCAGGCCCAGCGGATCGGGCGGCAGGTCGCCGGCCAGGATCGGCGCGAGGTCGCGCACGCCCGCGAGCGTGTAGCAGTTCAACGCCGTTCCCGGCAGCATCCCGAGAAACGTCGCCAGCGCGTAGGGGCCGAAGCGGATAAGCGTCACGCCCAGCAAGTAATTGAGCGCGTTGAACGGGACGAGCGGTGTCAGACGCAGCAGGAACACCAGGCGAAAGCTCTCCTCGCCGATGGCGCGCTCGACCGCGCCGAGCTTCGGCCGGGCCGCGAGCGAGGCGTGCACGCGTGCGCGCAGCAGCGTGCGTCCGAGCAGGAAGGCGAGCTGTGCCCCGAGGTTGCTGGCCAGCACGATGGCCGGAAAAGTCGGCCAGAAGCCGAACACCAGGCAGCAGAAGATCGTGACCCAGGTGCCGGGCAGGACCAGCACGCAGAAGGGCAGGTACAGCGCGGCGAAGAGGAACACGTAGCCGTCGTCGAGCGAGCGCGCCCGCTCGACGAACTCGCCCAGGCGCTCACGCAGCGGCCAGACGACGAAGTAGAGCGCCGCCACGCCCGTCAGCGCGAGCGCGAGGGCCACGAACGGCCGCCAGCGCCCGCGCGCGCCGTCCCTCATCAGCGACTCGCCAGGACCGTGTCGTTCACGAGCCCGCGCACTGCGCGCACGATGCGCTCGACCGAGAAGCCGAGCTTGTCGTACAGGACGCCGGCCGGGGCCGAGGCACCGAAGCGGTCGAGGCCGATCGCCACGCCGTGCTCGCCGATCCAGCGCGTCCAGCCGAAGGTCGCGCCGGCCTCGATCGAGACGCGCGCGGAGATCTCCGGCGGGAGCACGGTCGCGCGATAGGTCTCGTCCTGCTCCTCGAACAGTTCCCAGCAGGGCATCGAGACCACGCGCACGCCGATGTCCTGCGCGGCCAGCGCCGCTTGCACCTCGAGCGCCAGGCTCACCTCCGAGCCGCTGGCGATCAGCACCGCCCGCGGGGCCCCCGCGGGCGGATCGGCCAGCACGTACGCGCCGCGCTCGACCAGTTCCGCCTTCGGCATCTTGGAGCGATCGAGCACGGGCAGATCCTGGCGCGAGAGCACGAGGGCGATCGGACGCTTGGTGGAGGAGAGCGCGATCTTCCAGGCCTCAACCGTCTCGGTCGCATCCGCCGGACGGATGACGAGCAGGTTCGGCATCGCACGCAGGCTGGCCAGGTGCTCGACCGGCTGGTGCGTGGGACCGTCCTCGCCCAGGCCGATGGAGTCGTGCGTGAACACGAAGGTCACCGGCAGGTGGTTCATGGCCGCCAGGCGGATCGCCGGGCGCATGTAGTCGGAGAAGACGAAGAAGGTGGCGGTGTAGGTGCGCGCGCCGCCGTGGTAGGCGATGCCGTTCGCGATCGCGGCCATGGCGTGCTCGCGCACGCCGTAGTGGACGTTGTGACCCGTGCCGCTCTGGCCGTCGAAGGAACCACCCTGGTCGAGCACGGTCTTGGTCGAGCCGCCGAGATCGGCGTCGCCGCCGAAGAACACGGAGAGCCTGGGCGCGAAGGCGTTGAGCACCTTGCCGCCGGCGCTGCGCGTGGCGACCTGGGTGCTCGGGTCGAACTTCGGTGCGCCCGCGTCCCAGCCCATGGCGAGCTCGCCCGCCCAGGCGCGCTTCCATTCCGCCGCCAGCTCGGGATGCGACCAGGTGTAGGCTCCGAAGAGCTCGTTCCACTCGGCCCGGGTGGCCGCAGCGCGTGCGTTCGCGCGCTGGAAGTGTTCCGTGGCTCCGGCCGGCACGTGGAAGTCGCCCGGCCCCTCCCAGCCGAGCTGCTTCTTGGTCGCGGCCACCTCGCTCTTTCCGAGGGGCGAGCCGTGGGCCGCGGCGCTGCCTGCCTTCTTGGGCGAGCCGAAGCCGATCGTGGTCTTCACCACGATCATGGAGGGGCGCGCGCTCTCCATCCGCGCCGCGCGCAGCGCCCGGTCGATCGCGACCACGTCGTGATCGCCGTCGCGCACGTGCAGGACTTGCCAGCCGTAGGCCTCGTAGCGCTTGGCCACGTCCTCGCTGAAGGCGAGCGAGCACGGCCCGTCGAGCGAGACGTCGTTCGAGTCGTACAGGTAGATCAGCTTGCCGAGCTTCAGGTGTCCCGCCAGCGAGGCGGCTTCGTGCGAGAGCCCCTCCATCAGGTCGCCGTCGGAGACCAGCGCATACGTGTAGTGGTCGACGATCTCGAACCCCGGCCGGTTGAAGTGCGCCGCCAGCGCGCGCTCGGCCATGGCCATGCCGACGGCGTTGGCCGAGCCTTGCCCGAGCGGCCCGGTCGTGGCCTCGACTCCGCTCGTCATGCCGAACTCGGGGTGGCCGGGCGTGCGCGAGCCCCACTGGCGGAAGTTCTTCAGCTCCGCGAGCGAGAGCTCGAAGCCGTACAGGTGCAGCAAGGAATAGAGCAGCATGCTGCCGTGCCCCGCCGAGAGCACGAAGCGGTCGCGGTCGGCCCACTTCGGATCGCGTGCGTCGAAATCCAGGTGCCCTTGCCACAAGGTGTAGGCCATGGGTGCCGCCCCGAGCGGCAAGCCGGGGTGTCCGGAGTTCGCGCGCTCGACCGCATCGATGGCGAGCGTGCGGATCGTGTTGATGCACAGGAGGTCGAGCGGGACGGGCTGGGACATGGGGTGGGCTCGCGGCGAGTCTCGTGGGGTGGGGGACGCGCTCGAGGATAGAGACGGAGTCCTGGCCAGGCACGTTCCTATCCCGGATGGCGACAGGCGGTGAGCGCAGAGGCGAGCCCTGCAGCCCGGGCCTCCACCCTGAAACCCTCGCGTGACGCATGGATTCTCTGGCCAGAAAAACGCACCGCGGAGACACGGAGGACGCGGAGGAGCGCGGAGAAAAGGTCAGAGAGGTTGGGGCCTCCGGGGCTTCGGCTCTCCGAGAGTCGACGATCCGGAGGCCCTCTTTTTCTTGCTCCGCGAGGCTCCTCGTCTCCGCGGTGCGTTCGGGTTGCGGGCGTCAGCCCGCGCTAGGCGCCTCCGGCGGGATCGTCGAGACCGAGGGCAAGCGCTGCTTCCACATCCACCTTCAGCGAAAAAATTTCCGTGGGAAAAGGTTTGCTCATGGGATAGTTCTTATGCGAGCATAAGCACCATCATGAAGCACACCCTTTCTGGTCACGTATGCCGCTACTGCCAGCACCTCTGGGTTCCTCGCAAGTCGGGGGTGCCCGTCGCATGTCCCAAGTGCAAGCGGAGACGGCCGGTGGGTGAACCGTCGACTCCCCGCACTTCCATGTTCGAGCACGCCCTCGAGCGCCACGAGACCGGTCTGCGCGAGAGATTCGGCGATGCGCTGATCGACCGAGCTTTCCAGCACGAACTCGCCGCCCGACTCGCGAGTCGTCGTGGAGCCAGCCAGGAAGACGTCCTCAAGGAGCTGCGCAAAGTTCCCGGCGAGGTCGCCGCCTATCTGCACCGGATGCTCGTCAGCGAAGAGCTCCTCCTGTCGGCGGGCTAGGCGCCTGCGCGATTTCCGCGATCCCTGCAGTCAGAAGGAAGAGAGGAACACGATGACCGTGGAACGGAAGCTCTCCCATCTCAGAGAACGCCGGGCTTCGGCCGAGCCCCGATCCCAGAGGAGCGCTGTCATGGGCGCGAGGGTCGTGACCTCGAGCTGGGCTCGGGCCCTGGCGGTCGCAGGCCTCTGCCTCTCCTGGGCCCCGGCGTCGGCTCAGCAGGTGCGGCAGAAGGCCCTGCAGCCCAACATCCTCCTGATCGTCCTGGACGATGTCGGGACCGACAAGCTGGAGATGTACGGTGAGTCGGATAGCCCGAGCTACGCGCAGCCGCCCTATTGCGGGGCCCTGCTCGACCCGCTGCCCTATCCGCGAACGCCCACGCTCGAGGCGCTCGCCACGGGGCAGTTTCCGGGGCTCGGGGGCGGAGGGATCCGCTTCGATCGAGCCTATGGTGCCGCGGTTTGCTGTCCGGCGCGCGCTTCCATCCAGACCGGGCGCTACGGATTCCGCAACGGGCTCGGCATCGTCGACGACGGAGGTTCGCTGCGCAAGCGCATGAGCAACGCCGAGGTCCTCCTGCCGGAGCTCCTGAGAAAAGGGTTCCCCGCGCCGACCTCGCCCTCGTCGCCGAAGCGCTACCGGAGTGGTGCCTTCGGCAAGTGGCACCTGACCGCCCTGCCCGTGTGCGATCCGGTGATGGCTTCCGACTTCGCGCACCCGATCCTCAATGGCTTCCACATCTTCCAGGGAACCGTGGGCAACGTCGGCGTCGGCGGCTCGAACCCCGGCGATCACTTCAACTGGACCAAGGTCACGGCCGTGCCCGGCGCGACCGAGCTGACGCGCTACGCCGTCGGCAGCGAGAACGTGATCGGGCCCTTCCAGTTCTCGAGCCAGTGCACCGTGCCGGGGACGCTGCTCCAGTCCACCTCCTACTCGGAGGAGAGCTACACGGCCAGCGTCACGCGCCAGGACGCCGTGCACTGGATCAACGGCCAGAAGCAACCCTTCTTCGCCTACGTGGCCTTCAACTCGCCGCACTTCCCCAATCAAGTTCCGCCGCTCGCGCTGCTCTCGCCGGAGACCCAGGCCGCGCTCTCGCATCCGGGCAACGTCGGGGGTCCCTACTCGGCGGGACAGAAGGCGGGTACTGCCAGCGCAGGCGGCACGAGCACCTGCACCAACAACACCGCGTGGACCGTCAACCAGAAGCGGATCTTCTACAACGCCATGCTGGAGTCCGTGGACACGGAGATCGGCAACCTGCTCGCGCAGATGAGCCCCGACAAGCGGGCCAACACGATGGTCTTCGTGATCGCCGACAACGGCAGCCCCGATACGGCCGTCGAGCCGCTGTTGCACGACCCGACCCATGCCAAGGGCGATCTCTTCGAGCTCGGGATTCGCGTGCCGATGATCGTCTCCGGAAACCTGGTGCCGCGCGGTGGGCACGTGAGCGAGGCGCTCGTCCATGCGGTGGACCTGTGGAGCACGATTGCCGAGATCTCGGGCGCGAGCGAGAAGCTCGCGGCGCCGCTCCAGCCCCTCGACAGCATCGGATTCCGGCATGTGCTCGAGGATCCGCGCGCACTCTCCGCGCGCACCGAGATCTTCAACCAGACCTTCGTGCAACCGGGAGCCTACGCGCCGACGGAGTGGGGGCCCTACGAGGCGAGCTGCCCCGAGATGCTGGCTCCGGCCGTGTACTCGTATGTTCCGAAGAACGTCGGCGCGCACGGGCGCAGCCTGAGCGACGGCCAGTACAAGCTGATCCTCGCCCAGACCGTGGCCGGCGCGGAGATGGCGCCGGCCGGGACGCCGGATGTCCGGCCCGAGTACAGCGAGCTCTTCTTCGACATCCTGGCCGATCCCGGCGAGGCCAACGATCTTGCGCCGCTGATTCCCGGTGATGCGATGCTCGCCTCGATCCGCGATGGGTTGAGGGACAGGATCACGCAGCTCAGCGGCTATTGAGCCCGGGGGCGGGCGAGCTTGCGGCGCACGAGCCGACCATGAGCCGACCATGAAGACTCTCTATGTCGACATGGACAACGTCTTGGTCGACTTCTCTTCCGGCGTCGCACGGCTCGCGCCCGCGCGCGTGCACGAGTTCGCGGGACGTCTGGACGAAGTGCCGGGGATCTTCGCACTCATGGATCCGGTCCCGGGCGCGCTCGCGGCCTTCGGCGCGCTTGCGCGGCACTTCGACGCCTACGTGCTCTCGACCGCGCCCTGGGAGAATCCCTCGGCCTGGAGCGACAAGCTCCTGTGGATCCAGCGCCACCTCGGGCAGAGCGCCTACAAGCGCCTCATCCTCACGCACCACAAGAACCTCAACCACGGCGACTTCCTGATCGACGACCGCACCAAGAACGGGGTCGAGCGCTTCCGTGGCGAGCACATCCACTTCGGGACCGAGCGCTTCCCGGACTGGGTCAAGGTGACGGAGTACCTGCTCGCGCGGGCTGCCTGAGCCGAAGTCTTGCGCGAAGCGGGTCAGCCGGGAACGCTCCAGCCTGGCTCCGTCTTTTTCAGAGAAGAGAAGAGCCAGGCTGGAGCCTGGCGTTCCCGGCCGAGACAACGCGCTCTACACGCGCTGCCTGCGCTTCTCGGGCGGCAGGAAGCGGTTCTCGAAGTAGCGGTGGCTGAGCGTGGCTGCGCCGATCGCGAGCAGGGTGGTGAGCGCGAAGTCGAGCACGCCCAGGTCGAGCCCGAGGCGCGCGAGCGCGCGCTCGGCGGCGTTGTGACACAGCATGTGCGTCAGGTAGATGCCGTAGCTCACCGTGCCGATGTGCACGACCACGGGCAGCCGCAGGAGGTGCGCGAGCAGGTGGTCCTCGCGCAGGACGCAAGCCGCGGTCAGGGCACACAGCACGACATGCATGCACGGCTCGGGCACGCCCTGCGTGCGCCAGAGGAGGAGCGCCACGGCCAGCAGCGCGGCCGAGGTCCAGCGCGAGCCCAGGACTCCGTAAAGAGTGTCGAAACCCCTGCGAGCGTTCAGCGCGAGTCCCAGCAGGGCTCCGAGGGCGAGGGCCGGCATGACGCTCATCATCAGCGCCTCTGCGCGGCTACCGGGCGGCAGCACGAGCTCGAGCCCATGCATGCGCGTCAGATATGCCGCCGCGAGGAGCGCGACCAGCCCGGTGCTGCAGGCGCGGGCGCTGAGGCGCTTCAGCAGCCACGGCCACAGGAGGTAGAACTGCTCCTGCGCCGCCAGGGACCAGGCGAAGTAGAAGATCGTGCGCTCGCCCTCAAGATCCACGAACAGGTTCGAGGTGAAGGTCGCGAAGGCCGGGAGGTGGGCGAAGAAGTCGGCGCGCGCCGGACCGGCCTGCTCGACCAGGGCCACCAGACCCGTGTAGCCGGCGAGCACCGTGAAGTAGAGCGGATAGAGACGCCGTGCGCGCCGCGTGCGGAAGCGCAGGACGTCGATCGAGCCCTTGCGAGCGCGCTCGCGCACCAGGATGGTCGTCACCAGGAAACCGCTCAGCAGGAAGAACAGGCTCGCGCCGAGGCGCCCGGGACCGCCGAGCGTGTGGTGCCAGACCACCGCCAGGATCCCGATGGCGCGCAGGCCGTCGAGCGCCGTGAAGGTGCGCCGCGCCAGGAAGGCCGCATGCGGGGTGAGCTCTGCCGTCGCCGCGGAGGGCAAACGCGCCGGACTCGTGGGCGGTCTGGGCCGGGGCGGTACTTCGCTGCGCGGATCGAGCAGCGAGCCGGGCCCGCGCGGAGCGCTCTCTGCCGGCGCGACCTGGCGCGGAAGGGGCCCCTCATCGAGCTCTTGGCGCGAGCGAATGGTGGGATCCTGGGCCATGCGGCGGACGAGGAAGCGTCCTCATCGGCCAGCACGTGCACGCGAGCGAAGTCGAAGTGGGCCTGGTTGATGCGCTCGTTGGTCAAGAGGCTTCGACCAGCGCGCGGCCGGGATCGAACGGCGTGCGCGCCGCCCGACCCCGCGCGGCGGCTTCGACTCGGCGGACGAACGGGACGCTGCCAGCGTGCTGTCAGCATGCTTGCGCTTTGTCAGAATCTCGCCATGGGAACCCCTCTCTCGAGCCTCGTGCTCGTGTTGCTCACCGCGCTCCAGCAACCCTCCGCACCTCCCCGCGGCGTCGTTGATGTCTTCCAGCCCGGCGCCGAGGCCTGCTGGGCGATCGAGCAGGGCGGACAGCGCCTGGGCGAGTGCACTACGCGCTACGAGGGCGAGGTCAGCCTTGGCAGTCTGCGCGCGCACCTCTTTCATGATCAGGTACGGCTCGAGCTCGCGACCCCGGGCGGCAAGCTCGAGCAGCGCTTCTCGGTCGAGCTGTGGACCGACTCCGCTGGCCAGCCCCTGCGCTTCGATTTTCGGGCCCAGATCGGCGACGCGAAGAGCGCGGTGGAAGGAGCGTTCACGGGCGGCAAGGCCGAGCTCGTCGTGCGCCAGGGGCCGAGCGAGAAGCCCCTGTCCGTGAAGGTGCCGGACGACGTCTACCTGCTGACGAACAACTTCGTCTCGCAGCTCGAGCTCGCGCTGCTCCTCGCGCCCGAGGGCCCGCTGACGCTCTTCTCCGTCAATGCCCTGCAGACCTTTCCTTTCACGCGGAAACGCGTCGAGACGCCGGACGGCACGCTGGTCTACGAGGATTCCCTGGGCGAGCGCCTGACCCTGTCGGCCGAGGGCAGGCTCCTGCTGCTCGAGCTCCCGCCCCAGAAGCTCACCATGCGGCGGGTGGAGGAGAAGGTCGAGCGGTTCACGATCGAGCTCGCCAGGCACGCGCTGGCCGCGGACATCGAGCGCGAGGAGGTCCAGATCGTCGACGGCGACGTGTCCCTGGCCGGCACGCTCACGCGCAAGAAGGGCCTGGTCGGAAAAGGCGGCAAACTGCCGGCCGTCTTCTTCCTGTCCGGCTCCGGCCCCCAGGACCGCGAGGGCTTCTCGTCCGGCCTCGACGTCGGCACGCACGAGATCCTCGACCGCCTGACGCGCGAGGGCTATCTGGTGCTGCGCGTGGACGACCGCGGCGTCGGCGCGAGCACCGGACCGACCGCGGACATGGACTTCGCCGATCTGGTCGAGGACGGCCGGCGCGCCGCGCGCTTCCTGCTCGCACGCCCCGAGGTGGATCCCGCGCGCGTGGTCGCGATCGGACACAGCGAGGGCGGCTTGAGCGCGCCCGTGCTCGCCGCCGAGGAGCCCCTGGCCGCGATCGTGCTGATGGCGGCGCCCGGCCGAACGCTCGAGGAGCTCCTGCGCGAGCAGCTCCTTTTCGGGAAGAAGCGGGAGGGCGCGAGCGCCGCCGAGCTCGAAGGCTTCGCCGCGGAGCTCGACGGCTTCCTCGACGCGATCGCGAAGGGCGAGGCGCTCGATCCCCAAGGCATCCCGGCCGAGCTCGCTCTCTTCGTGCCCGCGCGCGCCTGGCTCGAGAGCCACCTCGGCCGCGATCCGCTGCCCTTCCTTGCGAAAGTCCGCTGCCCGATCCTGATCCTGCAGGGCGGCAGGGACGTGCAGGTCTCGGCCGAGCGCGACACGCCCAAACTCGTGGCCGCGCTCGACGCGGCCAAGCACACCGACCACGAGCTGAAGCTCTTCCCGGCCCTCGACCACCTCTTCAAGAAGGCCAGCGACCCGCCCAGCGAGCTCGACTACCTCAAGGCGCGCCCGGTCGATCCGGAGTTCCTGGACGCGCTCGTCTCCTGGCTGCAGGCGCGCTTGATGAAATGAGACTCTCGATGCTCGGCTGGCTCCTGCCTGTGGTCGCGGGTTGTCACGCGGCCGCAGCGGGGACGGCGGAGGAGACGATCGCGCTCGACCCTCGTCCCGGGATCGGCCTGATCGAGCAAGGCGACCTCGAAGGCGGAATCGACGCTCTGCGAGTGGCCATCGCGGCTGCGCCGGGCGATGTCGACTCGCGCATCGAGGCACACTGCTGGATCGGCCACGCGCTGGCGCAGCTCGGTGATTCGCAGGGGGCGCTGGAGGAGTACCGCTTGGCGCTCGAGCTCGCGCCCGGGGACCCGTGGTTGCACTACGCTTGTGGGGTTTCGTGGAGCAGGATGGGCGAGCTCGAGCGGGCGGTGGAGTGCTTCTCGAGCGCACTCGCGCTCGATCCGCGGCACGTCAAGGCGTGGCAGTGGCGCGGGGAGATGCATCACCAGCTCGGTGAGGAGCAGGCGGCCGTCGAGGACTTCACGCGCGCGTTGGAGTGCATCGAGAGCGCGGACGAGATGGTACTTGCGAGCTGGGGGGAAACGCGGAGCGGGCTATTCAGGAAGACACTGGAGTTGCGGGCCGAGGCGTACGAGGCGCTGGGGGAACTCGAAGCGGCCAGGCGCGATCAGGATCGGATCGGGGGATTGCTGGTGGAGTGAGAGGGGAAGAGGGGAAGAGAGAAGAAGACAGAGAAGAGCCGGGCTGGAGCCCGGCGCTCCCAGGGTGAGAAAACGAAGCGAGGCCGCCCTCCCCCTGCGGAACGGCGGCC
>JANOGB010000565.1:0-5659 GCA_031413955.1 Planctomycetota bacterium | reverse complement strand
ACCGCACCGCGATCGCGCCGCGTTGCGCCTCGAGCTCGTTCGGTTCGAGCTCGCGCGCGCGATCCCAGGCCGCACGCGCGTCACTCAGCGCGAGCCACGAACCACCCTCGTCGACGAAACGCTCGAAAGCCTGCGCCAGGGCACGCTCCAGACGCGCATCGCCGGGTCGCGCCACCAGCCCGGCCTCGAGCACCTGGATGGCCTGGTCGAGCGCGCCGCGCTCGAGCAACGCGCGCGCCTCGGTCAGGGCGTCCCGGCTGGCCTCCTGCGCGCCGAAAACGAGGCCGAAAACGAGGAGAACAGCGTCGAGCATCGGGCCCGGCTCGCGGCCGGAGAGCAGGGGATCTTATCACCGCCCGCGAGCCCTGGCAGAGCTGGGTCGCCTCCGGCTCAGCTCCGGCTCTGGGCACGCGAATGAGTCCTGCTAGCGGAGCGCGTAGGCACGCTCGGCGCGCACGCGCCGGAACTCGTCGCGCTCGGGGCTGTAGTCCGTCGACCAGCCGCGGCGGAGGGCGGCGGAAAGTGCGCGGCGCGCAGTACCCTGAGCGGCGCGATGAACCCTTCCCCGTGCTCCAACGATCCGACCAGCAGGCTGCGTTCCGTCCTCGTCGTGCCCGTGCTCTGCTGCGCCGGACTCGCGGCCTGCGGCGGCGGCAGCGGCGGTGGTGAGGACAGCCCGCTGCTCGCCGGCACGGTGCGCTCGCCAGGCGGGCAAGGGCTCGGGCTCACCGGTCGCGCGCGGCCGCCCGTCGCGCGCGCGGAAACAGGCGCGCGCGGCCGCGAGCGGCTCGAACTCCCCGGCCTGTTGCCCGTTCCGGACGGCACGAGCGTCGAGCTCGTGCGCCTGGACGCGGGCGGCGCCGCGAGCGAGGTCCTGGCCAGCACCACGACCTCCGCCGGTCTGTACACGTTCGATCTGTCGAGCCTGGGGCTCGCGCTCGCGGCGGACCTGGAGGTCGTGGCCGGCGGTGGCGCGACGCGGCTGCGCGCGCGGGCCGCGCGGACGGCGCTGGACGTGGATCCGCTGTCCGAGGTCCTCGTGCAGCTGGTCGAGGGCAGCGGCTCGACGCCGCTCGCCTTCACCGTCGACGAGCTGGCCGACCTGGGCGGCGCGCTCGAGCTCCTGGCGCGCCTCGCGGACTTCACGGCCCAGCCCGACCTCGCCGCCACGCTGGCCGACTGGCTGCAGGGCGCGCAAGCGGATCCGGCCTTCGACACGTTCCTGCTGGCCGCGGCGGCGCCCGGCCAGACCGCGCAGGGGCCGGGCGACATGGGCGACTACTTCCCCGCGGACGTGGGCAATGCCTGGGGCTTGGCCGGTGAGCTGGTCGAGGACGGCGGGCCGAGCACGCCCTACACCCGCGCGCGCCGCATCCTGAGCGTGGACGGCGGCGGCGTGCTCACGGTCCGGGAACGCGAATCGCTGGACTCCACGGCCGACGAGGAGCTCCTGCTCGAGACTCCCACGGGTGTCCTCTACCTCGGCAACGGCGATCCGAGCGATCCCCTGAACACGGTCACGCCCTTCGAGCTGGCGCGCTTCCCGCTCGCGCCCGGCGAGATCTGGGAGCAGTTCGACGTGCGCGGCGCCACGCTGGGCTTCGACCTCGACGGCGACCAGCGCGACGAGGTGGTCGACGTGCGCGCGGAACGCACGCTGGTCGGCTTCGAGGACGTCAGCGTGCCGGCGGGGGACGTTCACGGACTGCGCGCGCTTCGACACCAGACAGCTCACGACGCTGTACTTCACTTCCGGCCCGCTGGTGCGCGCGACCCTTGTGCAAAGCGACTGGTTCGCGCCGGGCGTGGGCCCGCTGCGTTCGGCCTCGGACCTCGTGCTGACGGGCGCGAGCATCCAGGCCACGGAAGAGCGCAGCGAGGAGCTGACGAGCTACCAGGCGGGCGGCCAGGGACACGGCATCCTGCCGGCCGAGATCCTGGCCGAAGACCTCGGCGCGGCCAGCTCGGACCAGGAGACCCCGGGCCGTCCCGGCCTCGGCTTCGACGGCGCACGGTTCCTCGCGGTCACCTGTCGCGAGGGCGTGGGCACGGCGGACCTGGCGGGCATCTTCCTGAGCGCGACGGGCCTGGCCGAGGCCGAGATCGCGCTCTTCGACCTCGGCTCGAGCTGCGGCGCGTCCCGTCCCGGCGTGACCTTCGACGGCACGAACCACCTGGTCGTGTTCCAGGACGAGGGCCAGATCGTGGGCATGCGCGTCTCGCCCGCGGGCGTCGTGCTCGATCCGGGCGGCTTCCCCATCTCCAGCACCGGCACCTCCAACTTCCAGCCGGCCGTGGCCTTCGACGGCACGAACGCGCTGGTCGTGTGGCGCAAGTTCGACGACGTCCTGCTGGGCGACCTCTACGGCGCGCGCGTCACGCCGGGCGGCAGCGTCCTGGGGGAGTTCCCGATCCTGGCGCTGGCCGGAGAGCAGCGCGATCCGGCACTCGCCTTCGGCGCGGGCAACTCCCTCGTCGTCTTCACGGACACGAGCCAGGCCACATCCGAGGTGCGCGCCGTGCGCATCGCGCCGGACGAGACCGTGCTCGATCCCACCGGATTCGACCTGGCCTTGAACGCGCTGGCGGAGGACGAGCCCGCGCTGAGCTTCGACGGCACGAACCACCTGGTCGTGTGGCAGCGGCAGAGTCCGAACTTCGCGCGGGACGTGCTGGCGACGCGCGTCGCGCCGGACGGGACGGTGCTGGACGGGCCCGCGCTCGCGCTCGCCGCCACGGGCGCGAACCATGCGCACCCGAGCGTGGCCTTCGACGGCACGAACAGCCTCGTGAGCTGGCAAGTCGAGAGCTTCGGCGCGGGCGCTTCGATCCGCGCCGCGCGCCTCACGCCCGCCGGCGCGCTGCTCGACGGCGCGCCCACCGCAGGCGGCCTGCTGGTGGAGCTCCCGCCCAGCTCGGCCCGCCTCGTCTACCCGGTGCTCGCCCGGGGCACGAGCAACCTGCTACTCGCCTGGATCGTCAACCACGAGCTCGCGGGCCAGACGAAAGACCTCGCCGGCACGCTCGTCTACCCGTTCTGATCCTGCCTGCCGCGCGCGGGGAGCACGAGCGCCGATCCGCCCTGGCGAGCGCGGCAGGGCACTCTACGAACGGCTGCGTAGCGCCGGCCCGGCCGCCCGTCGTTTACCGTGGTCGCGAGCGATGGACGAGCTCCACGAAGCGATGCCGCGCGGCGCTCCGCAGCTCTCCGAGCGCGTGCAGAGCCGCCTGGCTTCGCTGCACGTCTTGATCGGCGACACGCCGCTGATCGAGTTCGACTGCGCCCTGGACGGCATCCGCGTGCGCGTGTTCGCGAAGCACGAAGTCGTGAACATGACGGGCAGCATCAAGGATCGCATGGCGCTGTGCATCCTCGAAGAGGCGTGGCTGGCAGGCGAGATTCACGCGGGCAGCGTGATCGCCGAGGCCACCAGCGGCAACACGGGTATCGCCTTCGCGGCGCTCGGGTGCGCCCTGGGTCACCCGGTGCGCATCTTCATGCCCGACTGGATGAGCCGCGAGCGCGTGCTCCTGATCCAGAGCCTGGGCGCCGAGGTCGTGCCCGTCTCGGCCGCCGAGGGCGGGTTCCTCGGCAGCATCGCGCGCGCGGACGAGTTCGCGCGTGAATCCCCCGTGCATGTGTTCCTGCCGCACCAGTTCGCCAACGAGGCCAACGTGCGCGCTCATGCCGAGGGCACCGGGCCGGAGCTCCTGCTGCAGATGCGCCGCGCGGGGGTCGAGCCGCAAGCCTTCGTCGCCGGCGTCGGCACCGGCGGAACCGTGATGGGCGTGGGCGGCTACCTGCGGGCCGAGCTGCCGAGCTTGACCGTGCATCCGCTCGAGCCCGCGGATTCGCCCACGCTGCGCACTGGCAAGCAGTGCGGCCACCACCGCATACAGGGCATCAGCGACGAGTTCGTGCCGCCCATCGTGCGCCTCCAGGAGCTCGACGAGATCGTCGACGTGCGCGACGGCGACGCGATCCTGTGCGCGCAACGGCTGGCGCGCGAGCTCGGCCTCGGCGTCGGCATCAGCTCGGGCGCGAACCTGCTCGGCGCGCTCGAGCTCGGCCGCGCGCTCGGCGCGGGGAGCGCGGTCGCCACGGTCTTTCCCGACAGCAACAAGAAGTACCTGTCGACCGACCTGGTGCGCGCCGAGCCGGCCCGCGAGCACGATCTCGCCCCGCGCATCGAGTTCCGCGCCGTGCACGTGCACCCGCGCGCCGGGCTCGACCGGCTCTCACCGCCGCACGCGCCTGCCAACATGCTGGGCGCCGCGAAGGCCTGAGAGACGTCCCCTCGGTCGGAGCTCGGGGTCCGGAAGCACCCTGCCGCCCTCGATCCCGCGGAGAGCGAGAAAAGTCCATCGCCACGTCTCCTGCCGCTTCGCACGGCAGAGCACGGTCGACACCGAATCCCGCCCGATTGAATCGCCCCTGGCGCAAGAGTAGAACCGCCGGCTGGATGCGTCTCGCCGCGTTCTTCGCGCTCTGCTCGACCCTCGGCCTCGCTTGCCAGGCGCCGCCGCTCGCCGTGGGCAACGTGGAGTCGCGCGTGGCCGAGGCGGCGGCGCCGCGCATCCAGCTCGGGCCCGGGGATCGCATCAGCGTGCAGGTGTTCCTGCACCCGGAGAGCTCGACCCCGGCCGAGGGCGCGGTGATCGATGTCGAGGGCAGGCTCGACCTGCCGCTGCTCGGACCGGTCACGCTGGCGGGCAAGAGCCCGGACGAGGCGCGCGCGTTCCTGGCCCAGGAGCTGGCGCGCTTCCTGCGCGAGCCGCGCGTGGTCCTGAACGTGCTCGAGCTCGGCAGCCGGCGCATCTACGTCTTCGGCGAGATGGAGCGGCCCGGCGCCTATCCGCTCGACCGGCCGCTCACCGCGCTGCAGGCCTTGACCCTGGCGGGCGGCTTTCGGCCAGGCGCGGACCGCCAGCAGGTAGCGCTCTTGCGCGGCACGCACGATGCGCTGCAGGTGTACTTCTTCGACGGTGCGACGCCCGGACCGGACGGGCTCGTCGAGGTGCAGCCGGACGACTTCCTGTTCGTGCGCCTCTCCGGCGCGGGCACGTACCGCGACCAGATGCTGCCGATCGTGCAGAGCCTGGTGCCGCCCATCACCGGACTCGGCAGCCTGCTGCTGGTGGCGGACCAGCTGAACGAATGAACGCGAGCGGGCCCGCCCGACCCGACGCCGCGCCGGCGAGCCTGGGCGAGCTCGGCCTGTGCCTGTGGCGCGCGCGCTGGATGCTGGGCGCGTGGATGCTCGGCGGAGTCCTGCTGGCGGCGGCGTGGACGGCGCTCTCAGAGCCGCGCTTCTCCGCGCGGGCCACGATCCTGATCGAGCAGGAGAGCTCCTCCGGCTTGCTCGGCGATCTCGCCATGCTGGCCTCGATCGCCTCGGCCCCGGCCACGGCCAGCGAGCTCTCGGTGCTCGAGTCGCGCACCCTGGCCGAGCGCGTGCTCGCCGATGGAGTGGATGCTTCCGGCGCCTGGGATCCGCGCGACGAGCGGCACCTCGGCCTCGGCACGCTGGTCGACGACGAGGACCTGCGCCCGCTCGCCCTCCTGCGCCGCAAGCTCTTCGCGCCGCCGCCGCTCGAGGTCCCGCTGGTGCTGCCGGAGCGCGGACTGTTCGCGCGCGTGACGAAGAGCGCGGCGGAC
>JANOGB010000564.1:0-9555 GCA_031413955.1 Planctomycetota bacterium | reverse complement strand
CGCGGCCGGGCGCTCGCGCGCCCGAAGGGCCTTGCCGGCCGCGCAGCGCCTTCGAGCTCGAGAGACCTGCGTTGCGCCAGCCGGGTCGATCGCTCCCGCACGTCTGCGGGGTCCCCGGCGAGCCCGGGAGAGGCGAAGGAGTGAGAACAGCAGAAGTAGAAGTGCCAAGCCAACTACCGGCGGCTCGCCATACCCACACGAAAGCCCGAAGCCCCCGTGTAGTCCTGGCCGGCCCCTTCGTCCCCGCGCGGCAGAGAACATGGGAACCGGCTTTCGCGTCCCATCGTCCGCGCGGCGGAAATGGATTCAATCCGCAGCCTCCCCCGGTTCGAAAAGCCGGTTAGACTCCCCGGTCCCCCCCTTACCCTCACCCCGACATGGAACGCCAAGACGAACGCGAGCTCGCCCCCGAGGGCCAGCTCCAGCCGGTCCCCGAGAAGCGCCCGTACGAGACGCCCAAGGTCGAGTCGGTGCGGCTCTCCAAGGAAGCCGCCGAGTCGCTGACCTGAAACCTGGTCGGGACCTCCTAGTTCAGGAGGTCGACCCTGCTCCGGGAAACCCGCCTGCTCCGGGAAACCGGACCGTCCGGTCGGACCCCACGCCCCATCCGCGCGGAAAGCGGGTGAACCGAGAGCCGTGCAAGAGCTCAGCGCACGATCCACCGTCGCCGCAGCCGCGCGTGCCGTCCAGCCGCGCGCCTTCGCGCTCGAGCTCACCAAGGGCTGCAATCTGCGCTGCGGCTACTGCTACTACGCCGGACGCGAGGAGGCCTACGATCCGAAGACGCGCATGTCGCGCGAGGTGGCCTTCCAATCGGTCGAGCTCCTCCTGCGCGACGGGCCGGAGGGCCAGCCGGTGCACGTGCACTACTTCGGCGGCGAGCCGCTGCTCGACTTCGAGCTGCTGCGCGACGTGACGCTCTTCGGCGCGCGGCGCGCGCGGGAAGCGGGCAAGGCCATCACCTTCGAGGTCACGACCAACGGCACGCGCCTCGAGCCCGAGGTGATCGCGTTCCTGAACGAGCACCGCGTCGCGGTCGGCGTCAGCTTCGACGGGCCGCCCGAGGTGCAGGACGTGGCCCGGCCGCTCGCGGGCGGCAGCTCCTACGCGCTGGCGGCACCGAAGATCCGCGCGCTGCTCGCCTCGCGTGCGGGCAGCGACCTGAAGACGCACGCCAGCGTGGTGGTCACGCGCCTCGAGCTCGACCTCGTCAAGCTCGTACGCCACATGGAAGAGCTCGGGTTCACGAAGATCCTGCTCACGCCCGCGACCGATCTCGATGGCAAGTCGAACGGCATCCGCGAGCAGGACCTGCCGCATGCGTTCGCGGCCATCGACGCGCTGGCGGGCGAGTACGAGCGCCGCACCGCGGCCGGCGAAGCGGTGGCCGAGACCTGGTTCCCGCGCCTGGTCGGACGGGTCCTGTCGGGCGAGAAGAAGACCCAGTTCTGCTCGGGCGGGCGCGATTACCTGGGCGTGGCGGCCGATGGAAAAGTCGCGCTGTGCTACCGCTTCTTCGAGGACGAGCGCTTCGCCATGGGCAGCGTGCAGACGGGCATCGAACGCGGCGTGACCGAACGTATCTTGGAGGCACCCTTCGACGAGCGCACCGTGTGCTCGCGCTGCTGGGCCCGGCACTACTGCGGCGGCGGCTGCCACCACGACAACCAGGCGAGCTCGGGCGCGATCGAGACGCCCAACCCCGTCTCCTGCGAGCTCTTCCGGCACGGCATGGACCGCGCGCTCGACGCCTGGGCGCGCCTGACCCGCGCCGGAGCGCTGGCGGGGCGCGCGCACCGTCCGGTATCGTCGCGCGGCATGGAAGCGACGCCCTTCGGCGACGAGGCGCGCCCGCGCTGCGCCAGCGGGACCCACGCGCGCGAGCTCGGGCCGGAGCGCATCGTCTACGACCCCGCCACGCACGAGGTGGTGGTGCTGAACGAGACGGCGGCCTTCATCCTGGACCTGTGCGATGGAACGCACTCGGTGGCGGACATGCGGCGCGCGCTCGAGCAGCGCTACGCCGCGCCGAGGGCAGAGCTGCAGGCCGACCTGCAGGCCACGCTGGCCGATCTCTGCGCCAAGAAGCTCGTCCTGGTGTGAGCATGCCGGAGCCGCTCGAACTCGAGCTGCTGGGCGTGCCCGTGCGCATCGAGGCCAGCGACGAGGAGCTGCGCGCGCGCCTCGCGCTGTGCTACGGCCGGTCGCGCTCCGCTCCGGCCACGCGGGCTCTCAGCGCGCATCTGTCCCGCGCCGCCCAGGGGTACCGCATCGCGGTCGACACGCGCGCGGAGCGCCTCGAGGCCGACGCGACCGAGGCCGTGCGCGCGCTGAACCACGAGCTGCTGCAAGCGCTGATGCTGCGCTGCCGCGAGCACTACTTCGTGCACGCCGCGGTCGTCGTTTGGCGCGGACGCGCGCTGGTCCTGCCCGGGCTGTCGCGCGCGGGAAAATCGACCCTGGCGCTGGCGCTCTTGCTGGAGGGCGCGCGCTACCTCTCGGACGAGCTGCTGTGCTTCACGCGCACGGGCCGCGCCGAGCCGCTGCCGCGCGCGCTCAAGATCCGCGACGAGTGCGTGGCCTACTTCCCCGAGCTCCACGGGCGCTTCGTCGGCAGCGGCGAGGGACGTTTTTTGCCGTTCGAGGCGCTGCCCGGCGACGTGCTCGCGGAGCCCGCGCCGATCGGGACGATCGTCGTGCCGCGCTGGTCGCGGGACGCGGGCGATCGACCCGTGCCGATCTCGCGCGGGGAAGCCCTGCTGGCACTGGCGGCCGCGAGCCTGAACTTCGGCGCGCACCGCGAGCAGAGCCTCGACTGGCTGACCACGCTGGTGGGCGAGACGGCCGCCTACGCGCTCGCCTGGAGCGAGCCACGCGCCGCCGCGCGCGCGCTCGTGACGGAGCTCGGGCGATGAACTCGGCCGGCCAGGCGACGGGCGAGCTCGTCCAGGCGACGATCTACCTCGCGCCTACGGCGGAACGCGAGGCGGAACTCCGGCGCGCCGCCCACGCGGGCGCCGACTGGGACGTGGCGCTCGTCGCGCTCGAGGCCCACGGCATCCTCGGCCTCGCCCTCTGGAACCTCGAACGCGCCGGCGCCACGGTTCCGCCCGACACGCTGCGGCGCCTGCAGGACCGAGCGGCGGCCATGCGCGCGATCGAGCTCGGCTTTCGCCTGACGCTCGAGCGCTTCCTGGTCGAGGCGCAGCGCGCGGGGATCGAGGTCACGCTGCTGAAGGGCGCGTCGCTCGCCCTCGACCTCTATCCGCAGCCCGGCCTGCGCAGCCAGGGCGATCTCGACCTCCTGGTGCGCCCCGAGGACGTGCTGCGCGCGGTCGCCGCCGCGCGCAGCATCGGCTTGCACCCGCCGCCGCGCGCGCTGCCCGCCTGGTGGTACCGGCTCGCGCATTTTCATCTCAAGCTGGCGCCGGCCGACGGCCTGCAGCGCGAGCTCGAGCTGCACTGGCACCTGCACCCGCGCGCGCAGCTCTACACGGTGCGGCTCGCGGATCTCCTCGCGCGCCGCCAGCCGCTCGTGCTCGCCGGCGTCGCCACCTGGACGCTGGATCCGCTCGACCGGCTGCTGCACCTCGTCACGCATCTCGTGCGCCACTGTCCGCTGGGCATGCTCGAGCGCGAGACCCTGCGCGCCTGGGCGGGTGACCCGCGCGTGCCGCTGCGCTTGAAGTGGTTGGTGGACGTGCGCGCTGAGATCGAGCGCCGGCACGCGGACTTCGCCGCGCTCGATCTCGCCGCGCGGGCCGCGCAGTGGAACGCCGAGGCCGAGCTGGCGCTGGTGCTCTCGTGGATACGCGACCAGCTCGGCTTCGCGGGCGAGGCGCACGCCTGGGTTGCGCACGTGCTCGCCAGCCTGCGGCCGGTGAGCTCGGCCAGCCCGCGCTCGGGCCCTGCGCACGAGCGCGCGCTGCCCGGTCTCGACCTGCGTCCGTCCGCGCTGCTCGCCTTCCCGCGCTGGGTCTGGCCGCCGCCGTCCTACTTCGGCCGCCTGCCGGGAAACGGCCCCGTGCCAATAGCGCGGCGAGCCCTGCACGCAGCGCGCGTGCTCGGCCGCGGCGCGCTCGTGCTCGGCGCCACGCCCCTGGCGTGGGCAGCGAGCCTCGGCCGGCGCGCGTTCGGCAAGAACCCGGAGCAAGCCCTCGGCGCGCAAGAACTGCTCGAGCTCGCGGCCCGGGCGCGGCAACTCGCACGCGCCGAGAACGGCTCGCCGTCGTCCTGAGGCGCGCTGTTCGCGGGAGCCCGCCCTTCGACCGCTCGCCGAGCGCCGGTAGCATGTTCGCCCCATGCGCCACCCGCTCTCCCTCTCGCTCTTGCTGCTCACCTCTGCCTGCCGGGCCATGCCCCATTCCCCGCCGCGCACGATCGTGCACGACATCCACAGCTTCAGCGAGCCGAACCGCGTGCGCGTCACGCATGCGGCCCTGGACCTGACGCTCGACTTCGAGGCGCGCGAGGCGCGCGGCACGGTCGAGCTCGATCTCCTGCGGCTCGATCCCGCAGCCCCGCTGGTGCTCGACGTGCACGGCCTGGCCATCGAGGAAGTGAGCGCGAAGGGCGGCACGCAGCTCGAGTGGAAGCTCGGGCCGGAGGTCGAACGCCAGGGGCAGCCGCTCACGATCCAGCTCGGGAGTCGCGCGGAGAGCGTGCGCATCCGCTACCACACGACCGCGCGCGGCGAGGCGATGCAGTGGCTCGCGCCCGAGCAGACCGCGGACGGCGCCGAGCCGTTCCTGTTCACGCAGGGCCAATCCATCCTGACGCGCTCCTGGATCCCGCTGCAGGACACGCCCGGAGTGCGCATCACCTACGCGGCGCGCATCCGCTGCCCGGAAGGCTTGACGGCGGTGATGAGCGCCGAGCGCCTGGGCAAGGACTCGCTCGGCGCCTGGCGCTTTCGGCTCGACCAACCGATCCCGCCCTACCTGATCGCGCTCGCCTGCGGCCGGCTCGAGTTCCGCGCGCTGTCCGAGCGCTGCGGAGTGTGGGCCGAGCCCAGCCTGGCCGAGCGCGCGGAAGCCGAGCTGGCGGACACCGAGCGCATGGTGCAGGCAGCCGAGCAGCTCTTCGGTCCCTATCGCTGGGGCCGCTACGACCTGATCGTCCTGCCGCCCTCGTTCCCCTTCGGCGGCATGGAGAATCCGACGCTCACCTTCGCCACGCCCACCATCCTGGCCGGCGACAAGTCGCTGGTCGCGCTCGTCGCGCACGAGCTGGCGCATTCCTGGTCCGGCAACCTGGTGACGAACGCGACCTGGAGCGACTTCTGGCTCAACGAGGGCTTCACCACCTACTGCGAGAACCGGATCATGGAGGTGCTGTACGGCCGCGAGCGTGCCGCCACCGAGCGCGTGCTCGAGATCGGCGAGTTCGAGGAGGAGCTGAAGACGCTCGAGCCCTGGCAGCAGATCCTGCGCACGCCGCTCGAAGGCCACCATCCCGACGACGGCTTCTCGGGCGTCCCCTACACCAAGGGCGCGCTGTTCCTCGCGCGCCTGGAGGAGCTCGCCGGGCGCGAGCATTGGGACGCCTTCCTGCGCGACTACTTCGACCGTCACGCCTTCCAGAGCATCACCACCCAGGACTTCCTCGACGATCTCTCGCGCGCGCTGCCGGAGGCGTACCGCGGCCTCGACGTGGCGCTGTGGACCACGCAACCGGGTCTACCCACGGATGCGCCGCGCCCGAAGACCGAGTCCCTGGCAGCCGTGGACGAGCAGGTCGCCGCCTACGCCGACGGGATCCCGCCGCGCGAGCTCGCGACCGGCGGCTGGACCACGCAGCAATGGCTGCGCTTCCTGCGCGCCCTGCCGGCTTCGACCTCGGCCGAGCAGATGACGGTCCTGGACGAGGTCTTCGGCTTCACGCGTTCGGGCAACAACGAGGTCCTGTGCCAGTGGCTCGAGCTCGCCATCCGGCACGGCTACGCCCCCGCCGACGCGCGCCTGGAGTCATTCCTGCACGAGGTCGGCCGGCGCAAGTTCCTGAAGCCGCTGTACACCGCGCTGGTGAAGGCGAGTCCCGAGCGGGCGAAGCTGCTGTATCGCCAGAATCGCGCGCGCTACCACTCGGTCGCCACCAGCACGCTGGACGGGATCGTCGGCGTGAGCGGGTGAGTCTCAACCGGGAGCGCCGGGCTCCAGCCCGGCTCTTCCTCTTGGCTTGTTTCCGCTCCCCAGGAGATAGGGAAGAAAAGAGAGAGCTGAGCCGGGCTGGAGCCCGGCGCTCCCGGATGAGCTCAGCGTTTGGAGCGGTGGCGGATGATGTCACCCTCCACGAGGTAGACGACGTCCTCGGCGATGTTCGTGGCGTGGTCGCCGATCCGTTCCAGGTTCTTGGAGACCGAGATCAGCTCGACGCCCTGGTCGATGCAGGCCGGATCGCGGTGCATGGCCTCGAGCAGCTCCTGGATGATCAAGCGATTGGCACGGTCGACCTGCGTGTCCTCCTCGCAGATGCGGCGCGCGAGCTGGGCGTCGCCGCGCACGAAGGAGTCGATGCTCTGGCGCAGCATGCGCGCACAGGTCTCGACCGTCTCGCGGATACGCGGCGGGACGGTCATCTCGGTCTTGGCCGAGAAGGACACCGAGCGCTCGGCGATGTTCGCGGCCAGGTCCGCGATACGCTCCAGCTCGTTCTCGATCTTGAGGCAGGCGACGATGAAGCGCAAGTCGCTGGCCACCGGATTGTGGAGCGCCAGGACCTTGAGGCACTCCTCCTCGAGCTCCACTTCATACCGGTCGATCTCGTCGTCGCCGTCGATCACGCGCTCGGCCAGCTCGATGCGCCGGTCCAGGAGCGCGCGGATCGAGCGCCGCACGGCTTCCTCCACTTCGCCTGCCAGGAACAGAAGGCGCCGCTCCAGACCCTCCAGGTCGCGCATCAGGTGCTTGGTCATCGTGTTCCTAGCCGAAGCGCCCGGTGACGTAATCCTCGGTCTCCTTGAGCTCGGGCTGCAAGAAGATCTCGTCCGTGGCGCCGAACTCCACCAGGCGCCCGAGATACATGAAAGCCGTGAAGTCGCTGACGCGCGAGGCCTGCTGCATGTTGTGCGTCACGATCAGGATCGAGTACTCGCCCTTGAACTCGTGGATCAGCTCCTCGATGCGCCCGGTGGCGATCGGATCGAGCGCCGAACAGGGCTCGTCCAGCAGCAGGACCTCGGGGTCGGCGGAGATCGCGCGCGCGATGCACAGGCGCTGCTGCTGGCCGCCCGAGAGCTCCAGGGCGCTGGCCGCGAGACGGTCCTTCACTTCCGCCCACAGACCCGCGCTGCGCAGGCTCCCCTCGCACACCTCTTCCAGCACGCGCCTGTCCCGCTCGCCGTCGATGCGCAGCGGGTAGACCACGTTCTCGAAGATGCTCATGGGGAACGGGTTCGGCTTCTGGAACACCATCCCGATGCGCTTGCGCAGCTCGATCACGTCGAGCGAGCGCTGGTAGATGTCCTCGCCAGCCAGGCGCATCTTGCCCTCGACGCGCACCGAGTCGATCAGGTCGTTCATGCGATTGACGCAGCGCAGGAGCGTCGACTTCCCGCAGCCGGAGGGACCGATGAGGGCCGTGACCTTGCCGGCCGGGCAGATCATCGACACGTCGTGCAGGGCCTTCGTCTGGCCGTACCACAGGTTGAAACGCTCGACCTCGATGATCGGCTTCGCCTGCGCGACCGAGGCATGGATCGCGGCCTGGAACGGCGCACCGCGCTGGATCGTGTCGAAGAGGCCGCTCTGACGAGCGTTGCTCTGCGGCAATCCGTGGGCTGGCGCCGGGCCGCTCGGGTCGCTGGCCTTCATGCCCACGAAGGGCGGCATGCCCGCGGGCGTCAGCCGCGGCACGGCCGCGTGAGGACGGAGCTCCATGGTGCGAATCTCCGGCTGGGTCTGGTGCAGGCTCGAAGTCATCCGATGTGGCTCCCCTTGAAGCGCCGGTGCATGCGCGCGCGCGCGGCGATGGCCGTCAGGTTGAGCACCACGATGAGCACGATCAGCAGCAGCGTGGTGGTGAAGACCATGGGCTTGGCGGCCTCGCTGTTCTGGCTCTGGAACCCGAGGTCGTAGATGTGGAAGCCGAGGTGCATGAAGCTGCGCTCGGGGTGCACGAACGGGAAGTCCCCATCGATCGGCAGGGCCGGCGCGAGCTTGACCGCGCCCACCAGCATCAGCGGCGCGACCTCGCCCGCGCCGCGCGCCATGGCCAGGATCATGCCGGTGGTGATGCCCGGCAGCGCGCGCGGCAGCACGATGCGCCGGATGGTCTGCCACTTCGAAGCGCCACAGGCATAGGAGCCCTCGCGCATCGAGTTCGGCACGGCGGCCAGCGCTTCTTCCGTGGCGACGATCACGACCGGCAGCGTGAGCAGCGCCAACGTGAGCGAGGCCCACAGGATCCCGCCCGTGCCGAGCGTCGGGCTGGGCAGCTTGGCGCGGAAGAGGAGCGCGTCCAGCGAGCCGCCCACGAAGTAGCAGAAGAAGCCCAGGCCGAAGACGCCGAACACGATCGACGGGACCCCGGCCAGGTTGTTGATGGCGATGCGCACGCTGCTGACGATCCAGCCGGCGCGCGCGTACTCGCGCAGGTACAGGGCCGCCAGGACGCCGATCGGCACGACGAACAGGATCATGAGCAGCGTCATCGTCACCGTGCCGAAGATGGCCGGGTACACGCCGCCCTCGCTGTTGGACTCGCGCGGGTCGTCCAGCAGGAACTCGCGCCAGCGCGCGAGGTAGAGACCCAGGCGGCCGCCGAGGCCCAGCCGGTTGGGTGCGACCAGGCGCACGACCTCGGCCAGGGGCAGGGCTTTCGTGGTGCCCTCGGCCGTCACGAGCTCGAGCTCGTAGCGCGCGTTCTCCCGATCCAGGCGCTCGATCTCGGCGCGGAGGCGCGCGAACTCCTCCTGTGCGCGGCTCTCGCTCTCCTGGAAGCGCGCGTGCTCCGCGCGCCATTCCGGCGAATCCTGACCGTGGTCCAGCTCGACCTCGCGCAGGCGCAGACGCTGCGCCTCGAGGCGCGCGTTCAGCGCACCGCTCTCGTTCTCCTCCAGGCCGCGACGCAGGTCGCGGCGTGCGTCGATCGCGGCGTGGTGCTCCTGGAACAGCGCCCAGATCCGCGCCGGTTCCTGGGCCACGACCTGGCCGTCGATCCGGAAGCCCTGCGGGAACCCGTAGAACCGTCCCCAGGAGAGGCGCTCCACGAGCAAGGCCCATTCCGGCCGCTCCTCGGCTGCGATCTCGAAGTCGCTGAGCCAGCGGAAGTGCTCGCCCGTGAGGTCGTAGTTCCCCGTGCGCAGGAGTCGCCGCTCTGAACGACCACCCTGTCCGCGCACGAAGTCCTCGGCCGCGGCACGCCGCTCCGGCGGCAGCGCTCTGAAGACGTGCTCCTCGGGAGCCAGCGCGAAGAGTTTGGCGGCATTGGCCGGATGGAGGCGGATGCAACCATGGGACGCCGGCGAGCCGAGCCGGCCGACCGCGCCTGTGCCATGGATGGCATAGCCGCCGCGAAAGAAGACCGCGCTTGGCATATTGCCACCGTACTTGCGGG
>JANOGB010000563.1:0-4696 GCA_031413955.1 Planctomycetota bacterium | reverse complement strand
TAGCGCCACGGTTCTTCCTGGCGCGAGTTGCTGGAGCGCAGGCCCGGGCTGCGGCCGGCGAGGAAGTAGATGACGATCGGTCCGCCGTCGCTGCCGACGGCGCTGGCCGCGCTGAGGCGCTCCTCGAACGCGGCGCCGTGGTGGCGCTCGAAAGCGAGCGAACGCGCGCGGCAGAACAGCATGTAGCGGTCGAGCGCGGCGTCGGTCGATGCAGGGCCGCGCGCGGGCCGGCCGACGCGCGGGATCACGTTCCACATGCGCAAGAGATGGCGGTGCGGCGACGCGGTGAGGTAGTCGAGCAGGAGGTCGTAGGCGCGGCCGACGTCGGCCTCGAGCTCTTGCTCCTCGACCGCGAGCGCGCCGAAGAGGAGCTCGTCCGTGCAGGCCAGCCGCAGCGCGCCCTCGCGCCGGAGCTCGGGCCGGGACGTGCTCGTCCACAGCTCGACGAGTGGCGCTTGCAACTGGACGAGCGGCACGTCGACGCGCAGGCTTGCTCCACCGGGAGCGCCGGGCTCCAGCCCGGCTCTTTCTCCTGGCTTGTTTCCGTTCTCCGAGAGAGGAAGAAGACGAGGAAGCGGAGCCGGGCTGGAGCCCGGCGCTCCCGGGTGAGGTCGGACCGAGCAGTAGTGGACGGTCGCCAGCGTGAACTCGCCGCGAGCCGTCGCGGGCAGCGCATCCGCAGCCACGAGCTGACAGGCGAGTGGCTGGAGTCGCGCGTCCCGGACGCGCACGCTGTCTTGCTTCATGATCCCCTGGGATCGCCGGGCTCCAGCCCGGCTCCGTTCCTCTCGAATCGCTCGGAAGGAAGAGCCAGGCTGGAGCCTGGCGGTCCCAGGCTAGGCTACCGGAACGGCGCCGTACGGCAGGCGGAGTTTTCGGTGCATCCAGGTTCAGAGCTCGAGAGCGAGATCGTCGTGCCCAAGATTCCGGGGCGCCTCGTGGCCTGGCGCGACCGGCATCAGGCGCTCGTGGTGGTCGCGTCCGTCGTCGCGACGGTCGCTTCGCTGGGAGCCGTACCTTCCTCGCCCTCGACCCTCGTGCTCGGACTCGGGTTGGCCGCTTTGTTCTGGATCGCGTTCGGCGCGCTCGAGCCCGCGCTCGTGGTGGTCGTCTCCGCCGCGGCAGGATCGGTGTGGGGGCTCTGCGCGTGCCCGTTCGCCGGCTGGCCACCCGACAGATGGCTGGACGACGGCTTCTTCATCGGCTCGCTCCTCGCCGCGATGCTCGTCCAGCGACGCCTCGACTTGTTCCGCGGGCTGCCTGCGCGCGCCAGCACCGTCATCGCGACGGCGTCTACCCTCGCGGCGGTGCTGTTCGCCTGTGTGCTGTTCGCACGCCGCGACCCGGACTGGCCGCTGATCGCGCTGCCGGTCCTCTCGGCCGTGCTGCTCGCGCCGATCGGGATGAACATCCTGCTGGGTCTCGGCAAGGGCAGCGGCACGCCGCGGCTGCGTCATCTCCTCGGCGGAGTGTGGGTCTTCGCCTTCCTCGCGCTCGTGCAGCTCGTCCTCCTGTGCGTCATCGGGCCGTTCCTGCGCCTCTCGAGGATGAGCGCGGAGCAACGGCTCGCGCGCCTGCGTGCCCTCTCCCGCACCGGAACGCAACGTCTGTTCGCCTGGTTCCCATACGGGCGTCTGGAGCTCGTCGGGGCGAACGCCGAGAGCCTTCGCAAGCCGGCCGTCGTCGTCAGCAACCACCAGTCCTCGGTCGACATCCCGCTGATCCTCAGCCTGCCCGGCGACGTGCGCCTCACGCTCAAGAAGCGCGTCTGGGATGCGCCCTGGCTGGGCATCGCCGCGCAAAAGCTGCGGCACGTCTTGGTCGAGCCGGAGCGGCCCGCGGCCACGCTCGAGCGCTGCCGCGCGGCCATGGCCGAGGGCGCGAGCGTGCACTTCTTCCCCGAGGGCACGCGCGCCCACGCCGTGTACCCACGGCGCTTCCACCGCGGCGCCTTCGACGTCGCCCTCGAGCTCGGCTGCGACGTCGTGCCGATCGTGCTATGCGACACACGCATGTGCGTGCCGCGCGACGCCTGGTGGGTCGAGGACTTTCACATGGTGGTCAAGGTCCTGCCGCCGATCACGCCCGAAAACTTCGACTACGCGGCGGGATCGCGCGAGCTGATGAAGCACGCGCAGGAACTCGTACGCTCCGAGCTCTTGCGCGAGCTCGAGCGCATCCACACACCCGCGTACCTGGCCTACAAGGTCCGGCGGCACTATCGCTATCTCGGGCGGAGCGTCGAGCGCAGAGTGGCACGCGAGCTCGCCAGCGAGAGCTTGCGGACCCTGCTCGGTGAAGCGCTCCCGGAGGAAGGCACGCTCCTCGACCTCTTCTGCGGCCTGGGCGTGCGTTCGAACTGGCTGCGCGAGAAGCGGCCGCGGCTGCGCGTGCATGGTCTGGACCCGGATCCCGACGCGATCCGCGTCGCCCGAGCGAGCGCAGCGGGCACCGAACGACTGACCTTTGCGAGCGGTGCTCCCGGTGACTGGCATTTGCCCGAGGCAAGTGCCGTCATTCTCCCGGCCCGGGATCCCGCGCTCGTGGCCGCGCTCCTGCCGCGCCTCGCGGCGGCGCTGCCGGCGGGTTCGCCGCTCTTCCTGCTCGAGGCGACGGAGGAGGCCCGGGGGCGCTGCATCGCTGCGGGTTTCACTCCGTCAGGGGGTGCTCTTTCCTACGTGCGCGGCATGAGTTCCTGAATCTCCGATTCGGCGCATCCCATGGCCCTCCCGGATAGTTACGATTGAGCGCTATGGGCCACATGTCCAACAAAGAACGCATCTCGCGCGCAGCCGAAGAGGCCCGCCTCACCGCGGCTCAGAAAACCGAGAAGGCCGAGAAGAAAACGGCCAAGGCCCCGGCCGGGCCGCGCCCGAAGCGCGTGGTGCGCCCCGTGCGCATGAAGATCATCTGGGAGGTGTGCAACGGGGCGGGAACGGCGGTCAAGGCCTTCCCGTACCCGGACAAGGCCGCGGCGGAAGAAGCGACCGCGGCGCTCACGAAGTCGACGGGCCGCACCCACATCCTGCGGGCGACGAAGATCCCGATGGAGTGATGCCGCGCCTACGGGCGCGGCATGTGGAGTGAGGCGCGCGGCGCTTCCTGGATGCGCCTGCGCATCTCCGTGCGCAGCGCATCGGGCTCGAGGGCTAGGTAATCCGCCGGCTCCCAGCGCGGGCCGAAGTGCACGGTGATCTGGCGCAGGCCGGCGAGCGGCCGGAAAGGCGTGTTGCGCGAGGACACGCGCTGCATGTTCGCGATGAAGATGGGCACGATCGGGACCTTGGCTTCCCGCGCGATGACCGCGACGCCCGCCTGGCACTCCTGGACGTGCTCGCCGTCGCCGCGGTGGCCCTCGGGGAACACGATCAGGTTGAAGCCGCGGGCGCAGCGCCCGAAGCCCTGCAACTGCCGGATCACTTCGCGGGAGAGATGCTCGCGGTCGATCAGCAGCCCGAGATGCGCCGAGAGCGCGCGCCGGATCCAGTTCTTGTGCCACACGCTCTTGTCGCCGAGGACGAGGATCGGCAAGCGCGCCGTCCCCCACAGGATCCCGCCCAGCAGGATCGTGTCCAGCAGGCTGACGTGGTTGCAGACGAAGAGGTAGTGCCGCCGCTCGAGGGCGCTCAGGCCGGTGGTCCGCTTCTGGAACGGGAGACAGAAGAACAGCTTGCACCCGAGGCCGAGCACGAGCTGCACGAGCAGCGTGCTCCAGCTCGGACTCCTGGACTCGCCCTGCCCGTCGTCGGTTCTCATTCGCTGTCGGTCGCCACGGACGGAAACAGGACATCGTCCGCGCGGATCAGGTCGCAGGTGTGGAAGGCGTTGATGAACACGCCGCAGATCCCGGGCATGTCGATCGAGTGGCCGGTGAAATAGAGGTTCTTGAGGCGCGAGCGCGGTGCCGGCCGGTCGCGGCCCTGCTGGGTGACGTCGTGGCTGACGCCGAACACGCAGCCGTGCGGGTTCTTCGTGTACCAGCGGTCGCTCAGGGGCGTCGCCGTGTACACGTCCTCGATGAGGTCGGGGAGCTCGGGCGCGAGCTTCGCGATCCTGGCGATCAGCCGCCGCGCGAGCTCGCTCTTCAAGCGCTCGTAGTCCTCGCCGCGCCTCATGACGGGCAAGTCGCGCCAGCGCGCGAAGAGGTCGTCGGTCATGTAGGTCATGGCCTCCAGGCGCGGGCGGTTGTGAGCGGGAGGGTCCGCGGAGACCGGGTTCGTGACCAGCAGCGTCCCGAGCGCGGGCTCGCGCGCCTCGTCGGCCTCGTCCCGCAGCATGACGCAGGTCGGACCGATCGAGGTGAGCGGCTGCCTCAGGCGCAGGAAGACCTGGAACGCACCGCGGGCGTCCTTCATCTCGAGGATGTGACGCCTGAAGAGCGGACTGAGGGCCGCGTCGTCGATGCAGGAAACGATGAGCTTGGGATGGCACGCGCCGAGGAAGAGCTCGGCCTCGATACGCTCGCCCTTCTTCGTGCGCACGGCCTTGACCAGGGGTCGCTCGCACTCCAGCGCGGCCACCTCTTCGCGAAACCGGTACTCGACGCCGAGCTCCTTGCCGCGCTCGACGAGTGCGTTCACGAGCGCCCCGCCACCGCCGGCGAGGCGACAGGTGACGTCGAAGTTCGAGCGGAAGGCCAGGACGTGCTTGGTCCAGGGGATCTCGTCTGCCTCGAGGCCCAGGTTGAAGGACTGGA
>JANOGB010000562.1:0-2227 GCA_031413955.1 Planctomycetota bacterium | reverse complement strand
CCCGGCCGATCGGCGTGAAGGAGAGACCGGAGAAGCACTGGGCATCGTGCAGCGCCTGATCTCGCGCACCCGTCCCTTCGAGCACTACCGGATCGAGGGCGAGGTAGCTCGCGGAGGCATGGGCAAGATCCTGGAGGTGTGGGACGAGGATCTCGATCGGCGCCTGGCGATGAAGGTGATCGTGGACGGAACCTCTGCGGGCGCGGGCGCCAATGCCGGCGATCCGGGCACGATCACGCGCTTCCTGGACGAGGCACGCGTGACGGGCCAGCTCGACCACCCGGGCATCGTGCCGGTGCACGAGCTCGGGCTCGACTCCGAGGGGCGCGTCTACTTCACGATGAAGCTCGTCAAGGGCCAGACGCTGAAGGACGTCTTCGACCTGGTGCGCGACGGGCAGGAGGGCTGGACGCGCACGCGCGCGCTCGGCGTCCTGCTCAAGGTGTGCGAGGCCATGGCCTACGCCCACGACAAGGGCGTGATCCACCGCGACCTGAAGCCGGGCAACGTGATGGTCGGAAAGTACGGCGAGGTCTACGTGATGGACTGGGGCCTGGCGCGCGTGCTCGGCCAGGAGGACGAGCGCGACCTCCGCATCCGTGCGGAGGCGCCACTCCCATCGAGCGCGCTCCAGTCCGAACGCGCCGCGAGCCGCGGCGAGACGCCCGAGTCGCCGCTCTACACGATGGACGGCGACGTGGTCGGCACGCCGGCCTACATGTCGCCCGAGCAAGCGCGCGGCGACCTCGCTGCGATGGGCCCGCACTCGGACGTGTATGCGCTCGGGGCGATGCTCTACCACCTGCTCGGCGGGCACATGCCGTACGTGCCGTACGGGGCCGTGCTCAACAACTACGCCGTGTGGAGCGCGGTGCAGAACGGACCGCCACCTCCGATCGCGAGCCTCGCGCCGGATGCTCCCGCCGAGCTCATCGCGATCTGCGAGAAGGCCATGGCGCGCGAGGTCGATCGGCGCTACCGCGACATGTCCGCGCTCTCGAGGGACCTGGCTGCCTTCGTCGAAGGCCGCGTGGTCGCCGCCCACCAGACCGGCGCCTGGGCCGAGACGAAGAAGTGGGTCCAGCGCAACAAGCCGCTGGCGGCTTCGCTGGCGGTGGCCTTGGTCCTGCTCGTCGGAGGTCTCGCCACGAGCCTGACGCTCGGTGCCCGGGCGGAACGCAATGCCGTGCTCGCCGCGGACAATGCGGCGCGTGCCGACGAGAAGGCGACCGAGGCCGATCGGCTGAGGAAGGAGGCCGTCGCGCGCGAGGAGGCCGCCACCGCTCGCGCGGCCGCCGTGTGGGCGATCGAGGAGCTGAAGCACTTCCACACGCTCGACGACGACCTCGAGTACGTGCGCAGGCAGGACCGCCCGACTTACGTGTGGTGGCTGGAGAAGGCCCACGAACTCGTCGACGGCCGCCCGGCAGATCCCGCCCGCGGCCTGCGCAAGAAGCCTGGGCTGGCGGACCACCAGCGGCTCCTGGCAGAGATCCGCCAGGCCGCCCGCGCGCCGACGGAGCCGGAGCTCGCCGCCGATCGCGCGAGCCATCCGAGGGCGAAGGAGCTCGAGACGAAGCGTGCGGAGCAGCTCTGGACCGAGCGCATGCTCGGGCTCGAGCCCTGGCCGAGCGAGGCGGAGGTCGAGGCGAGGCTCGCGAGCGAGGGAGCACCCACGGACGCCGCGGCCCTGGACCGTCGAGCCTCGCTCCTCGTCGATCCCGATGCGCGGGTGTTTGGACGAGAGCTCGAAGCCGTGGCGCTGGCCCGGCGCGCGGTCGAGGTCGCCGAGGACAAAGAGCGCGCCATGTACCGCGACACGCTCGCCTGGGCGCTGCTCTGGACGGGCAAGCTCGACGAGGCCGTGGCCGAGGAGCGCCGGGCCATCGAGGAGATGGGGCCCTGGGAGCGCATCCCGTACGAAGGCTACCTGCACCGAATCGAGTCCCTGGCGCAGCCCTTCCGCGACGGCAAGGCCCGCACGGGGCGCGATGCCCTGGTGAGCGAAGTGGCGGCCCTCGAGCGTGAGGTGAGCGAGCGGATCTTCCGCTTCGACGACCGGGAGAAGGAATGGTGGAACACGCACCTGGGCCAGCTCGAGCAAGACCTCGTGGAACTCGAAGCGAGGATCGCGTCAGCGGAGCGGAGCGTGACGGGCCCCGAGCCGACCCAGAAGTGGAAGGAGGCGATCGAGGCGATCGCCACCCATCCGAAGTATGGAGGCCTG
>JANOGB010000561.1:0-14575 GCA_031413955.1 Planctomycetota bacterium | reverse complement strand
GCTTTCTCTTCTCCTCCGGTCGGCCGAAAGAGAAGAGAGGAGAAGAGAGGAACGGAGCCGGGCTGGAGCCCGGCGCTCCCGGTTGATCAGAGGTCGCGACGCGTCAACGCCGTCACGCGCCGGCCCTCGAGCGTGGCATCGAAGAGCCACGGCTCTCCCGCCACGTCCTCGAGCGCCTTGAAGAGCTGCTTGTCGGTGCGCTGCAGGAAGTCGGCATGCGTGACCCCGTTCGCGTCGCACAGCTCGAACTCGGCGCGGCCACGCGTCAGACGCGGGCGCGCGAGCAGGCGCGCGTGCGGGCCTTCGAGCGCAGCGACTCCGCGCCGCGCGAGGACCAGGAAGGAGTACGGCAGGCTGCGCAGGTCGATCCCGAGCTCGCGCCCGAATTCGCTCCACTTGCCCTCGGTGTAGACCAGATTCGGGGCACGGGCGAAGAAGTGGCACCAGCCGTCCTCGTTCGCTAGCGCGCCACACGCGGCCTGGTGCGTGCACGGCGCCAGCACGTCGTGGGAGGTCAAGAGCCGCGCGCGCAGTTCACCCAGGCGCCGCGAGGTCTTGCGGCTGCCGGGCTCGACCCACAGCACGGCCGGCGAGCGCTCGGCCAGGACCAGCAGGGCCTCGAGCTCCGTCGGAGCGAGCTCGTCGAGCACGTGGCTGACCAGCAGGATGTCGGCGGGCTCGGCCGGAAGCTCCCTGTGCACTTCCACGCCGGGATGCTCCTCGCGCAGGCGCGCGCTCGCGAACTCGAAAGCGAGCTTCGAGTGGTCCCACAGGAACACGCGCTCGATGCCGTTCTGCGCCGCCAGGAAGCGCCGTGCGGCGATGCCCGTTCCGCAGCCCCAGTCGAGCACCGTCGCGCCGGCCGGCAGCCGCCCGCGCCGGCGCAGCTCCTCCAGCACAGCGTCCCACTTCCAGCCGATACGCTGCGCGAAGGTCTCGTCGAAGAGCGCCAGATCCTCGGCCGAATCCCAGTACGGCTCCGCGCCACCCTCGCGTTCCTCGAACGAAACGAAAGTGGCCCGCAGCATGCGCAGGTAGTCGAGCTCGTCGGCGGAGAAGTAGCGCGGCATCGTCTACTTCGCCACGAGCTCGATCTCGAACAGCTTCGGCCAGAGCTTGCCCGTGACGAACAGGCGCTTCCCCTGCGGGTCGTAGGCGATGCCGTTCAGCACGGCGTCCTCGTCCGGGAGCTTGCTGTGGTCGAAGAGTCCGGCCAGATCGACGACGCCGAGCACCTCGCCCGTCTGTGGGTCGATACGCGCGATGTAGTCCTGCTTCCAGACGTTGGCCCACAGCTCGCCCTCGACCATCTCGAGCTCGTTCAGCATCGGCAGCGGCGCGCCCTTCATGCGCACGGTCACGCGGCGCACCTCTTTAAACGTCTGCGGATCGCGGAAGACGAGCACCTCCGAGCCGTCGCTCATGATCAGGTGCCGGCCGTCGTACGCCAGGCCCCAGCCCTCGCCCTCGTACTCGAACTGGTCGAGCGGCCTGAGCGTGTTCTTGTCGTAGACGCGCGCGACTTCTTCCTCCCAGGTGAGCTGGATCAGGCGCTCGCCAACCAGCGCCAGGCCCTCGCCGAAGAGGTTGTAGGGCAGCGCGGTCTTGCGCAGCACCTTGCCGGTCTCGAACTCGACCGTGCGCACGGTCGAGGCGCCGCGCTGGCCGGTGCTCTCGTGCAACACGCCGCCGTCGAAGACCAGGCCCTGGGTGTAGGCCTCCGAGTCGTGCTCGTACACCCGCACGACGCGAAAACCCTGCGACCACGGGCGCGTGCGGAGCTGACGCCAGGCGAGACAGCCGCCGGTCGCGAGCAGCGCGCCACCGACCACCAGCAGCAAGCTGCCCCTGGTGCGCCTGGCCGAGGTGGGTGTCGCTGCTGCCCCCACCGCCGCCGCCGAGCCCGAGCTGGATGCCATGGGCTTCATTGTCGTGCGCGCTTCCCCCGCCGTCCAACCCCGCGTCTCACCGGCGCGCCTGCTCGATCAGCCCGGCGGCGTAGTCGATGCCGGCGGGCGTGCGCGCACCGTGCCAGGAGAGGTACTCGCCGTCGGCCAGCGCGAAGCGTTCGCGCGCGAGGCCGGTCAGGCGCGCGAGCTCGTCCGCGTGCTTATCCTCGAACGGAAAGGGCTCGGTCGAGAGCAGGACGAGCGCCGGGTCGGCCTCGGCCAAGGCTTCGGCCGTGACCTCGGGGTAACGCACGGGCCGGTCGCCGAAGACGTTCGCGCCGCCCGCCAGCTCGAGCAGCGCGTGCGCGAAAGTGTCGGCGTTGATGCTCATCCAGGGCTTGCGCCAGATGAGATAGGCGAAGCGCACGCGCGGCCGGCGCTCGGCGCGCTTCTGCGCGCGCGCGGCGCGCTGCTCGATGTCGCGTGCGATCGCCTCGCCCTGCGTGGAACGCGCGAGCACGGCGCCGATCGAACGCACCATCGCGGCCGTCTCGGCCAGCGTGCGCGGCATCGAATCGTGCACGCGCAGGCCGGCCGCGCGCAGCGCCTCGGCGTCCTCGACGCGGTTCTCCTCGCGGTTCATCAGCACGAGATCCGGCGCCAGCGCCGCGATGCGCCCCACGTCCGGATCCTTCGTCCCGCCGATCTGCTCGATCCCGCGCACGCCCTCGGCCGGATGGACGCAGAAGCGGGTGATGCCGACGAGCTCGTCGCCACGCTCGAGGGCGAAGACGAGCTCGGTGAGGGACGGGCAGAGGGAGACGAGTTTCATCGTGGTTCGCCCACATTCTCCGTGAATCGCGGCTCCATTCCAGGTCGGCCACCGGGTCCATGAGCGTGGATTCCGTGAAACCCGCCCTTCCTTGGTCAGGTCGTTCCTGGATCAAGGGAGGCAATCCATGTGGACAGGAGTCCTGCGGCGATTCCGGGAGCTCGTCCGCCAAGAAGGCTACGTCGTGACTCGACACGCGCGGTTGAAGCTCTGGCGGGCGAATCTCACGACCTTCGATCTGGAGGCGCTGGTTCTCTGCGGAGGCATCATGGCTCGACAACGCGACCACGAATCCGGCGAATGGAAGTACGTCATCGAGGGTGCAACACGTCTCGGGCAGCACGCCGCGACCGTTGTCAAGCTCTCGCCGACCGGTAAACTCGTCTTCATCACCGTCTACCGCCTCTGAAAAATGAGGCCAACGTCATGATCTGCGACATCTGCGGAAAGAGAAGAGCACGGCTCCAACGAACGACTCAGGTCTTTGGGCGGGGCAAGCGCTCGTACCTGGTCGAGAACGTTCCTGAGGTGAGCTGTGATGCCTGCGGCGAGAGCTATCTCACCGCCAAGACCCTCAAGGAGCTCGAGAGGATTCGCCAGCATTGGCGCAGACTCACTGTCAAGCGGCTCGTGCCCGTGGCGAAGTTCGGAGGCGCGGCTTGAGGAGCGTTCACATTCCGGCAAGCGGCTCGAACACGTAGCGCTCGCCCGCGACGCGGATGTAGCCGAAGGCGTGTTCGGGGTCGTGGTAGAAGAGCCCGAGCCAGTGCTCGGCGGCGGCGCGCGCGAGCCACTTCGAGCGCGAGGCGAAGGAGCGCGGCACGTCCAGGTCGAAGGCCATGATGTACTGCGGCTGGATGTGGTGCGAGGTGGGCACGACGTCGGCCCAGAAGATCGCGCTCTGCCCGGGGCCGTGCTCGTCGAGCGTGATCACGCTCACGCCGTCCGAGTGGCCGGCGGCCTCGTGCGCGACGAGGCCGGGCAGGAGCTCGGCGTCGCCCTCGTAGGCGCGCAGCAAGCCCGCGCGCTCGATCACCGTCACGTTCTCGGCCGAGTACCCGGTCTTGCGCACGGGATCGGGTGACTTGGCGGCCTGGATCTCGATCCGCGGGGCCCAGTGCTCGGCGCGCGGGAAGAGCGGCACGAGGGCACCACTCGGCGCGCGCGTGAGCCAGCCGCCGATGTGATCGAAGTGGCAGTGCGAGGCGATCACGTGTGTCACGTCGTCGGGCGTCAGGCCGCAGGCGCGCAGCGAAGACTCGAGCGTGGTCGCGCGCTCGATGCCGTAGATGCGCGCCCACTTCTCGGGCACGTGCCCGCCGATGCCGGGCTCGAGCACGATCTTCTGGTCGCCGCGCTCGAGCAGGAACGGCCGCAGGCACAGCGGGATCGTGTTGTCCTCGGCCGGCGGCGTCATCTTGGCCCACAGCGTCCTCGGAACGACGCCCCACATGGCGCCGCCGTCGAGGCGCATCGTGCCGTCGAGCAGCGCGGTGATGCGCCACTCGTTGAGCTGGATCGGGTTCAACCGGGAGCGCCGGGCTCCAGCCCGGCTCGGACTCATTCTGTTCTTCTCACGGCGGTGAGAAGAAGAGAAGAAGAAGAAGCCGGGCTGGAGCCCGGCGCTCCCGGATGAAAAAGAGACGTCAACCGGCCTTTTTTGCGGCACGGTCGCGGCGGCGAGCCGCCTGCTCCACGGCCGCGAGCAGACGTTTGGACTCCGCGCCCGGATCCGCGTACCAGGCGAGCGACCAGATGCGGTGCAGCTGCCAGCCCAGCGCCTCGAGCACCTGCGGTCGCAGCCGGTCGCGGTCGCGCGTCGAGCGCGCGCCGAGGTAGGACGGTCCGTCGCCCTCGAGGCCCAGCACGAAGGCCCCGCGCTCCTTCGGGTTGCGCACGGCGAGATCGATCCAGTGCCCGCTGGCGCCGATGCGCAGCTCGGCCTCGTAGCCGCGCGCGCGCAGCACCTCCACGACATGGGCCTCGAGCTCGGACTCGGACCTGGGATCGATGGCAGGCGCCGCACCCTCGGCCGGTTCCAGGCTGCCGTGCTGGGCGTACTCGAGGTAGCTCCGCAGCGCGCGCCGGCCGCGGCTGGCGTGCTCGTCGATCTCGACTTGATCTGGGCGCATCGAGGTGAACAGCACCACGCGCTCCTTGGCGCGCGTGAACAGGACGTTGAGCCGGCGGTGGCCGTGGGCACCATTGATCGGCCCGAAGCGCTGGTGCACGCGCCCGCTCGCGTCCGGCCCGTAGGTGGCCGAGACGAAGATCACGTCGCGCTCGTCGCCCTGCACGGTCTCGAGACTCTTCACGAAGAAGGGCTCGAGGCCGCCCTTCTCGTTCTCCCAGTGCTCGGCGTAACGCTGCGCACGGGCGTCGCGCGCGACGATGCGCTCGACCTCGTGCAGGAGCAGGTCGCGCTGGGGCTGGTTCATGGCCACGATGCCGAGCGACTTGTCCGGATGGTCCTGCATGAAGCGCAGCACCTCGCCGGCGACGCGCTCGGCCTCCGGCCGGTTCATCGAGCCGCGGTAGAGCCCGTTCTCGACCGGCACGCACTGCACGCCGAGGGCCGGGTCGGACTGCGACGGCGCGGGGAAGACCACCAGGTCGCCCTGGTAGAAGTGCGCGTTCGAGAAGGCGATCAGCGCGGCGTGGCGCGAGCGATAGTGCCAGCGCAGCCGGCGCGCCGGACGGAATGCCGCCAGTGCTGCCGCCAGGATCGACTCGTCGTTGGCGCGGTCCTCGGCCGCGGCCTCTTCGTCCGTCGGCGGACGCTCGCGATCGAAGAAGCCGGTCGGCGGGAGCTGCATCGGGTCGCCCACCACGATGGCCTGCCGGCCGCGCGCCAGCGCACCGATGGCGTCCTCCGGACGCATCTGCGAGGCCTCGTCGATCACCACCAGGTCGAAGGTGAGGCTGCCGTGCGCGAGGTACTGCGCCACCGACGGCGGGCTCATCATGAAGCAGGGCTTGGCCTGCTGCAGCGTCCGCCCGGCGCGGCGCACGAGCTCGCGCAGCGGGAAGTGCCGGGCGCGCTTCTTGACCTCGTTGTTGAGCAGCGCCAGCCCCGTCCAGCTCGACTTGCTACCGGCCTTCTCGCCGGGGTCCAGCCGGCGCCGGCAGAGTTCGGAGCGCAGCTCCTTGCACTGCTGGCGCGCGACCTCGCGGTCGAGCTCCTGGAACTTCGCGCGCGCCGCGTCCAGGCTCTCGCCCGAGACCTCGGCGAGCTCCGGGTGCTGCTCGCGCGCCGCGTGCACGATCGAGCACAGGAGCGCGCGGCGGAAAGCCACTTCCAGGTGCTCGTAGGGTCGGCCCTCCGCATCGTAGGCCGCGAGCAGCGGCGTCAGGCCCGCGGCCTCCACGACCTGCAGCGCCTGGCAATGGGCCGACCAGGGCCCGAGGGCCGCCGCGCCCTCGAGTGCGCGGCCCAGGCGCACGCGCAGCACCTCGAACGGCGCCTCGGCCGCGCTGCGTCCGAGGAACGCGAGCTCGTCGATCTCCCCGGCCGCGAGCGCCGCCGCGCCCAGCTCGCCGGCCCGTGCCAGCGCCGAGACCAGCGCGTTCCCGTGCTCGACCAGCGCGGCGCGCCGCTCGACGAACGCCTCGCCGAGAAGGAACGCGAGCAGCTCCTCGGGGAGACCGAGCGACACGAGTCCCACGACCACGTCGACCGCGCCATCCAGTGCGGGTGCGTCGGTCTCGGCGCCGGCGAAGGTCGGGCCCAGGATGCGCGCGGCGACCGCGCTCTCCATCGCGCTGCGGCAGCGTGCCGCGCGCTCGGCGACGGCCGCGAGCGCGTCGAGCTCGTCGAGGCGCACCTCGCCCGCGAGCCCCAGCGCGCCGGCCGCCTCGAGCAGCGTGGTGATCGAGCGCGTCCACTCGCCGACCTCGATCGCGAAGGCCTCCCAGTGCGTGTTGTCGGGACCGCACTTCGCGAGTGCCCAGGTGAGCCCCGCGTGGACCTCGGAACTGGCGAAGCCGACGATGTCGTTCAGGTTGTCGAGGTTGCCCTCGAGCAGCACGTCGCGCACCTGGCGCAGGACGGAGTCCGTGCCCAGGCGCTCGCGCACCTCGCGTGCGAAGCGGTTCACCGCGAGCAGACGGTGGAAGTCCGTCTCGTGGCCGCGGTAATGGGTGGTGCAGAGCTCGACCAGGCGTCCGTCCGCGCCGAACTCCTGGGCCGCCTCGAGCGCGGCCGCGAGCGCGTAGAGCTGGGCACTCTTCTCCTCGTCGCTCGCCTGGCCCGGCCGCCGGCGCAGCTCGCTCCAGGCCTCGCGCGCGGCGCGCACCCGGCTCGAGAGGAAGGAGAGCAGGCCCGCGCCGTTCAGCACCGCGGCATGCTTGCGCAGACGCGCGGGCGCGTCCGCATCGTCGAGCGGCAGGCTGAAGTCCGGGCTCAAGCGCTTCAGCTCGGCCCGGATCTCGAGCTGGCGCCGCGCGGCGTCCTCGAGCGCCCCGCCGTTGACCGGGTCCATGAGCGCGCGCTCGCGCAGGACCAGGGCCTCGGGCGGCGTGCTCGCGACGATGCGCGCGCCCTCCATGGCGGCGACCACCGTGCGCGAGCTGATCGGACCCTCGATCCCGTACAGCTTCAGGAGCTGGCGCGCGGTGTCGACCACGCCGCTCCAGGCGCCGACGTCGTTACGGTACTCCGTGAGCAGCGCCGCGAGCTCGGCCACGCTGCGGTCGGCGAGCCGCAGTTCGCGGGCCTTGCGCGACAGCTCGCCGATCCGCGCCGGGTCCTGCCACAGGCGCGCCGGATCGCCGGCGCGCGCGAGCTGGTCGCGCGCCTCGCGGAAGGACTCGACCGCTGCGCGGTAGGCCTTCAGCTCGGAGCGCGTCGTGCGATCCGACAGCGCGGCGAAGTAGCGCGCGTCGAGCGCGCCGCCGCCGGGCAAGCGCGTGAGCGTCACGGCCAGGGTGGCGAGCTCGCTCGGCTCCGTGGGCGCGCGCGTGCCACTCGTGCGTTCGAAGGCCGCCACGGCCGCGCGCACGCCCTCCACCGCCTGCCGCCAGCCTTGCAGCGCGTCGAGCAGCGCGGCCTCGTCCGCGGGGGTGAGCCCGCCCCGCCGCAGTCCGAACCAGGGGTGATCCTCGCGGCGGCCGTGGCGCGCGCGGATCTCGGCGTGCGCCTGCTCCACGAAGGCGAGGTGCGCGCACACGCGCTCCAGGTGCTCGGGCGTGACGGCCTCTGCCTCGCGGACACGCACCCCGGCCACGCCGGCGGGCAGTGCGTGCTGCTCGCGCAGGCGCAGCTCGGCCCACAGGACCTGATGCAGGCTCAGGCCGAGCTGCCCCGCCGGGCCGTTCAGGAGCTCGGCGTGGCGCGCGAGCCGCGTGCGCACCGCGGCGAGCTCGCCGAGGTCGCGCTCCAGCTTCGCCGGCGGGCGCGCGCGGCCCTGGATCTTCAGCCGCTCGGCGATCGAGGCCATGACCTCTTTCTTGCCCGCGCGCGTCGAGTGCAGCTCGAGCACGAACTCGCCGAGGCCGGCGGCGGTCAGGCGGTTCTTCACGACCTCCAGCGCGGCCAGCTTCTCGGCCACGAACAGCACCGTCTTGTCGGCCGCCAGGGCCGCGGCGATCAGGTTGGTGATGGTCTGGCTCTTGCCCGTCCCGGGCGGGCCCTGCAACGCCAGCGACTTGCCGTCGAGCGCGTCCACCAGGGCCGAGAACTGCGAGGAGTCGGCGTCCGTGATCAAGAGCGGCACCTTGCGCGCCACGTCGGGCTGGTCGGGGTCGTGCTCCTCGGCGTATTCGTGCTCCTCGGCGCCCACCTCCCCAGCACGCACCTCCCCAGCACGCACCTCACCAGCACGCCCGTCGCCGGCGCGCTCGCCAAACAGGGCCGCGAGCACCGGGTGGCGCTCCAGCGCCGCCGCTCCCGGCCAGTGGCGCGGATCGAGGTCGCGGTACATCACCAGACGCGCGAAGGCGAAGTGACCGATGGTCACCCAGCGGCGCACGCGCCAGCGATGCTTGGAGGCGAGCGCCTGCGCGACCTTCGCGAAGTAGCTCTCGGGCGTGTCCTCTTCCCCGAACTCCGGCAGCTCGATGCCGAAGTCGGCGGCGAGGCGCGCGGCCAGCGTGAGGTTGATCTGGGGCTCCTCGCCGCTCGCGCGGATGGCGTAGCGGTAGCGCGACTTGAAGACCTTGCGCTTGACCTCGACCGGCACGAGCAAGAGCGGTGCGTGGAAGGGCTTGGCCGTGGCCGGGCTCTCGTACCACTCGAGGAAGCCGAAGACCGCGTAGAGCGTGTTGACGCCCTTTTCTTGCAGGCTGGTGCGCGCGCGGTCGAGCAGCCCGGTGAGCTTGCGGTCCATGTCGTCCGCGAGCAGCAGCGTCTGGATCGAGCCGGTGGGCTTGACCGGCGCGGAACCCGAGGGCTTGGCGAGCTCGAAGCTCGGATCGAGCTTGTTCCGCCGCGCGTGCTCGGCCAGGGGCAGCACACCGGAGAGCATGGTCGGCGGCAGGCCGAGCTGCTCGCGCACGCGCTCGCGCAACGCGCCCTCGGCCGCCTGCAGGCGCCGCGAATCCGGATCCGCGTCGTCGAGCTCGGCCAGCACACGCGCGTAGTCCGGATCGTTCGCGCGCGCCTCCTCGAGCGCCATCAGGAACTCGTCGCCGTCCGCCTCCGCCGCCGTACCCTCCGGCTCGGGCAACGAGACGAAGAGCAGCTGGTGGCCCTCGTTCAGCTGCGCGTAGAGTGCGTCGGGCGGCGTGTCGATCGCGCGCACGTGCGCGCGCGAGCGCTCCGAGTGTTCGAACTGCAGCAGCCGGTTGCCGTTGCGCAGGTCGAGCAGCCGCGCGCGGTAGTGCTCGATCTCCTGAGCCGCGTCGCGCGCTCCACGCGCGGCCGGGCGCGCGGCGCCGGCCGGGGCTGGGGCTTTGTGAGCGGGTTCGCGGAAGAGTCGGGCGAGGTCGCTCTCGACACGCTTTTCCAGGGAGGCGGGGCCTTCCCGGCCGTCGGGGTGCGCAGCCATGGGGGAAAGGCCTCATCGGGCGAATCCCGCTCGAGCCTGAGGGCGGAGCGCTACTCCTGCTCGTGGCTCTCGAGGAGCCCGCGGAGGAACGGGAGCAGCGCGCGCGCGGCGATGGCGTGACCCGCGGGGTTCGGATGCTGGTTCAGCGGCGCGACCCAGAGGTCCGGCCCGTCCTGTCCCAGGAAGGCGGGCAGCAGGTCCAGGGTCGGCATCCCGTTCTCCTCTGCGAAGTCGACCAGCAGCTCGCACACGGGCCGGAACGGGTAGTCCTCGTTCAGCTCCACCAAGATCGGGAAGACCACGAATCCGAACGTCGCGCCCTGCGCGCGCGCGAGATCGCGCAGCTTCGCGAGGTTGGCCTGCGCGTTCCTCCACTCCTCGGTCTGGCTCTCGTCTCCGAAGTAAGCGGCACCGATCGCGTCCGCGTACAAGCGCTCGACGTGCGCCCGGTCGAGGCGGTCCCGCAGCATCCGGAAGGCGTACGAGGACTGGTACAGCCGCGAGTCCCGATTGCGCAGGACGATGTCCTTGCGGATGGGATCGAAGAAGCCCTTCTTGGCCGAGACCCTGGATCCGTCGCGCAGGAAGAAGACCACCACCACGACGTCCGGAGCGAAGGCCGCGCCGACCTTGGCCCACAGATCCACCCACTCCTGGCTGTGGCTGCCCGGGATCCCGCCGTTCAGGATCTCGACGCGCTCCACCCCGGCGGGACGAGGCCCGTCGTTGAGCTCCCTCTCGAGCACGGCCGGGAAGATGAGCGCACCGTCCTCGACGCCCTCGCCAAAGGTGAACGAGTCCCCGATCAGCAGGACGCGTCGCGTCGTGGCGAGCCTCGGACCGGCGTGGTCGGGCCCGCGCAGGCCGTACTGGTTCCGCCGCCAGCGGATCGGACGCGCCGTCTGCTCGCTCTCCAGACGCTCGTACCAGGGAGCCTCGTGACAGAGCCGGGCGACGATCTCGAGCACCGAGACTGCGCAGAGCACTCCGAGCAGGAGCGCGAGCGGCGTGCGGAGTTTCCGGCGGGGGGAGCCGGCGCGGACCGTGCTCATCTCTCGAGCCCCGCTTTCGAGAGTCCCGTTCAGCCGCCCGCGAGGATCGCGCGCGACAGGATCAAACGCTGCACCTCGCTCGTGCCCTCGCCGATCGTGCACAGCTTGGCGTCGCGCCACATGCGCTCGACCGGGTACTCGCGCGAGTAGCCGTAGCCGCCGTAGATCTGGATCGCGTCGTAGGTGACGCGCATGGCGACCTCGGAGGAGTAGAGCTTGGCCATCGCGGCCGCGGTGCCGAAGGACTGGCCGGCGTCCTTCAGGCGCGCGGCGTGGTAGACCAGGTGGCGCGCGGCCTCGATCTCGAGCGCCATGTTGGCGAGCTTGAAGGCCACGGCCTGCTGCTTCGCCAGCGGCTTGCCGAAGGCCTCGCGCTCCTGGCTGTACTTCAGCGCGCAGTCGTAGGCGCCCTGCGCGATCCCGAGGCCCAGCGCGCCGATGGAGATGCGCCCGCCCTCGAGCGTCTTCATGAAGGTCTTGAAGCCTTCGCCCTCGGGCCCGAGCAGGTGGTCGCGCGGGATCTTCGCGTCCTCGAACACGAGCGAGGCCCAGTCCGAACCGCGCATGCCGAGCTTCTTCTCGCCCTTCTCGAGCGAGAAGCCGGGCACGCCCCTCGGCACGACGAAGGCGCTGATGCCCTTCGGCCCGGCGCTGCGATCGGTGACGGCGGTGACGATGACGGTCCCGGCGTGGGTCGCGTTGGTGCAGAAGCACTTGCGCCCGTTGAGCACGTACTCGTTGCCCTTCAGGACCGCGGTCGTCAGCGTGCCGCCCGAGTCGGAGCCGGCGCCCGGCTCGGTCAGGCCGTAGGCGCCCATGTACTCGCCGGCGACGAGCTTCGACACGTAGGCCGCGCGGAGCTTGTCGCCGCCCCACGCGAAGATCGGGTAGGTGCCGAGCGAGACGTGCGCGGCCAGCGTCAGGCCGGTCGAGCCGCACACGCGGCTGAGCTCCTCGACCGCGAGGCAGTAGGCCAGCGTGCCGCCGTTCGAGCCGCCCACCTCCTCGGGGAAGGGGATGCCGGGCAGGCCGAGCGCGACGATCTCCTTCCACGTCTCGAGCGGGAAGCGGTGGTTCTCGTCGATCTCGGCCGCGCGCGGCGCGACCTTGGCGAGCGCGAACTCGCGCACCATGGCCTGCACCATGCGCTGCTCTTCGGTGAGGTCGAAGGCGTGCTTGATGTCGGGCAGGTCGTAGCGGGTCTGGGTGGTCGTCGCCATGGTTCCTTGGTGGTCAGTCCAGCTTGACGCGCCAGCCGGAGGTGCGGCGCGCGCCCGGCGCCTCGCCCTGGCTGGGAGTGCGTCCGTTCGGGGCGGCCTTGAGCGTGCCGGGCTCGCGGTAGAAATCGTCGCTGCGGCCTGCGCCGATCCAGTCGATCAGCGCCTGGCGCGAGAACTTCCACTCGCGCCCGATCTTGCGCCCGGGGATGTTCTCGCTGTGCAGCACCTTGTTGAAGGTCTTGACGGAGACGCCGAGCAGCTCGGCCGCCTCCTCGATCGTCAGGACATCACGCTGCGCCGGGTTGTCCCCCCGCACAGGGCTATTCCCCTGCAAAGGCTTCGGCGTCTCGTCCGCGAGCGGCTTCGACCGGCTCTCGCTCATCGCTCCACTCCCTCGCGCGCCCAGCGCGCCTCCATCTCGGCCTTGATCCACTCGGCGATCTCCTCGGTCCGCGTGCCGGGCCCGAAGAGCTTCGCGAAACCGACCTTGTGCAGCGCCTCCATGTCCTCCTTCGAGATGATCCCGCCGCCGGTCAGGAGCACGTGCCCCATGCCGCGCTTCTCGAGCTCGCCCTTGATGCGCGGGAAGAGCGTCATGTGCGCGCCCGAGAGGATCGAGAGCCCGACCACGTCGACGTCCTCTTGCAGCGCCGTCTCGGCGATCATGTCGGGCGTCTGGTGCAGCCCGGTGTAGATCACCTCCATGCCGTGGTCGCGCAGCACGGCCGCGATGGTCTTCGCGCCGCGGTCGTGGCCGTCCAGGCCAGGCTTGCCGACCAGCACGCGGATCTTGCGGGTGCTCATGCTTGCGGGCTCCTGCCGCGTGCCAGCTCCAGGTTCTTCTGCGCGCGCTCGCGGATCGCCACCGAGAGCTCGCGCTCGTCCATGCCGCCCAGCTTGCTCAGGCCCCCGCTGCGCACCGCGATCCCGACGCCGGCCGCGAGCCCGATGGCGAGCAGCAAGACCGCCAGCGTGGTCAGGCCCTGCACGAGCACGAGGATGCCTCCGGCCAGCGCCAGTGCGAGGGACGCCAGGAAGAAGAACGGCAGCGAGCCTTTCACGCTCATTCCTTCGCTCACTCCTTTTGACGCAAGTGACGAGCCACGTTCATGCCCACCACGGCGCACACAGCGCCGACGATGGCCGTGCGGATGGACGAATCCTCGCTCCAGGGCCCGTCGACCTCTTCAGCACGAACGTCAGGACGATCGCGGTCAGGGCCGCGACGGCGGCCACGATCAGGAGACGCATCAAGGTCGAGAAGCTCCGTGCGGGGGGTTCACAGGATCTTCGGCTCTTCGTACTCGCCGAACTCGGTGCGCAGGACGCCGGCGATCTCACCCAGGGTGCAGTAGGCGTGCGCCGCGGCCACGAAGCGCTCGAGCAGGTTGTCGCTCGTGCGGCAGGCGTCGTGGATCGCGTCGAGCGCGGCCTTGGCCTTCTTCGCGTCGCGCGACTTGCGCAGGCTCGCCAGGCGCTCGTGCTGGTCCTTCTCGACCGCCGGGTCGATGCGCAGGATCTCGATCTCGGGCGCACCGTCATCCTCCTCGACGTAGGCGTTCACGCCCACGACCTTCTTCTCGCCGCGCTCGACCGCGAGCTGGTAGGCCAGCGCCGAGTGGTGGATCTCGCGCTGGATGTAGCCCGCCTCGGTGGCCTCGACCACGCCGCCGCGCTTGTCGATCTCGGCGAAGTAGCGCTCGGCCTCCTGCTCGAGGCGATTGGTCTGCGCCTCGACGAAGTAGGAGCCCGCCAGCGGGTCGATCACGTGCGCGACCTCGGTCTCCTCGGCGATGACCTGCTGCGTGCGCAGCGCGATCTTCACGGCTTTCTCGGTCGGCAGCGCGAGCGTCTCGTCCATCGAGTTCGTGTGCAGCGACTGCGTGCCGCCCAGCACGGCCGAGAGCGCCTCGAGCGCCGTGCGCACGATGTTGTTCTCGGGCTGCTGCGCGGTCAGCGACACTCCGGCGGTCTGGGTGTGGAAGCGCAGCATCCAGGACTTCGGGTCCTTGGCGCCGAACACGTCGCGCATCTTGCGCGCCCAGATGCGGCGCGCGGCGCGGAACTTGGCCACCTCCTCGAAGAAGTCGAGGTGCGCGTCGAAGAAGAAAGACAACCGCGGCGCGAACTGGTCGACGTCGAGCCCGGCCGCGATGCCGCGCTTCACGTACTCCATGCCGTTCGCCAGCGTGAAGGCCAGCTCCTGGGCCGCGGTCGAGCCGGCCTCGCGGATGTGGTAGCCCGAGATCGAGATCGAGTTCCACTGCGGCACGTGCTGCGCGCAGTAGGACATCACGTCCGTGATCATGCGCAGCGCGGGCTCCGCCGGAACGAGCCACGCGTGCTGCGCCTGATACTCCTTCAGGATGTCGTTCTGCACGGTGCCGCGGAGCTCGCGCGTGTCGACGCCCTGGCGCTCGCCGCACGCGATGTAGAACGCGAGCAGGATCGGCGCCGGCCCGTTGATCGTCATCGACGTCGAGACCTTGTCCAGCGGGATGTCACCGAACAGCCGTATCATGTCGTCGAGCGACGCGACCGAGACGCCTTCTCGTCCGACCTCGCCGAGCGACCTTGCGTGGTCGGGGTCGTAGCC
>JANOGB010000560.1:0-5458 GCA_031413955.1 Planctomycetota bacterium | reverse complement strand
GAGCAGGTCCGCCGAGCGCACGAGCTCGTGTTCTCCGTCGAGCGCGGGGACGACGCTCTGGCGCGCCGACTCAAGGCGCTCCTGGACGAGTGGCCGCACCCCCACAACTTCGCCAACTACGAGGTCGGCTCGGCGCGTGCATGCAATGTCGCGATCATCGACACGCCGTACTACTTCAAGTGGCTGCGCTGGCTCGTCTTCAACCATCGCGCGATGCGGCAGGACTGCAGCATTTTCCGCCTGCTGGGTTGGGCGCGGAGGTATGTCCAGCGCACCGCGCTGCAGCGCTGGCGCTATCGCTTCGGCGGCCCGACCGCGAACAGCCTGCGCGCGGCGGTGGACACCATCCGGGCGCTCAAGCTTCCACCCCCGGCCGTGGTCGACGGGGCCGGGAACGGCAGAACGTTCCGTGCTCGATCCCATCACCGAGACAGGACAAGGACAGGCCGGCGGGAAGCCCGCCGAGGGCCTGGGTAAGGGTCACGGCCTGCGCGGACTCCGGAGGCGGGCACCGGGAGGAGCGGTCGTAGCATGCCGCTGCATGTCGATCTCCTCTCTCTCCGCGGGCACCGTCGTGGTCCTTTCCACGGCGGCGGAGTGTGTCCATGGCCCGTCGTCCGCGACTCGCTTCCCGCTTCCGGTGCATCCACCGAGCGAGTAGACCTTCTTCCGCCTCGAGTCGTAGGCGAGCGCGATGCCGCTGCGCTCGTCGCCGGAGTTTCCCACCAGGCTCCAGCCGCCCGCGTCGAGGCACCAGACATCATCGAAGAAGCGGGACGAATCACCGCCGTCGAGCGGCGTGCTTCCACCGCACATGACGATCGTCCGCGTCGAGCCGTCGTACACGAGCGCGTGATGTGCCCGCTTCGGCGGCGGCGTCTTCGCGTTCTCCTGGCCGGTGGCGAGCAAGGCAGGCGCGAACCATGCGAGGGAGAGCGTGAGCGCGATGTTCATGCCAGGGCGGGCCTCTCGAAGTGCGGCGCGGAGAAACTCGAGGATGTGGGGTGGCTCGGTCGGGCGTGCTCGTCAACGGCGGGCGCCGGCTTCCTTCAGGAGCGCGGCGACGCGCGTGTTGCCGCCAGCGATCGCGACCTGGAGCGGCGTCTGGCCGTCGGGGCCCCAGAAGTAGCCGACGGCTTCCGGTTCGGCACCGTGCTCCAGCAGCCAGTGCGCGAGCTCCACGTCGTCCTCCGAGGCGCAGCGGTGCAGCGCGGTCGTCCCGCGGCTCTCCTGATCGATCGGGAGGGCGTACTCGGCGAGGAGCTCCGCGATCTCGAGCGCTCCCCCGCCCACGGCGAACCACAGCACGGGGAAATCGTGCGCGCCGCGCTCGTGGACGAGCGTGGGCTCGTGCTCGAGCCACGCACGCACCGACTTCAGGTCGCGGAGCGCCACCGCGGTCGGCAGCGAGAGCGGGGCGCCGTGGTCGAGGTGGTACCGGATGATGCCAGGGTTCTGGACGTGTGCGCAGGCCTCGATCGCGAGCTCGTCGTCCGTGGAGATCGAGAAGACGAGGCGCTCGTCGGCCTCGACCAGCGCGCGCAGTTTCTCGAGCTTGGCGTGCGACGCCCCGGTGACCTGGTTCTGGAGACTCCGAGGAACGTCCGCGAGGTCGGGCCGGCGCACGGGTTCGCGGTTGGCATCGAGCGCGAAGCGCGAGGAGCGGTTGTCGCGCGGCAGCCGATCGGCCCCGGCCAGGAGCTGCGCGCCTTCCGTCCAGCCGAGCTCGTCGGCGAGCGCCTTCGCCGTGCGTCCCTCCTCGTCGACGGCTGCCGCATCGGCGCCCTTGCGGATCGCGAGGCGCACGAGCGCCGCGTCGCGGCGCCGCACGGCGCCATGCAGGACCGAGTCTCCGCCGCGCTGGCGCGCGTTCACGTTCGCGCCGTTGCCGCAGAGATCCGTGAGCCCGCGCAGCGCCCAGCTCGGGTGCGGGCCCTCCAGCGCGCCACGCGCCGGCGTGAAGCCGGAGCCCCCGGGAGGCGCCGCGTCGGGCAGACATCCGAGCGAGCGCAGCCGATAGCCGTCGTTGCTCCCGATCAACGCCGCGGCGTACAGCGGCGTGCCGCCGATCGGGTGTGCGCGCTGGAGGAGTGCGGGCTCCTTGCTGGCGAGCTCCTCGAGGCGCTTCCAATCCTCGGCGAGGACCGCCTCGACGATGTCGAGCTCGAGTCCGGCGCCGCGCACGAGCTCGGCGACCCCGACGTGCCCGTGGACGTACGCGAGGACGTAGGCCGATCGCCCCGACTCGTCCCGCGCGCGCGCCAGGCTCGCGTCCCCGGCCAGGAGGCGCCGCACGCTTTCGAGATCGCCCGTGCGGACGGCCTCCAGGAACTCCGCCGCACCCCGACGGGTCGGGAGCGCGGTGCTCCCCCGAACGAGGCGCCCGAACGCGACGAGGGAAAGGAGCGGGGCGAGCGAAGCAACAGCCTGGCGGCGAGAGAGATTCATGGGTGGTCGACCTCCGACGGGGAGAGCGCGGAAGGCACCGCACCGGGGCCAGAGTTCTCGCAACAGGTGTCAGGCGCCGAAGGCGGCTCGAAATTTGGCCCCCGCGCCCCGCAATCCGCGCTCTCGGACCGCAGACTCTCTTCCGCGTGACCCCCGAAGCCGCCTGGACGCACGACCTCTACCTCGAGCTTCGCCGCATGGCGGAAGGCCTGATGGCCGGCGAACGCGCCGGGCACACGCTCCAGCCGACCGCCCTCGCGAACGAGGTCTGGCTGCGCCTGCGCGCGAGCCGGAACGCCGGCGAGCTCGAGCGCGGGGCGTTCCTCGGGCTCGCGGCGCAGGCGATGCGGCGCATCCTGACCGAGCACGCGCGCGTGCGCGCGACGGCGAAGCGTGGCGGCGCGGCGCGGCGGACGACGCTCGAGGGCAAGGCGGCCGCGCCGGAGCCGGTCGACTTCGCGCTCGACCTGGACGATGCCCTGACCGAGCTCGAGCGCCTCGACCCCGAGCTCGCGCGCGTCGTCGAGCTGCGCTGGTACGCCGCGGGCTCGACGGAGGAGGTCGCCACGACGCTGGGACTCTCGCCGCGCACGGTGAAGCGGCGCTGGCGCTTCGCGCGCGCGTGGCTGCAGCAGAGGATGCAGGAGGAGGAGCGATGAACCGCTGGCAGCTGGAGCAGGAGCTCTTCGAGGAGACGGCGGCGCTCGAGGCCCCCGCACGCGCGCGCGTGCTGCGGGAGCGCGCGGGCGGCGACGAGGAGCTCGTCCGGCGCGTCGAGCGGCTCGTCGCGGCCGACGCGCACCCGCTCGCGGCGCTCGAGGGCACGGCGACGGACATCTGGCTCGCCCTGGGCGCCGAGCCGGCGCCGGAGACGCTCTGCGGCACGACATTCGGGCCGTACCGCGTGGACGCGTACATCGCCTCGGGCGGCATGGGGCACGTCTACCGCGCGACGCGCACGAGCGCCGGCACCGAGCGCAGGGTCGCGCTGAAGGTGCTCCGCCCCGCTCTCGCGGGCGAGGACTTCCTCGCGCGCTTCCAGCGCGAACGCGAGACGCTCGCGGCGCTCGAGCACGAGAACGTGGTCGCGTTCCTCGACGCCGGCGCGCTTCCGGACGGGCGGCCATTCCTCGTGATGGAGTACGTCGAGGGCACGCCGCTCACGGCCTGGGGCCGCGGCGTGCCGCTGCGGCGGCGGCTCGAGCTCTTCCTCCAGGTGCTCGCGGCCGTGCAGTACGCGCACCAGAAGCTCGTCCTGCACCGCGACCTCAAGCCCTCGAACGTGCTCGTGACGGCGCAGGGCGCCCTGAAGCTGCTCGACTTCGGCGTCGCGACCGCGCTCGAGCCCGCGGGCGAGGGCCCGGGCGGACCGGGGCCGCTCACTCCGGGTTACGCGAGCCCGGAGCAGCTGCGCGGGGAGGGCGTGACGACGGCGAGCGACGTCTACTCGCTAGGCGTGCTGCTGCGCGAGCTCGCGACGGGAGCCGCGGGCGACGCGGCGGAGCGTGCGCTCACGGGCGACCTCGCCGCCATCGTCGAGAAGGCGCTCGCTCCCGTTGCGCGCGAGCGCTACCGCTCCGCCGACGAGCTCGCCGGCGACTTGCGCCGCTTCCTCGCCTCCGAACCCGTCGCCGCGCGTCGCGCCACCTGGACCTACCGCGCGCGCCTCTTCGCGCGCCGCAACCGCTGGCCGCTCGCGCTCGCCACCGCGATCGTCGTCGCCGCCGTCGCGGGCTGGATCGGCTCCGACCTGCGCCGGCGCAACGCGGAGCGCGAGGCCTCGCGCGGCTGGGGCGCTCACTCCCAGGCCAAGACCGCCGCGCGGGTGTTCGAGGAGTGGATCGTCTCCGCGGCTGCCGCCGACTCGGCGCTCGGAGCCACTGCCGCCGCCCATCTCGAGGCGACGCTGCGCGATCGCGTGGCGGAGTTGCCCGAGGCCGAGACGATGGTGCGCCTCGCGCTCGCGGAGCTCTATCTGCGGCTCGACGATCCCGCGCGCGCCTTGCCGCACGCCGAGCGCGCGGCAAAGCTCGCGCACAGCACCCCAGGCGTCGGCGAGGCCGAAAGGCGCCGCGCGGGAGAGCTCCTGGAGCGCAGCGGAGCACGCGGGCGGTAGGCTCGTCTCGTGGGCGCCGTTCCACGAGTTCTCGCGCACTCGCCGGCGCCATCCTCTCGCCGTCGGACGCGACTCACTCGTCCACGCGCGCGAGGAAGGTCTGGAGGTGGCGCAGGAGGGCGCCGTAGAGGACTCCTCGTTCGGGTTCTCTGCGGCGCCGGACAAGGGGGGCTCGATCTCGACGGCAGTCCATGCCGGGCGAAGACCGGAGAGGCTGCTGGCGGTGACACGCGCACCGCTGAACAGCTTCGACTGTCAGGGTTTCCCGACTCTCTCCGGGTTCTTGGCTCGGGATGCCTTTTGAGGCGGCACGGATCGTGGCTGCGGCTCGTCTCGCAGGCGGTCGCGGCAGGAGCGGGGCTCTTGATCGCGGTCGGGCCGATCCGCAGCCCGTCCGCGCTGGCGAGCGCGCTGTCCTTCCGCCTCCCTCCCACCGCGATGCCGCCATGACCTCGTCCCAGGCCGATGATCGTCCAGGGCGACTTCACTGTGTTGCTCGAGGTGGCGAGTGCGCGCTTCCGCGAGGCGCGCGAGGGTCTGCTCGCGTTCGCGGAGCTGGTGAAATCGCCCGAGCACTTCCATACCTACCGCATCACCCCGCTCTCGATCTGGAACGCGCGCGCGGCGGGGATGGAGCCGGGGCGCATCCTGGAGACGCTCGAGGCGTTCGCGCGCTAGCCCGTGCCCGGCAACGTGGCGGCGGGGATTCGCGATCACATTTCGGATGGAGGATAGGCCGCCGTGATGCGCCATTGCCGCAAGGCCGGGCTATTCCTCGTGAACAGCACCGAACCACCCGCTCCGGCGCGCGGACGCCGCAGGCGAGCGCGCTGGCGCTGACGGTGAAGGGCAGGGCCGGCGCGGCTTCCGGGGCGCGCTCAGCTCGGCGCGCAC
>JANOGB010000559.1:0-2195 GCA_031413955.1 Planctomycetota bacterium | reverse complement strand
TTCCTGGAAGAGGGCCCGTCAGAGCATTCCGAAGGAATCACCCGTCGCGACATGATGATGCTCCTGGGAGCCTCGCTGTCGCTCGCAGGAGTCACGGGGTGCCGGCGCCCCGTCGAAGAGATTGTCCCCTATGTCACGGCTCCCGAGGATAGCGTCCCTGGGATCCCCCGCTACTACGCCACGACGATGCCGTTCGGCCGCAGCGCTTACGGTCTCATCGTCGAGAGCCACGAAGGGCGACCCACGAAGATCGAGGGGAACCCCGCTCACCCCGCGAGCCTCGGCGCGTCGAGCGCGCGGATCCAGGCGTCCGTGCTCGGCCTCTACGATCCCGACCGCTCGCAAACGGTCCGGCTGAAAGCTGAGGCGAAGTCCTGGAACGACTTCGTGACGGCCTGGGGGGAATTGTCCAAGGCGCACGCCGCGGATGGTGGCGCGGGCCTGTCGGTCCTCTCCGAATCCTTCTCCTCCCCCACCCTCGCGCGTCTGGCATCCGAATTCCGGGCCCGATACCCGAAGGCGATCTGGGCGACCTACGAGGCGGTCAGCGACGAAAACCGGCTCGCCGGCCTGCGGTCCGCCACCGGGCGCGACGTCGATCTCAAGCTCCGGCTCGATCAAGCGTCCGTGATTCTCGCCCTCGACGCCGACCCGCTCCTGACCGATCCCGAGATGCTCCATCACACGCGCGGCTTCGCGGCCGGAAGGCGCGCGGGAGCAGCGGGTGGCGCAATGAATCGGCTCTACGCCGTGGAAGGGGTCTACTCGCTGACGGGAGCCATGGCGGATCATCGGCTCCGACTCGAGAGCCGGCAGATCGCGCCCTTCGTTGCGGCGCTCGCTGCCCGCCTTGGAGCCGCGAATGGGGCGGGAGCCGCCGTCCCGGGTATCGACTCGCACTGGATCGACGCCGTGGCCAAGGATCTTCTGGCGAACCGCGGCAAGGGGTTGATCGTGGCCGGGGAACGCCAGCCCGCGGCGGTGCACGCCGCGGTCTGCGCGCTGAACACTGCTCTCGGCAACACCGGCAAGACGGTCAGCTACTTCGAGACAAAAGACGCGGCCCTTCCGAGCGTGAGCTCGCTGGCCGCGCTGGTCGCAGCGCTGAGCGCCGGCACGGTGCAAACGCTCGTTGTCCTCGGCGGCAATCCAGTGTTCGATGCCCCGGTCGATCTCGAATTCGCTGCGGCCATGGCGAAGGTCCCGCACTCGATTGCCCTCGGCCAGTCGGTCGACGAAACATCGTCCAAGGCGGAGTGGCATATCCCTCGCGCCCACTACCTCGAATCGTGGGGAGACGCGCGCGCGGTTGGCGGCACGATGAGCGTCGTCCAGCCGCTGATTCTCCCCCTGTTCGGTGGACGAACCGCTATTGAAGTCCTGGGGCTGATCGTCGGCGGCAAGGATCGTCCCGGTTACGAAATCGTGCGGGAGACCTGGAAACCCATCCTCGGCCCAAGCCTGAGCCAAGTCGAGCTCGACACGAAATGGAACCGCGTCCTGCACGATGGATTCCTGGCCGGCAGCGAGCTTCCCGAAGTCGTTCCCGGTCCAACACGGGAGCCCTTTGCGGAGCTCGGCCGCCTTCGCGCCGGAGGCGCTTAGGCGAGCCAGGGCGTGACGGGATCTGCACGTGGCCTGGAGGTCGTGTTCCTCCCGTCCCCCTCGCTTCACGACGGCCGCTTCGCGAACGACGGGTGGCTGCAGGAGCTTCCCGATCCCCTCACCAAGCTCTGTTGGGACAACCCCGCGCTCGTGAGCCCGAAGACCGCCGAGACGCTCGGTCTTGCGGGCGAGGATATGGTCCGTCTCGATTATGCGGGCCGCGCGCTCGAGCTCCCCGTTTGGATCCTCCCCGGAATGGCCGACGGTGTCGTCGCCCTCACCCTTGGCTACGGTCGTCTGCGCGCGGGACGGATTGGGTCTGGCGTCGGATTCAACACGTTCACGGTCCGAGCCTCCCAGGCACAGGGCTTCGACAGCGGCGTCAGACTCACCAGACTCGGACGCACGTACCCGCTCTCGGCGACGCAGGAGCACGGCAGCATGGAGGGGCGCCCCGTCGTACGGGAATCGACCCTGGCCGAGCTTCGATCGAAATCGGCTGTCGGGGCGCAGCCCGCCGAGAAACCGCCTCGCTTCTCGCTGTGGAAGGAGCATACCTACGATCAGGGCCACCAGTGGGGGATGACGAT
>JANOGB010000558.1:0-6988 GCA_031413955.1 Planctomycetota bacterium | reverse complement strand
CACGCCCATCTCCTCGGCCTCTCCTTGTTCCTGGCCTGCTCGACGGCTCGCGCCGGCGAGCTCCAGGTGAGCGCGAATGACGGCACGCAGGCCGTGCTCGATGCGCTCGATGCGTCGCGCGAGCGCCATGCGCGGCTCGCACGTGAGCTGTGGGACCTGGCCGAGCTCGGATACCTCGAGGAGAAGAGCAGCGCGCTGCTCGCGGGCGAGCTGGAACAGTCCGGCTTCACGGTGCAGCGCGGCGTCGCTGGCATGCCGACCGCGTTCGTGGCGAGCTTCGGGAGCGGAAAACCCGTGCTCGGCGTGCTGGGCGAGTTCGACGCGCTGCCCGGCATGTCGCAGGCGGCCGAGCCGCGCCTGGGCCCGGCGCAGGAGGCCTCCACCGAACCGCCGGGGTCTCGCCAGCAGCGCAAGCTGCGCGGCGAGGGCGCGGGCCACGCCTGTGGGCACAACCTGTTCGGTCCCGGCTCGCTGGCGGCGGTGATCGCGGTCAAGGACTGGATGAGCGCGCGCGGGAAGAGCGGCACGCTGCGCTACTACGGCACGCCGGCAGAGGAGGGCGGCGGCGGCAAGCTCTACATGGTGCGCGCGGGCCTTTTCGCCGACGTCGACGCGGTGCTCGCCTGGCACCCGGCCGACCGCAACGATCCGAGCGAGCCGCGCTCGCTGGCCGCGCTGGCAGCCGACTTCACTTTTCACGGCGTGGCCGCGCACGCCTCGGTCGCGCCCGACAAGGGCCGCTCGGCGCTCGATGCGCTCGAGGCCTTCGACTACATGGTGAATCTGATGCGCGAGCACGTGCCCTCCGACGCGCGCATCCACTACGTGATCACGAACGGCGGCAAGGCGCCGAACATCGTCCCGGACACGGCCGCGGCCAGCTACCTCGTGCGCCATCCGCAGCTGGACGTGCTCGACGACATCTGGGCGCGCGTCCTGAAGGCCGCCGAGGGCGCTGCGCTCGGCACGGGCACGACCATGGAGTGGCAGATCGTCAGCTTCTACTACCCGCTGCTCGGCAACGCGTACTTGTCCGAGCTGCAGGCGAAGAACATGCAACGCGTCGGCGGCGTGCGCTACACGGACGAGGAACATGCCTTCGCTACAGAACTCGCGAAGACGCTGCCGCCGGGCGGCCTCCCCATCGGATCGCAGGAGGGCATCTCTCCGCCGGAAGCCGTCTCGGGCCGCGGCTCGACGGACGTGGGTGACGTCTCGTGGGTCGTGCCGACGACGGGTTTCTACGCCGCCACCTGGGTCCCGGGTACGCCGCCGCACACCTGGCAAGCGGTCGCGGCCTCGGGCACCACGCTCGGCGAGCAGGGCATGCAGGTCGCCGCCAAGACGCTGGCGCTGACCCTGATCGATCTCCTCGGCGACCCGACGCACGTCGCGAAGGCGCGCGCCGAGTTCGAGCAGCACCGCGCCGGGCGCAGCTACGAGCCGCGCATCGGCGACCGCCCGCCGCCGCTCGAATACCGCAAGCGGTTCTGAGCTCGGCCGCCGCCACGCATGCCCCTGCCGGTCGAGTTCTGCTTCGCGCACGAGGATCTCTTCCTGATCCCGGCGGAGGAGCTCTCGGCCGGAGGGCTCAGCGCTCCCTTCGCCGCGCGTTTGCTCGAGCGCGGAACGGTCACGGAGCCCTGGCTGCAGCGCTTCGACGAGGCCTTCGCGCTGTACTGGAGGCGCGCCCGTGAGCTCGCCGCGCTCGCGCCGCGCTCCTGGCTGCCGCCGCGCGCACAGAACGTCTGCGTCGCGCTCGATCCCGTGCGCGTCCGGCCCTTCTTCCAGCCGCTCGGACGCTCGTCGTGCTTGCTCGACCACGGCGACTTCCTGCCGAGAACGTCGAGCCTCGAGTTCGCGACCTACCAGCTCTTCCACGTCGAGCGCCAGAACCTCCTGCAGCAGGTCGTGCCGGCGCTCTTGCACGATCTCGGCTACTGGCTCGTGCGCTCGCAGGCCGAGCTGGACGACTTTCGGGCCGGCTGCCGGCGCGCCCGTGACGGTCAGGCGCAGGGCTGGCGCGCCCTGATGCGCGCGCTCGAGTGGATCCCCCGGTGCTTCGCCGAGGGCTTGAAGCCGCCCCCCGCCGCGCTCGCCGAGCCCACGGTGACGATTCCGGGGACCGCCTTCCTCGCGTTGCGGAGCCTTCAGGGCGAGCTCGACGAGCTCCAGCGAAAATGGCGAGAGGCGGCGGAGCAGCGCACGCAGGACTACTTCGCCGCGCACGCCTCCCGCAGAGATGGAGACGCGCGCGAGCTCGTGGAGTGGATCCAGGGCCAGCGTCCACTCGTGCTCGTGACCGGCCAGAAGGGTGAGCTCCTCTGGGATCCAGAGCGCCCCGAGGACGTCGAGCGTCTGCGACACGAGCTCTCCGAGGTGACGACCGCCGCCGCGGCGAGCCTGCGTCTGGACTGGAGCGTCGTCGGCGCGCGCTCACGAGCCTTCCTGGACTCGCTGCTGGTGCCCGACGAGCTGCCGGCGCCGGGTCCGCAGATCGACCAGAACGGCCTCGCCTACATCCACCGCGAGCGGAAGCTCGTGGCCTACAACATCCACGAGCCCGGGATGCAGCGTCTGCGCGAGCCCGCCGTGCCCTTCGAGCGCTGGATGCTGGGCGCGCGCACGATCCACGAGTGGGGCCACCTCGCGGTCGAAGCGGGCTACGTGCCCGTTCCCGCGCAGCGAGCGACCGAGTTCGAGACGGTACGTGGCGAGCTCACGCAGCTCTTCGATGCCATCGTGGCCGACACGCCCGCGCCGCTGCGTGCGCATGCCGGCCGGCAGCTCGCCGCCCTCGGGGCCGGCACGGGCAGCGTCGGCCGAGGGCTGGTGGCGCCCATGCTCGAGCGCATGAACGATTGGCAGTCGAACCTGCTGGCCCAGCGCTATCTCACGCCCGAGGAGCGCGAGACCTACGTGCGCAACAACGTGCGCCCTTTGCTGAACGAGCTCGACTCCACCCAGCTCTTCCAGGCTCTCGCGCGTTACGCCTTCGAGTACCAGTACCTGGCCTTCAGCGCCTCCGCGAACCCGCGCGCAACTTTTCTCGCCAGCACCTGGTTCGGCGAGCAATTCCTGGCGCGTGACGTGCTCTCGGAATCCCGGCTGGATGAGCTCCTCGCCACAGTCGGACGACTCTGCCGCTGCCACGAGATCGACACGACCCGCTTCCGCTGGCGTGATGCGCCTCCGCTCTGACTCATCCGGGAGCGCCGGGCTCCAGCCCGGCTCCGTTTCTTGGCTTCTTACTCTCGCCGAGATTCTCGAAGACCATGAGCCAGGCTGGAGCCTGGCGCTCCCGGGTGAAAAAGAGAGCCTCAGCGCCCGCGCGCCGCGGGCAGCTTCAGCAGCTTCTCGACGTCCTTCTTCTTCACCGGCCCAGCCACGACCAGGCAAGCGTTCTCGGCGAAGAGGTGCTGCTGCGCCACGCGGCGCACGTCCGCGGGCGTGACAGCGGTGAAGGCGTGCAGGAGCTGGGCCAGGTGATCGTCGGGCAGCTTGTTGCGCTCGGCCGAGACGATCGTCTGCACGCGCCGCGCGGCGCGCTCGAAGCCCAGCGCGAACGAGCCCGTGAGGTAGTTCTTGGCGAGGGCGAGCTCGTCCTTGGGCACGGGTTCCTTCTGGATGCGCCGGATCTCGCGCAGGAACCCGGCCACGGCGGTCCCCAGGTGCGCAGGCGAGGTGCCGATGTAGGCGGTGAAGGTGCCGGGCAGGACTCCGGCCGAGCTCGAGATCGAGGCGCTGACCGTGTAGGCGAGGCCGAGCTCGTCGCGCAGGCGCCGCGAGATGCGGTTGGTGAAGCCTGGCCCCGTACCGAGCACGTGGTCCATCACCGTCAAGGCCGCGTAGTCCGGATCGGCACGCGTGATGCCGAGATGCCCGAAGAAGACGTGGACTTGCTGGCGCTCGGCCGGGAACGCGGCCATGCGCGGCGCGCGCGTCGGAAAGGAGAGGTCGGGCGGTCCGAGCTCCTCGCCCGCGCGCCAGTCCGCGAGCTGCGCGTCGAGCATGCGCCGGACTTTCTCGGGTTGCACGTCGCCGCAGAAGGCGATGAGCGTGCGCTTGCCGCACCAGTTCGAGGCGTGGAAGCGCTTCAGGTCGGCACGACCGATGCGGCCCAGGCTCGCGGGCTCGCCATGCTCGGGGCGGCCGAACCAGTGCGTGCCGTAGACCAGCTTGCGGAAGAGCTGCGAACCCTGGACGCGCGGGTCCTGGAGGTCGACTCGCAGGCGGTCGACGAGGCGCTGCTTCTGGCGCTCGATCTTCTCGTGCGGGTACGTGGGCGTCGTCAGGCACTCGCACAGGGTCCTGAGCAGGAGCTCCCAGCGTTCGTTCGCGACCTGGCCCGAGAGACCCGTGGCGCCGCCGCCCAGGCTGCCGCCGGCGTTCTCGAGCCGCGCGGCGAGCTCTTCCTCGCTCGATTCCTGCGTGCCCTGGTCGACCAGGCGTCCGGTGAGGAGCGCCAGACCCTCGCGACCGCGCGGGTCGAGCGAGTTTCCGCCACGGATGTGGACCTGCACGGCGCACACGCTGGCTCCGGGGCGCGGCGAGACCAGGAGCCGCGCGCCGCAGCGCAGCTCGAAGCGTTCGACCGGGATGTGCGGGATGGCGAGGTCGCGCATCCCGGACTTCTGGATGCGGGTCGCTCTCATCGCGCAGCCCGCTCGCCCCTCGCGGCCGTCCGGCGCGTCGCGGGCGCACGCTGCGGCCGCTTCGGCTTCGGCGTCTTCTTGTTCTCCGCGCGCGGCTCGCACCAGCCCACGACGCGCCGCTCGGGCACGAGGTAGCGCCGCGCGACCGCCTGCAGGGCCGCGGCCCCGAGCTTCAGGTGGCGCTCGCAACCGTCGAAGGCGCGGAGCCAGTCCGCATCCACGGCCCACTCGCCGAGCTCTTCGGCCACGTCGGTCACGGTCTCGCCCTCGAAGGCTTCGCTGGCCAGCAGGATGGCGCGCGCGCGCGTGAGCTCCGCCGCCTCGACGCGTTCCGTCGACAAGCGCGCGATCTCGGCGTGCAACGCGGCCTCGAGCCGGGCGGGATCCGTACCTTGAGCGCACTCGGCGAAGATCCACAGCGCCCCGCCCTCGATGCGCGAGTCGTTGCTGGCCGAGATGCTGGTAGCGAGGCCCTCGTCGAGCACGAGCCGCCGCCACAGGCGCGACATGCGCCCGCCGGCGAGGACGATCGTGGTGACGTCGAGCGCGTCGTCGTCCTCGGTGCCCACGCGTGTCGTCGGCCAGACCGCGATCATGCGCCGCCCCGGATCGTCCCAGGTGGTGTGCACGCGCTTCTCTCCGGCCGGCTCCTCGAGCGTACGCCGGAAGCAGTCGGCCTCGGCGAAGGGGATGCCGTGCGGGATGCGCTCGAAGCGCGCGCGCACCGCTGCGAGCGCCGCGGCGGGATCGATGTCGCCGCACACGACCAGCGTGGCGTTGCCGGGGTGGTAGAAGCGCCGGTAGTAGGCGCGCATGTCCTCCGGACGCATGGCCTTGAGCGTCTCGGGATAGCCGATGATCGGGCGGCCGTAGGGATGGTGCGGGAAGAGCGCCTCCTCGACGCGCCGCGTGAGCGCGCGCCAGGGATCGTCCTCGCCCATGGCCAGCTCTTCGAGCACGACCGCGCGCTCGGCGTCGAACTCGCTCGGATCGAGCAGCAGGTGCTGCATGCGGTCGGCCTCGAGCTCGAGCGCCTGCTGCCAGCGATCCGCGGCCAGCTCGAACCAGTAGCCCGTGTGATCGTGGCCGGTGAAGGCGTTGTTGGCGCCGCCGAGCTCGGTCGTCAGGCGATCGACCTCGCCCTTCCCGAAGCGCCGCGTGCCCTTGAACATCATGTGCTCGAGGAAGTGCGAGACGCCCGCCTCGCGCTCGGTCTCGGTGCGCGCGCCGGCCGGATAGAGCAGCACGCTCGCGACCACGGGATCGCTGTGGCGTTCGGCCAGCAGCACGCGCATGCCGTTCGCGAGGCGATGCTCGCTGACCTTGGCGCCGGCCTTGAGCACGGGGCGGGTCGGAGGACGACGGAAGAGCTGCAAACAGGGAAACGGACGCGACATGGAAGCGATGATATCGGCACACGCGGTCGGATTCTCTTGTCTGGCCGAGGAGCCGCGACAGCGCACTGCCGCGGCTCCTCCTTTCCGCCGACAGGAAGCCGAATCAGTCTCGCCGTTCGAGCAGCTCCCCGAGCGCGGCGAAACGTTCACTCCAGAAGACACGCATCTTGGTGGCTTCCAGGCGCGTGGCCAGATTGCGGTGCTGGAGCTGGACCTGGCTCTTGGTCGCGCCCTTCGCGTAGAAGTTGGCCTCGACCGGTGTACCGTCCGACCAGCGCATGCGCATCGACTTGTATTTCGTGGCCTTGCTCATGCGCAGGGTCTTGCCGTCGAGCCACTGCTTGCAGCGGCAGAACGCCTTCCAGAGCTCCGCGATCGGCACGGGGTAGGTCTTGCTCTTGTTCACGTCGAAGCCGCCGTCGCGCCGCTGGCCCTGCTCGCGCAGACCGCGGATGCGCTCGTAGCCCACGGTCACCATCTGCGCCCACCAGCCCGGGAGACCATGGCTCTCGTGCAGGAGCCGCGCGATCTTCGGATGCGGGAGCGCGGCCGCTCCGGCGCGGTCGAGCTCGGTCACCCACTGCTTCCAGGTCCGCCCGGTCTTCTTCGCGACCGCTGCGTCGCTCATGCCGCCGAGCGCGGCCAGGTCGCCCCGGGGTAGCGGCGGCAGCGCCTTCGAGCCGGCCGGGAGCTTCTTCTTCAGCAGGCTTGCCCGGGCCGCGGTGTAGGACTCGCCGGTCTTCTGCATGCGCGCGCGGACCAGGCGCTTCAGGTCTTTCTGAATCGGCATCGTGTTGTCTCCTTCGCTCGAGCCGAGGAACGCACCCCCCGACAGCACGCCCCGCGGCGACGAAAGAGTTGTGGATGCCGATCCGGGAGTATGCCCCCCTTTGCCCCGCTAGGACCTCCGTCGGGGGGAGGTCGAAGAGGTTGGGC
>JANOGB010000557.1:0-3279 GCA_031413955.1 Planctomycetota bacterium | reverse complement strand
AGCCTGGTCCGCAAACTACAGGAACTCGGCCTGCGCGCGGCCGAGGCCGTTACCGGAGCTTCCTGACGCGCCAAACCCTGCCTGAGCTGGTCCGGTCGGGGCCAACCGCCGCGTCGGCCGATTCTTGCTCAGGCTCTGAGTGCGACGGAAGACTCCGAACTCGAGGAGTCCAGGCAGGGGTTTCGGGCTCCTCGTAACGGCCCCGCGGTCTCCCCGGCCGCGGGGCCTTCTCTTTTTCTTCTGCCGGGAACGCCAGGCTCCGGCCTGGCTCTTCCTCTTCCTCCGAGAGTCGGCAGAGCAGAAAAAAAACGGAGCCAGGCTGGAGCCTGGCGCTCCCGGCTGATCAGCGCGGAACGAGGACCGCGCGCGCCTTCCACACCGGGTCGGCCGGGCGCTCGCGCGCGTACACCTTCTCGGCCGCCGCACGCACTTCGTCCGAGGGCGACCAGCGCCACGCGTGCAGCACGGGCGCGAACTCCTGCTCGGGCGGCCAGACCGCGAGCGCGGCGAGCTGCAGCTCGGCATCGACGCACTGGCGCGCGCTCGCCGCCAGGAGCTCGCGCGCGCTCGCGCTCGTCTCCTCGGCCAGGGCCGTCAGCAAGAATCCGCGCGCGGGGCTCGAGCGAAACCCCTCCCACAGGATGCGCTCGCAGGCGAGCCGCGCCGCCAGGCTGCGGATGCCGACCAGCGCGCGCGCTTCGCTGCCGCCGTCCTCGCCGCCGAGACTCGCCTCCAGTGCCTCGAACGGGCCCGCGAGGAACTCTTGCGGCGCGGCGAGTTCGTCCAGGCGCGCGAGATCGCGTACGAGCTCCGGCTGCTCGCTGCCCGGGGCGAGCAGCCACAGGCCCTCCTCGGACTCGCCCGGCGGCGCCCCGAAGAGCTGCTCGAACCAGGCGCACACCTCCGCGTGCGCGCGCCCGTGCTCGCCGCAGGTCACGCTGCCGAACTGCGGACAGCTCACGCGCCGGCCGTCGTGCCGCCGCTCGACGAAGGTGCGACGCGCCGCGTCGGAAAGGAGCAGCACGGCGCCCGCGGTGGCACGCGCGAACTCGGACGAGGTGACGAACTCGTCGAGCGCGCCGACCTCCAGGCCGAGCGCGTATCCGCGCTGGTACACGAGCAGCGCGCGCCGCTCGGCCCGCGCGCGCTCGCGCGCCTCGGCCAGCGAGGCCTCCCAGGGCAGCGCGACCCGTTCGCGTGCCAGGGTACGGGGTGCCGCGACCATGGCCCCGCGATCCGGCTCGGGCACCGGCCCGCGCTGGCCCTGGATGGCGGCGAGATAGAGGCCGATCTCGGGGCGCTCACCCGAGTCCGTGGCCAGGGCCCGCTCGAACGCGAGCTGAGCGCGCTCCGGCTGGCGATAGACGTGGTAGCAGAGGTAGCCGAGGTTCAGGTAGGCGTCGCCCAGGGCCTGCGCCAGGGGAAAGCGTTCGCGCTCGTCTGCGCCCGAGCTGCGTGCGCCGAGTTGCGTCTCGCCGAGCTGGAGCGCGCGCTCGAGCAGCGCCTCGGCCTCGCCCAGGTTGTCGCGCAGGTGGTAGACCTGCACCAGTGCGGCGTCGTTCAGCACGCGCGGATCGTCCGGGGAAAGCTCGACCGCGCGCCGGTACGCCTGCCAGGACTCGCGATACGTCTCGCGCGCGCGCAGCTCGCGCGCCCCGCCGCCCTGGACCTTGCCCGACTCGAGCTGCGTGGCGTACTCGCGCAGCAGGAAGCCGAGGTTGTTCCACCAGGAGCCGGAATCAGGCAGCCGCGCAACCACCGCGCGCGCCTCGGCCACCGCGTGCTCGAAGTCGTTCGCCTGCACGCGGCGCTCGCCCAGGGCCGAGAGCGCGTGCAGCAGCGTGCGCCCGAGCCCGTCGGGCTCGTCGCGGCGCGCGAGCTCGGTACGCAGGAGGTCGAGCAGGCGCCCGCTGGCCGCGTCGAGTGCGCCGGAGTCGAGCTCGCACCAGGCGGCCGAGACCTGGGTCGCGAAGCGGATCGTGTCGGCCGTTGCCTGGAACGTGGGTTCGAGCGTGGCCGCGACTCCCATCCACTGCGCGGCGCGCGCATACGCCTCGAGCGCGGCCGCGAAGCGCCGCTCGCGCTGCGCGAGATCCCCGCCGAGCCGCCACGCGTAGCCCGTGAACCAGGCCAGCGTGCCGTTCGTGCCCGCGGCGCTCCAGCGCTCGTAGAGCGCGCTCAGGCGTTCCTCGATCCCCTCGCGCAGGTAGAGATCGATCAGCGCCCTATGCAACTCACTGACGGGCAACTCGCTCGCGGCCGGGACCCGCTCGATTGCGGCGGCGAGCTCCTCGGCCGCACGCGCGCTCAGCCCTTCGGCCTCGAGCAGGCCAGCCGCCAGGCGCACGAGCTCGATCGAGTCGCTCGCCAGCGCGCGCGCATGGTGCAGCGCCGCCCAGGCCTCGGCCAGGGCAGCCGGACGCGCTTCCGACTCGCGCGCCGGCAGCGCACCCAGGCGCGCGCGGCAGGCGAGCTCGAGCAACACGGCCGGCGCCCTGCCGCCCGACAACCAGGCCGCGCCGAGGGCTCGTTCGGAGAGCGCCAGGGCCTCCTCGTACTCCCCCAATCGCAACCGCACCGCGATCGCGCCGCGTTGCGCCTCGAGCTCGTTCGGTTCGAGCTCGCGCGCGCGATCCCAGGCCGCACGCGCATCACTCAGCGCGAGCCACGAACCACCCTCGTCGACGAAACGCTCGAAAGCCTGCGCCAGGGCACGCTCCAGCCGCGCATCGCCGGGTCGCGCCACCAGCCCAGCCTCGAGCACCTGGATGGCCTGGTCGACTGCTCCGCGTTCGAGCAACGCGCGTGACTCCGCCAGGACGTCGCGGCTGGCCTCCTGCACGCCGCAAACGAGGCCGCAAACGAGGAGAACAACGTCGAGCATCGGTCCCGGCTCGCGGCCGGAGGGCAGGGGATCTTATCACCGCCCGTGAGCCCTGGCAGAGCTGGGTCGCTCCGGCTCAGCTCCGGCTCTGGGCACGCGAATGAGTCCTGCTAGCGGAGCGCGTAGGCACGCTCGGCGCGCACGCGCCGGAACTCGTCGCGCTCGGGGCTGTAGGCCGTCAGCCAGCCGCGGCGGAGGGCGGCGGAAAATGCGCGGCGCGCAGTACCCTGAGCGGCGCGATGAACCCTTCCATGTGCTCCACCGATCCAACCAGCAGGCTGCGTTCCGTCCTCGTCGTGCCCGTGCTCTGCTGCGCCGGACTCGCGGCCTGCGGCGGCGGCAGCGGCGGTGGTGAGGACAGCCCGCTGCTCGCCGGCACGGTGCGCTCGCCAGGC
>JANOGB010000556.1:0-4878 GCA_031413955.1 Planctomycetota bacterium | reverse complement strand
CGAACATCGGGTACAACCGGCTCTACCGGAACGACGGTCGGGGCACCTTCGCGGACGTCGCGCCCGACGCGGGCGTGCTGGAGCCTGCGGGGCGCAGCTTCGCGTGCTGGTTCTTCGACTACGACGAGGACGGGCACCTGGACCTGTGGGTGAACGCCTATTCGGCCTCGATCGCCGACCTGGCGGCCGAGGCCCTTGCCCTGCCGCACAAGGGCGTTTCCTCGTGCCTCTACCGGAACCTCGGGAACGGTCGCTTCGAGGACGTGGCCGCGAAGGTCGGGATCGACCACCCCTGGCTCGCGATGGGCGCCAATTTCGGCGACGCCGACGGCGATGGCTGGCAAGACATCTACCTCGGTACGGGTGATCCCTTGCTGCAGTCGCTCATGCCCAACGTGTACCTGCGCAACGTCGCGGGGATGAGTTTCGCGAACGAAACGGCCGCGAGCGGCCTCGGCCACCTGCAGAAAGGCCACGGCATCGGCTTCGCGGACTTCGACGGCGATGGCGACCAGGACATCTTCCACAAGCTGGGTGGATTCGTACCGGTGGATACCTACGCGAGCGCGCTGTTCGAGAACCGCTCGCCGCCAGGACACCACTGGCTCGTCCTCTCGCTGGTGGGCACGCGCACCAACCGCGACGCCGTGGGCGCGCGCGTCGCCGTGCAGCTCGAGACGGAGAGCGGGCCGCGCGTGCTGCACCGCGCCATGGGCAGCGTCTCGAGCTTCGGCGGTTCTCCGCACCGGCTCGAGATCGGCCTCGGAGACGCCCGGCGCATCACGCGCCTCGAGGTGCGCTGGCCCGACGGCGGCGAAACGCGGGTCTTCGAGGACGTTCCGCTGGACGCCTGGCTACGCCTCACCGAGGGGGCGCCGGAGCTCGAGCGGCTGGAGTGGAAATCCTTCCGCTTCCCGGACTGACCTCGACCGTAGGCGGATGCGGACTTGCGCCTCCGCTCGCGAGGAACCCGCTTTTCCAGGTTGCGCGAGGGTTGGAATCCGTTCCTCCGTAGAGAACGTCGAGTCACTCCACCATGCGCTTCGTTCTCCTCACGCTGCTCTTGGCAGCCGGTCTGCTGTTGTGGACCCGCATGTCCGCACCGGAGCCGAGTACGGTTCCGGCCGTCGCGGCTGCCGCCAGCCCGGCCGAGGAGTTCCGGCGTATCGGCGAGGAGCTCTACGCGGGGCAATGCCCCCAGTACGGGCGCGGGCCGCGTGAGACGTTCGAGGCCCAGCTCGACGATCCCGCCATCCCGAACGGCAAGCGCCTGCCGCTCCAGCTCGATCTGGCGAGCGAGTACGTCGAGGCCGGCGAGGTGACGCGCGCCATCCAGCTGCTCGAGGAGAGCCTCGAGCTGGCACAGAAGAGCAACAACGTGCGCCAGCAGCGCAAGGTGGTGAATCAACTCGCGCAAGCCTGGCTGCGTGAGGCCGAGAACCAGAACTGCATCGAGCGCCACAACGCCGACTGCTGCATCCTGCCTGCCCGCGCAGGCGCGCTGCACACCGTGCGCCGCCCGGCCGAGCAGGCCCGGAACCTGTATCAGGCCGTGCTGGCCGACAATGCGGAGAACCTCGGCGCGCGCTGGCTGGTGAACTTGACGACGCTCCTCCTGGGCGAGTCGCCCGACGAACTGCCCGAGGACCAGCGAATTCCTGCACGCGCCTTCGGCGAAATTGCGGGCGAGCCCCTGTTCCGCGACGTGGCGCCGCAGGCTGGCGTGGATGCGAGCAGTCTGGCGGGCGGCGTGGCGCTCGAGGACTTCGACGGCGACGGCTGGCTCGACATCTTGACCTCGACCTGCGATCCGCGCGGGTCGCTGCGCTACTTCCACAGCCGTGGCGACGGGACGTTCGAGGACCGCTCGGATGCCTCGGGTGTGGCCGAGCAGCTCGGCGGCCTCAACCTGCTGAGCGCCGATTTCGACGAGGACGGCGACCAGGACCCGCTCGTCCTGCGCGGAGGTTGGCTGCTGGACTACGGCTGCATCCGCCGCAGCCTGCTGCGCAATGACGGGGGCGAGCGCTTCGAGGACGTGACGCGCCAGGCAGGCCTGGCCGAGCCCGCCTATCCCTCGATGGCCTTGACCTTCGGCGACTTCGACGGCGACGGGGATCTGGACCTCTACTCGGGCAACGAGTCGCGCGTGGAGATCGAGAGCGAGGGCCGGGGCGACTATCCCTCCCAGCTTTTCCACAACCGGGGCGACGGTACCTTCGTGGACGTGGCCACAGAGGCCGGCGTGCGCAACGACCGTTACGCAAAGGGTGTCGCCGCCGGCGACTACGACGACGACGGCGACCTCGATCTGTACGTCTCGAACATCGGGTTCAACCGGCTCTACCGGAACGACGGGCAGGGCAGCTTCGCGGACGTGGCACCCGAAGCGCACGTGCTCGAGCCGGCGGGCCGCAGCTTCGCCTGTTGGTTCTTCGACTACGACGAGGACGGGCGACTCGATCTGTGGGTGAACGCCTACTCCGCCTCGATCGCCGACCTGGCGGCCGAGGCGCTCTCCAGGCCCCACAAGGGTTCCTCCTCGTGTCTGTACCGGAACCTCGGGAACGGTCGCTTCGAAGACGTGGCCGCGAAGGTCGGGATCGACCACCCCTGGCTCACGATGGGCGCAAACTTCGGCGACGCCGACGGCGATGGCTGGCAAGACGTGTATCTGGGCACGGGTGATCCCCTGCTCCAGTCGCTCATGCCCAACGTGTTCCTGCGCAACGTGAGCGGCGAGCGCTTCGCGGACGAGACCGCCGCGAGCGGTCTCGGCCACCTGCAGAAGGGGCACGGCATCGGCTTCGCCGACTTCGACGGCGACGGCGACCAGGACATCTTCCACAAGCTGGGCGGGTTCGTGCCGGTGGACGCCTATGCGAACGTGCTGTTCGAGAACCGCTCGCCGTCGGGTCACCATTGGCTCGTCCTCTCGCTGGTGGGCACGCGCACCAACCGCGACGCCGTGGGCGCGCGTGTCGCGCTACACCTCGAGACGGAGAGCGGGCCGCGCGTGCTGCACCGCGCGGTCGGTAGTGTCTCGAGCTTCGGAGGTTCACCGCACTGGCTCGAGATCGGCCTCGGGCAAGCGCAGCGCATCGCGCGTATCGAGGTGCGCTGGCCCGACAGCGGCGAGAAGCAGGTCTTCGAGGATGCGCCGCTGGACGCCTGGCTGCGCGTCACCGAGGGGGCCCACGAGCTGGAGCGGCTGGAGAGGAAGACCTTCCGCTTCCCGGATTGAACCTCAGCCCGGGCGCTGCCCGGAACCCAAACGCACCACGGAGGCGCAGAGGACGCGGAGTCTCGCAGAGGAAGAAGGAGGAGGGGGTCTCCGGATCGTCGACCCTCGGAGAGCCAAAGTCCCGGAGGCCCATCCTCTCTCGACTCTTCCCTCTGTGAACCTCGGCGTCCTCTGCGCCTCCGTGGTCTTGCTGGATTCTTGCTCGGCCAACCAGCGCTCGCGAAATAGAGGGGCTTCGGGCTTTCGTGTGGGTAGCGAGCCGCCGGTAGTTGGCTTGGCACTTGTACTCCTGCTGCTGCTCTTCTTCCCTGCGCCTGTCCCGGGCTCGCCGGGGACCCCGCAGACGTGCGGGAGCGATCGACCCGGCGTGCGCAACGCAGGTCTCTCGAGCTCGAAGGCGCTGCGCGGCCGACAAGGCCCTTCGGGCGCGCGAGCGCCCGGCCGCGCAACGCCTTCGAGCCCGAGAGACCCGTAGGGTGAGGGGTCTCTCCCGCGCGCTGAAGCCCCGGCGAGCCCTGGCTCGGGAGCAAGCGATCGCGCCCCGAGAAACCCCGGCGAGCCCGCGGTGACTGGAGTTGTGAGGATCGATCAGAAGGTGAGCCGGTGGTCGAAGGGCTCGCTCTCCCAGGCCTGCCGGCCCGGAACGAAGGCGACACTCAGGCAGCGGAAGCTCGGCATCGCGAGGTACATGTCACGAGCGCGAGCGACGGGCGGCGCGCGCAGTGGCCGGCAGGTATTGGCGCAGGCCTCGTACCAGCCCGAATACCAGCGGCCCGAGGAGAAAGGATCGGGCCGGGTGGGCGAGGACCACACGCCGTGCTTCCTGCCGTTGTTCAGCACGTAGGCGAGTGCCCGCTTGATCTCCTTGGCGGTCTGCACGGCGCGCGCGAAGTAACGCTCGGCGAACACGGACCCGCCGCGGCGCCGCCAGAAGCGATTGAGATTCTTGGCGATCCGGATGGTGAGCCCCTGCATGCCGCGCGCGAGATCCTCTCTTCTCTCGGCCTCGATCAAGAGATGGAGGTGGTCGCCTTGCACGCTGAACTGCACGAGCGCGAAGCCCTGCTTCTCCTTGCTCTGCCGGAACGCCCGCTCGAGCACGCGATACACCCGCGGCGTCCTGAGCCACGGCAAGCCGCGCCGAACTCGCAGGACGACGTGACAGACACCGCGAACCTCTGGCCGAGCGGAGTGCGGAACACTGGAACGCCGACGAGCACTGGAACTCTTCATGGTGACTCCTCGTGACGAACTCTTGGTCACGGACTCTCGGTGACGGAGTGCGAGCACAATCCCCCTTGCTCGCGACAACACATAGACGCACGGATGCCCCCATTCGTTCGCGAGTTCTTCGAAGAATATCTGCCGAGCTGCGGCGAGCGGGGCCCCCGTCGAGCTCGCTCCACAGCCCCGAATCCAGCCCTCGATACTCCCACTCACGAGCGCACCGGGACGATTCCTAAAGAGCTCCGCCCACACGAAAGCCGGAAGCCCCGGAATAGAAGACCAGCGCGGGCTTCGCCCGCAACCCAAGCCAACCACAGAGGCGCAGAGGGCGCGGAGCCTCACAGAGGGAGAACAAGAAAAGGGGCCTCCGGATCGTCGACTCCCGGAGAGCCGAAGCCCCGGAGGCC
>JANOGB010000555.1:0-4057 GCA_031413955.1 Planctomycetota bacterium | reverse complement strand
GAACCAGAGCCGGGCTGGAGCCCGGCGCTCCCAGTGACCGACGCACATCGCTGTGCGTGCTATCCTGGGGCCCGAAACTCCTCGAACCATGCCGATCTACGAGTACGTCTGCAGCGACTGCGCGCACGCTTTCGAGGCCTTGGTCTACGGCTCCGAGCGCCCGCGCTGCCCGAAGTGCGAGGGCCAAGAACTCGAGAAGCAGTTCTCGACCTTCGCCGCGCTCGGGGAGTCGCGCCTGGAGCAGTCTGCGCCGGGTTCCTGCGGCACCTGCGGCGACCCACGCGGCCCGGGCGCGTGCTCGCTGAACTGACGAATCGCGAATGGGCAGGCCGCGCGACATCGCTGAGAGCCTGCGGAGCTTCGGCCTCTCCCTGCCGGGCGCCTTCGAGGCCCATCCGTGGGGCGAGCTCGTGCTCAAGGCCCAGGGCAAGGTGTTCGTGTTCCTCGGCAAGCCCGGCGACGCCCTGCGCTTCAGCGTCAAGCTTCCGCAGTCGGGCGAGCGCCTGCTCGACCAGGACTGGGCCGAGCCGACCGGGTACGGCCTGGGGAAGAGCGGTTGGGTCACGCTCACCGTCGAGGGCGGAAACCCGCTCTCCGCGGCGGAGCTGTGCGCCCTGCTCGAGGAGAGCTACCGAGCCGTGGCGCCGAAGACGCTCGTGAAGGAGCTCGATCAGCGCGCAACCACGCCCGCGCCCGCGCCCACGCCCGTGCCGCGGACGAAGGCGCGACCCGCGCGCAAGGCCTGAGCTACTTCATGTCCCCGCCGTTTGGACAGACCCGCGCCTACGGCGCACGGGGAGGAACGGAGTCCAGCTCCGCGCCGAGCCGCGCGAACTCGTCGTCGAAGCCCGAGCCGGGTGCGATCGGCGCGGACTCGAGCGGGTCGCTCTGGAGATCGTAGAGCTGGTCGCGATAGCCCAGCGGCCCCTGAGGTCCGTCGGGATCGAAGCGCCTCAGCTTCCAGCGTGACTCGACCACCGCCATCTCGTCCAGGTCGTCGGTGTAGCGCTCCGAGAAGACGAAGGTTCGCGGGAGATCACCTGCGAGCACGATGGAGAGTTCGTCGGCGAAACTGCGCGAATCCTCGAAGCGCCCGGGCGGCCGAGGGATGCCGAGGAGCTCCAGGATCGTTGCCGGCAGGTCGACGAGGCTCACCAAACGGTCGGAGGCCGTGCCGAACCGCGTGACACCCGGGCCGGCAATGATGAGCGGGACTCGGATCCCGCCCTCGAAGACCGTGCCCTTGAAATGATTCGCCGCGCTCCCTTGCGGCCGCGCGTCGTCGGGGGTTCCGTTGTCTCCGACGATCACCACATACGTCTCGGCCAGATCGATCGCGTCCGCGACGCGCGCGAGGGTTTCTTGGTCGAGGTAGGCGATCATCTGCTGATAGTTCTCGCGCTCGGTGGCGAGCACCCCGAACCCGGGAGGCGGATCGTAGGGCGGATGCGCGGCCGCGAAACCGAGCCAGGCGAAGCGTGGACCGCAGGTAGAGTTCCACCAGTCGACGAAGGCCTCGTACTGCGCGCGAGTCGCGTACTCGCTGGACGTGGACAGCGCCCCGTCCTCGACACGGTTCCACTGGTAGTGGGTCTCGCCCAGAGCGCCGCGCGAGGCCCCGTTCGGCATGCCCGCCAGCCAGCGATCGAACCCCTGCACGAACGGCCCGCTCGTCGGTTGGTCCATCTCGCCAGCCAACCCGGCGCGACCGAGGTGCCACTTGCCGAACAGCGCGGTCTCGTGCGTGGCGGCGAAGACCTCGGCGAGGGAGGAGAGTCCGAGCGGCGGCGGCGGACTCGGCGAGACGTTCGGATCGAGCGCGTTGATCACGTCCCCGATCCCGTTCCTCCGCGGATAACGCCCGAAGTTGAGCGCGTATCTCGTCGGCGAGCAGACCGGCCACGAGTATGCGCGTTCGAAGCGCACCCCCTGGTTCGCGAAGCGCTCGAGCGTGGGCGTGAACGAAACGTCCGGGTAGACCTCGTCTCGTCCCACGTCGTCCAGGACGATGACGACCACGGACGGCTGGGCGGGCAGGCAGGGCGCGGAGGGCTCGGCCTGCGTCGTGCAGGCGGCAAGGGCTGCCGGGCCAAGGACGGCGAGGAACCGGGTCATCTTCCGTTCACGCGAGCGCGCGCTCGTTCGAACGCCGCCAACGCGACCCAGCGCACGGGGCCGCGGGAGATCCTGTTCGTTCGGCATGTTGAGCATGGTCAGGCGTTGTAGAAACTGAGGCACGAAGCTCACCGAAATCGGGTGCTCCTTCCCTGCCGGGCTCGGATCAATCGCCGCCTGCTCAGTCACCAGTCGTGAAGCTCCATAGCTTGACCTGGTCTGCCCAGGTCGCGCGCGCGGTGTAGAGGGTCTTCTTCTTCAGCGGTTGCTTCGGGATCAGGCACCAGGCGTTCTCCGGGGCGAGCTCGCCCTCGAGCGGTGCGTCGGGCGTGATCACGTGGCAATCGACGGCGCTTTTCGGGTCCGGGGCGCCGGCGAAGAGCTCGAGCGCAAGCGTCGTACGGCCCTGCGCGTCGCGGAAGTAGAGCTGCACCGTGATCGGGTAGCCGAGCCCGGCCATCTCGGCGCTCGGAACGGGGTTCGGCAGCTCGGGCACGAAGCTGCGTGGCACGTTGCGGGCCTCGGCGAGCGGCCAGACGACCACGTGGTCCTGCCAGGGCGCGAGGACCAGCGAGCGGACGTCTAGCACGACCACCTCCTCGCTGGTTCCGAAACCCACGCCGAACAGACCCGGGTCGAGCAGCGGCAGGCGGTGGTAGAACGTGCCGAGCCAGCTCTCGACGGCCTGGGCCGCGTTGCGGCCGGTGGCGATCACCGAGCGCGAGCCGGAAAGCGAGCCCGCCGGGGTGAAGCCCGGTGCGTCGACGTACTCCTCGTGCGCCGCGGGCCATTCCGTCTTCTGCTCCGGGTTGAGCGTCAGGTAGCGCGCGTGTAGTTCCGCGGCGTGGCACAGCTCGGGTTCGAGCGCGACGATCGGGATCTCGGGGGACTGGCCCTTCAGCGCATCGGCCCGCGCTTGATTCAGGATCCGCAAGGCACTCGCGAACGGGCTCTCCGCGGCGGGATCCGGGACGCCGAGCTCGAGCGTCTGCAGCACGCCAGCGCACCGCGCTGGGTCGAGCCAGCGCCGCCAGCGCGCCTCGAACTCTGGCAGGGTCTCGCCCAGGGCCCGCTCGATCGCGGCCGAGGGCGGCATCACCTTGCGCGTGGACTGGATCACCTCCCACAGGCGGTCCTCTTGCTGCAGGAGCTCGCACGCGAGCGTCGTCTTGAGCAGGTTCTCGTCGCGGATCTTGCCGTCCTGGTCGTGCATCGCGCGCGACCAGGGCGGGTCGCGCTTCTCCCGCACCGCGCGGACCATCCAGGCGCGGCAGCCGAACAGGCTCCGGCGCGCGCAGCGCCACAGGGATTGACGCATGCGCTGCTCGTCGGGCTTCGCGGTGGTGTACTCGGACGCGGAGGAGTCCACCTCCTCGCGCCAGGCGGTCATCGGGATCGAGCTGCCGAGGAAGCTCAGGCAGACCCAGTTGACGTGCCCGACGCGCAAGCAGGGTTGTGCGTCACCCAGCCAGTCTTCGCTCGCATCGCGCAGGGCCAGGGCCGCGAGCTCGGCCTCGCTGCGAAAGCGCACCGTGTGCCAGCCGCGGGAATCGACGAACGAGCGCATGTCGAGCTCGCGGAATGCCGCGAGTTCCTGCTCCGTGAGGGCTCTGGCCTCGCGCGCCTCCTCGAGCACGGGTCCGAGGAGCTCATCGGTATCGAGCACGAGAAACTTCCTCACGCGCAGGCTGGCGTGGAGCTCGAGACGGTCGGAGAGCAGGCCGTTCGACAGGGCCATGGCCCGCAGGGACTGGAGCAAAATGCGTTCGAGCCTCTCGGGCCCGAGCCGTGAGTGGAACTCGACCCCGCGCGCACGCGCGACATTGCCGCCCCCACAGAGCTTCCTCAGGACCAGGTTGTTGCTCTCGCCGTGCTCGACCTCGACCTCGAGGTTGCCGGCCTCGCGCAGGAGCTCGGCGCTGCGCCGGGCACCGAGCTTCCA
>JANOGB010000554.1:0-4194 GCA_031413955.1 Planctomycetota bacterium | reverse complement strand
GTTTGGGGGTTTTGGTGGTGTTTTGTTTGGGTATGTGGGTATGAGTGAAGAACACTGATAAGCGCCGGGCTGGAGCCCGGCGCTCCCAGGGTGTGAAAACGATGCGTGGCCGCCGTCCCCCTGCGGACGGCGGCCCCGTGGGTCGCGACACGTGCGCAGAGCGCGCGTTTCGCGCCGTGCGGACTACTCGCGGCTCGCCAGTGGTTGGGCGAGCGGCGCGAACTCGACGAGCTCCTCGCCGGCGAGCTGCTGGCGCGCCAACTCCTCGTAGTCGGTGGCGTGTTCCTCGCTCGCGAGCATGTCGAGCGCGGCCTCCTGCTTGCCCTTGATCTGGTCGAGGCGCGAGGTGATCTGGTCCAGGCTGACGGCCTCGTAGCGGCTGCACTCGGCGATCGTCTGGTTGCGCTTCTCGAGCAGCTCCAGCAGCCGGTCGTTGCGCGCGATGGAGTCGATCTGGCGGTTCAGGCCCACGACCTGGGTGCGGAACTCGGTCTGTTCGCCCTGCAGCTTGGCCAGGAGCTCTGCCAGGCGCCCGGCCTGCTTCTCGAGGTAGCCGAGATCGTGGCGCGCGTCGGCCACGCGGCCGGCGTAGGCGCCGCGCGTGGCGCGCACGCGCTGGAGCTGGGTGTGGGCGCTGTCGGGCGTGTAGACCTCGCCGTCGAGGCGCACGCTCACGAGCTGCACGCCGGCTCCGGAGGGCATCTGCGAGGCGACCTGGGTGCCCAGGCGCTCGAGATCCTGCTCGGCCAGCGTCACGACGCGCGCGGAGACGGCCACGTCCTGCTCGAGCTTCTTGATTTCGTGACGGATCTCGGCCAGGTCGCCCTGCACCTGGGCGATGCGCTCCGGGTACTCGCGCTCGAGCTCGCGCAGCTGCGAGCGCATCAGGGCGGGGTTGTCGAGGTGGGCGTCGATCGACTCCAGCAGGTTGTCCTGGAGCTCGTTCACCACGGCCTCGGTGCGGTGCTTGCCCATCAGGGCGTAGGCGCCCGCTCCGGCCATGCCGATGAGGACGGTGGAGACGACGACGATTTTGACGGCCTTGCCGAGGAGCGAGAACATGGGTGACTCCGATGTCGGGACCGGGGAGGGTCCCCTTGGACTGGGGTTGGTCGAGGGTCGGCTCGCGGGCCGCGCTCCGACGCCACCTCCTTGGGAAAGCAACCCACCGACTTGCGCCCTCCGACGAGCTTTCCACGAATAGTCCCGCCAGACCTGGGTTAAGGGAGGCCGTTCCAGCCCTCCCGGCACGCCCACCCTGCCCGTGCTGAGCAATCCCACCACCGACTTCGTCCGCCGTCTGCGCGCCCGCGAACCCGCCGCCTGGTTCGAGCTGTGGGAGAACTTCGGACCGGTCCTGCGGGCCCAGCTCGCGAAGTGGGGCAGGGGCCGCATCGGGCCCGAGACGGTCAAGGACCTCTCGCAGGAGACGTTGGCTGCGCTCTCGGACGCGATCGACCGGCATGACCCGGCCAAGGGGGCGCGCTTCTCGACCTGGCTGCTGGCCATCGCCCACCACAGTCTTTGCGGCGAGATGGACCGCCGCACGGCCGTCAAACGCGGCTCGGGCAGGCGCCCGCTCTCCCTGGACGACGATCTGCCGCACGCGAGCACCCAGCCGACCCCCGACGCCTGCTACGAACAGTCCGTGTTCGACGCCAAGGTCGCGGCGGCGCTGCGGGCGGCCGAGCGCGAGTCGGGCTTCGAGGACTTTTCCGTGTTCCGCTCGCGCGTGATCGAGGGCCGGAGCGGCAAGCAGGTGGCCGAGGCCATGGCGACCTCCGAGGCGACCGTCAGCCGGCGCGTGGCCGCGGTGCGCGCGCGCGTGCGCGTGCGCCTGACCGAGACCTTCACCAAGTACTCCTTCTCGAGCGAGGAACAGGCCGAGCTAGCGCGCAACGGGCTCGAGCCGAATCCCAACAAGGGCGAGGACGCGGCCTTCGACGCAGCCGTGGCCGAAGTCGTGCACCGCATCCACCTGCGAGCTCCCGCCCCCGTCCTTCCGAGCGAGGCGCGTGGTACCGAGAGTGAGTCCCGTCTGGGTTCCCTCGGCCAGGCAGTGCGCTCGTTCCTTCCTTTCCGCCCTGATCCCGCGTCGCGTGAGGCCTCGCGATGAGCGTCCTGTCCGTCGGAGCCGTGATCCTGGCCTGCATCGCCGGCCTGTTCGTCCTGGGAGTCCTGGCCGGAGTCCTGTGGCTGCTGTGGAAGGCCTTGCGGGGCGTTTTCTGGCTCGTCGGCCGCGCGCTCGGCTTCGTGCGCAACGAGGTGGTCGACTCGGTTCACACCGTCGGCGCGCTGGTCACGGCCCTGGCCACCGTGCCGCTCGCGGCCGTGAACTTCACCATCCTGCGCTTCGGCGCCGGCCGGCACTACGCGCGCGCTTTCGTCGACGAGTTCAAGGGCGTGGGCGTCGGCATCTGGCGCGTGGCACTCGGCAACCCGTTGCGCTTCGTGGGCCTCGGCGCCCTGGTCGACGGCGTCGAGGGTCGCCTGCCCGACGTCATGGAACGCGCTCCGCGCGCGCGGCGGGCCCGGCGCGCGAACTTCGACGGCTACGACGTGGTCGGCACGCTGCCCTCGGGCGGCTCCGGCGCGCAGCTCTTCGTCGCACGCCCGAAGGCGGCCACGCACAAACGCTTCCTGAAGGCCGGGCGCACGCTGCCGGGCGAGGTCGTGATCAAGTCCTTCGCGCTCGAGAGCGGCTCGACCCTGCCGCAGATCGTGCGCGAGAGCCGCGCGCTGGAGGCCGCGAGCAAGCTGGGCCTGGTGTGCGAGCACCAGCTCACGAACGACCACTTCTTCTACGTGATGCCCTACGTGAAGGGCGAGGACCTGGATCGGGTCATCCGCGCCCTGCACGCACGCGGCACGGCCGAGGGCCTGGCCGACGCCGAGCTCGCGCTCGCGCTCGGCTACGCGATCGACCTGCTGGATGGCTTGCAGCGTTTCCACTCCGGTGGCCTGTGGCACAAGGACGTCAAGCCCGCCAACGTCATCGTCGCCAGCGGGCGCGCGCACCTGGTCGACTTCGGCCTGGTGACGCCGCTGGCCTCGGCGCTCACGCTGACCACGCACGGCACCGAGTACTACCGCGACCCCGAGATGGTGCGTCTGGCCATGCAGGGCGTGAAGGTGCACGAGGTCGACGGCGTGCGCTTCGACGTCTACAGCGCGGGCGCGGTGCTGTACTCGCTGATCGAGAACAGCTTCCCGGCCCACGGCAACCTCTCGCGCCTCGGCAAGCGTTGCCCCGAGGCCCTGCGCTGGATCGTGCAGCGCGCCATGGCCGAGATGAGCTCGCGCTACCCGTCCGCGGCCGAGATGCGCGCAGACCTCGCGGCCCTCGCCGCCGCCCGCAGCCCGTTCGATCTGCGCCCGGCCGACCTGCCCTCGTTCCGGCGCGCGGAAGAATCGCCGAGCCCGTTCGCCGCTCCCGCGCCTTTCCCCGCCCGGCATGCCGCGGGTGGAGCTGCGCAGGAGCCCTTCGCCGCCCGCCCGGCCTCGTTCCAGCCCCAGAGCGAGCGCTCCGAGCCGCGTCCACGCCGTCGCTTCGCGCCTGCCCTGGCTCTCGCCGCCGCCGGCTTGTTCGGTCTCTTCGCCCTGGCGAGCGGCGCGTTCTTCGTCGGCGGGCGCTCGCGCCTCCACGACGTGGCCGCGTTCGAGTCCAGCCCGCGCCCGGTGTCGGCCCCCGCAGGGCGGCAGTGGAGGAGCCTGTCCGGGAACGAGCGCCGGATCGTCGACCTGGCCCAGGGCGTGGCCGAGGACCTGGGCTCCGGTGACGTCGAAGCCGTGGAGGCACCCGCGACGGGTGCCGGGTCCTCGCCCGCCGAGCTCGCCCTCGCCCCCGAGGTTCCCGTACTCCCGGCGCACGGCCGGGTGCTCGTGCTCGACGACATGGCCGCGAGCGTCGACGGGCGCGTGCTCGCGTTGCTCCGCACCCGGCTCGGCGAGCGCGGCTTCACGGTGGTCGGCCACGAGGGTGACGAGGCCGCCGCGGCGGCCGCGGTCGAGCTCCTGGCCCTCGCACGCCACGCTCTCGGCCTGGGGCGGGCCGAAGAACCCGAGACCCAGGCCAGCCTGCAGCGCTTCCTCGACCAGACGGCCGAGCTCGAGGCCCTGATCCTGGTCTCGCGCTCGGAGGCGGAGTCCGAGCACCTCTACCGGGTGTTCGTCAAGGCGCCCCACTCGCTGCAA
>JANOGB010000553.1:0-25888 GCA_031413955.1 Planctomycetota bacterium | reverse complement strand
GCCAGTAGCGATTGAGAGTCTTGGCGAGGCGGATTGAGAGTCCCTGCATGCCGCGCGCGAGCTCTCCCTTGCTCGCGGCCTCGATCAAGAGGTGAACATGGTCGCCTTGCACGCTGAACTGCACGAGCGCGAAGCCCTGCTTCTCCTTGCCTCGCCGGAACGCCCGCTCGAGCACGCGATACACCCGCGGCGTCCTGAGCCACGGCAAGCCGCGCCGAACTCGCAGAACGACGTGACAGACACCGCGAACCTCTGATCGAGCGGAGTGCGGAACACTCGAACGCCGGCGAGCGCTGGAACTCTTCATGGTGACTCCTCGTGACGAGTTTTTGGTCACGGACTCTCGGTGACGGAGTGCGAGCGCAATCCCCCCTTGCTCGCTACAACAGATAGACGCACGGCGTCCTTCATTCGTTCGCGAGTTCTTCGAAGAATATCTGCCGAGCTGCGCGCTCGGACAGCACGAGGCCATCAGCGCGGTCGTGACCGTGGTGGCACGAGCGACTGGATCCACTGGTGCGCCGGGCGCGTGTTCCACTCGCGGCGGTAGGCGCGGTGGGCTTCGTCGTCTGGGTAGCGCTCATCCGCGCGGTACGGGTAGCCGCTCATGCCATGAAAGGGCAGCGGCTCGACGTAGAGCGCTTCGAGCGTGTTCGCATCCCGATCCTTGGCCCAGCCGTCGAGGAACAGGAGGTAGTCGCGGCGCCAGCCCGCGGGGAGCGGCGGCCGCTCGGTCGCATCGAAGCGCACGGTCAGCGCATCGCCCGCGCCCATGACCACGAAGCGATCGTCGATCGCGTTCACCAGCGGCAGGGCCTCGCCGAGCTTCGTGTACCGCCCCGGGTGCTGGTTCCAGCGTGGCTCGGCCTCGAGCTCGTCCCACTCGAACCATTCGCAGTCGTGCTCGCCGAGCAGCGGGAAGGAGCGCGAGAAGCCGCGTTGCCAAAGGTTGGCCGAGATGGGCTCGAGCGCCGTCGTCACGCGCGGCGCGTCGTCGGCGTCGGTCGCGAGCCTGATCGAGTCCCAGTAGAGCCGCAGCGTCGAGAAGAGGCGGATTCGCGGGTCGTCCCGGTTCAGGAGCTCGCTGACATCAGCCACCATGGTCTTCAGCTTGCCCGCGGGGAAACCGATCGGGCCGCACTCCTTCCAGCCACCCTGCCCGTCGGGCACCGACAGGATCGGCGGCACGAAGTCGAAGTCGGGATGGCGCGCGACGGCCACGTTGACCGAGGCGTCGGTCCAGTAGAACCAGCCGTTCAGGAAGAGGCGCAGCTTCGACGCCGAGCGCACGCGTTCCGCGTCGAAGGCGAGCTCGAGCGTGTATGGCGTGGCGAGGCCGCGATACTGCCCGCTGAGCGATTCGAACGGGAGCGCGAAGCGCTTGTCGTCGCGCGCGAGCTCGTCGGTCCAGTCCTTGCCGTTCTGGTCGACCGCGCTCTGCGGCGCGAGCGGATCCTTCACCGTCTGCGTGTGCGCCTCCGGGAAAGGCGGGAACGAAAAGCGCTCGTTCGGGTACACCTCGGTGTCGGCCGGATGGTCGACCACGTCCAGGCGGATGCGATCGAGATACGTGACCTCGCGCAGCTCTTCGGTGAAGTGCATCTCGAGGACGCCATCCTTCGGCACGAGCTGTTCGCCCTTCACGAGCACGTACTCGTCGTGATCCGGCGGTACCATCAACGGCGGCGCACCTGGCATCCCCGGCGCCATCGGCAGCCCGAGTGGCGTGATGCCGAGCACGTCGCTGATGAACTCGTAGTTGCTTCCGTTCCAGGTGTAGAGGAACGGGCAGGAGCCGACCTGACCAGGGCGTTCCGCGAGGATGCGTTCCGTGCCCGACGCGAAGTCGAAGTTGGCCTGCCAAACCCCATTTGGCCAGGTGATCGCCGCTTCCTCGACCCCCTGTCCGCCGAAGCCGACCAGCTCCGGCGTGCCGCGGTAGCTGATGCGGCGATAGAGGTGGCCGGTGCGCACCTCGAGGACTGCGCCGACGCCGCGCGCGTTGCTCTTGTAGCCCTGTAGTGCGAGCAAGACGCCGCCCCCGGCGCCCTCCGCGAGATAGGCGTTCAGGCCACTCGCGTCGATGCGCAGGAGATCGAAGTCGTGGTCGCCGTCGAGATCGACCACGTGCAAAGTTGCCGGGCTCGGGATCGGCGCCGAGGCGCGCTCGCCGAGGGTGACCGTCAGGCCGCCGGGCGAGAAGCCGGGCGCAAGCCAGCCGGCCGCGGGCGCTTCGGCACAGGGCCAGAGCAAATCGAAGGCCCCGTCGAGATCCCAGTCCACGGCGCGCGGCTCGCCCGTCGGCGCACTGGCGAGCGGGAAACGCCTCACTTCGGCGCGCCAGCCGCCGAGGGGAGTGCGCGTGTGGAGCAAGAGATCGGAGCCGAACACAGCGAGATCGAGCCAGCCATCGCCGTCGTAATCGGCCGGCACGATCCATGTGCCGCGCAGTCCGGCAGGCAGGAGCGCCGCCCCGTCCGAGAATCGACCGCCGCGCTCGTTGCTCGCGAGGTGCAGGGCACCGCTCTTGGCTTCGATCAAGAGGAAATCGACGTCGCCGTCGTGATCTACGTCTTCGGTGAGGGCCCGGAAGTTCCCCGCGGGGAGCCCGGCCTCAGCCGTGGCGTCAGTGAAGGGGCCGCTCCCGTCCAGGCCATCGTTGCGCAGGAGATGCAGTCCCCCGTAGGGGCTGGCCAGCAGGTCGACGTCGCCATCGGCATCGTAATCGACTGGGTGCATGGCGTCCGTCACCTGGACCCACGGCAGGGTAGCGAGTGAGCGGTCCCCTTCAGACCATTCGGACCAGGTGCCCTCGACGTTTTCGAGGAGACGTAGGATCGACTGAGACTCCTGCGACTGGAGCACGAGCAGGTCCAGATCTCGGTCCCCCTTCTTCTTCTCCGCGAGTGCGTCGGACGACCGATCCACGCCGTGGTTCATGCGATCGAAGCCGACGAGATCGAATGCCGGCGAGCTCGAGAGCGAGCGCGGGGCGCCCGCGCCGGCGACGAGCGCCACGCCTCCGTCTCCCCAGGCGACCACCGAGCCATTCGCGCGAGCGGAGAACACCTCTTCCTGGTCGCTGCCGATGTCCTGCAGGTCCGTGCCCCAGTCGAGGTGCAGCGCCCGAACTCCGGCAGGACCCTCGAAGGGCAGCGCGCGGCGCGTGAGCCGCGGGTCGAGCGGCTCGGGCGCCGGCCGATCGAAGAACCTCGGCGTGTGCGGCGGAACCACGCCGAGCGTGCCGTAGGAATGAAAGCGGTCGCTCGGGGCCTTGATCTGCCGCTCCTCGAACGAACGAATCTCGGCCAGCAGGTCTTTGACCTCCGGCGTCTCACCGTCCTTCCGGATGAGGATCTGCATCAGGCAGTAGACGATCGATGCGCGCCATTCGCCCGTGAACTCGACGGGGATGCGCTCGAGTTCTCGGTACAGCTGCTCCGCTTCCTTCTCGGTCTCTGCTCGTTCGAAGCCGTCGAGTGTCGAGGCGAGCGCGAGGGTCACCGTGAAGACCTCCGGCCGCAGGGTGCGCAGCCGCCGTAGGAGCTGCACGCGTTCGTCATGCTCGGGATTTTGTTCGCCTTCGGGAGGGGACTGATCGTGGCGGATCGAAGCCACGTGGTAGCGGCACCACAGCAGTACCGGGTCGTCCGGGTCGATCCGCTCCGCACGCTCGAGCAGCGGTAGGGCGCGTACGAGCGGATCGCCTTCCACGATGGCGAGGCCGGCGTTCGCCGCTCGCAGCAGATCCTCGAGGGGCGCGTCCTTCCGCGCCACGAGGGGCAAGAGCAGATCGCGCGCTTCGTTCCACTTCGCCTGGCCACGCGCACCTCGGTCCGCCGCGCGATCGCGAGCGAGGATCACCTCGGCCGAGACCGCGTGCTGGGCATCGCCGTCTCGGCAACCACAGAGGAGGGCCAGTGCGAGTGGCAACGGGAGACGGGAGCGTTGGCGGCTCATGGCATTCATGGGAGGAGATGGATGTCCCGAGCAATCTACGGAGCACGAGCGGGCCGCGCAGCAGCCCCCGGGTCGATTGCAGGAGGATGAAGGTGGCGAGTGCCTATGGCTTTCGCGCGTGGCTGTCGAATAATGCCGCTCACGATGGAACCCGGAACCCACGCGGCGTCTCCTCCGTTTGGTCGGCCGGGAGCACGTGCGCTCGTGGTCGGAGCCAGTTCGGGCATCGGCGCGGCGCTCGTGCGCGAGCTCGTGCGGCGGGGATACCGCGTGGCGGCGCTGGCGCGGCGCGGGGAGGAGCTCGAGAAGCTGCGCGCGGAGTGCGGGGCAGAGCACGTGTTGGCGCGCGTCCACGACGTGCGCCGCGTGGCCGAGGTGCCGGGGATGTTCGAGGAGCTCGTGGGCGCGCTGGGCGGGCTCGACCTCGTCGTCTACGCGGCCGGGATCATGCCCAAGATCGGGCCGCTCGAGTTCGACACCGAGAGCGATGCCGAGATCCTGGCGGTGAACACGCTGGGGGCGATGGCCTGGTGCAATCCGGCGGCGGAGTTCTTCCAGTCCCGGCGCGCTGGCACGATCGTGGGCATCGGTTCGATCGCAGGCGACCGTGGGCGCAAGGGCAACCCGGCCTACGGCGCCAGCAAGGCGGCGCTGGCGCACTACCTCGAGGCGCTGCGCAACCGGCTGTCGGATCACGGCGTGCGTGTGTGCACGATCAAGCCGGGCTTCGTCGAGTCGGCCATGACCGCGGGGCTCGGCAAGCTGCCGGGGATCATCACGGCCGAGGCGGCGGCGAAGACGATCCTGGACTACGCGCGCCGTGGCAGCGGCGTCCGCTACGTGCCGCTCAAGTGGCTGGGCGTGTCGCTGGTGATCCGTTCGATCCCGTCGTTCGTGTTCCGCCGCCTGACGATCTGATGGCGGTCGCGCAGAGTTATCGCTACGTCGAGCACTGGGGCATGGCCGGCGGGGGGACGACGCGGGTCTTGTATCCGCGCAGCGTCGCTGAACTCCGCAGCGTATTCGAGGAGGCGCACCGCGCGCGCGTGCCGCTCACGTTGCGTGGCACGGGCAACAGCTACGGCGACGCCAGCACCGGCACGCGCGGCTTCGTGGTGGACACCTCGCGCTTCCAGCGCATCCTCGCCTTCGATCCCGCGACGGGCATCGCCGAGGTCGAGCCCGGCGTGACCGTGCGCGACCTGTGGCAGCGCAGCCTGCCGCACGGCTGGTGGCCGCGCGTGGTCTCGGGCACGAGTTTTCCGACCATCGGCGGCATCGCCGCGGCCAACATCCACGGCAAGAACAACTTCGCGCTCGGCACGGTGGGGGACGCGCTCCTCGAGTTCGACCTGCTGTGCCCGGACGGGACCCTGCACACCTGCTCGCGCGAGCGGGAGAGCGAGCTCTTCCACGCCGCCATCGGCGCCTTCGGCCTGCTGGGCGCGTTCACGCGCCTGAAGCTCTGCAGCAAGCGCGTGCACTCGGGCGAGCTCACGGTCGCGACCTTCGCCGGCAAGGACCTGGCCGAGCTGATGGCGTACGTCCAGGCGCACGTGGACGATGCGGACTACCTGGTCGGCTGGCTCGATTGCTTCGCGCGCGGCGACGGCCTTGGCCGCGGGCAGATCCACCACGCGCGTTACCTGGACGAGGACGAGGATCCGCGCGCCGAGGAGACGCTCGCGCTCGCGCACCAGGCCATGTCGCCCATGCTCTTCGGCCTCTTCCCGAAGTCTGAGCTGTGGCGCGTGATGCGGCTCCTGAACCACGACCTCGGCGTGCGCTGGCTGAACGCCGTGCGCTACTGGCAGGGCCGCCTGGAGGGCTGCCTCCCGCCGCGGCGCTGGACGCACGTCGAGTTTGCCTTCCTGCTCGACTCGGTGCCGAACTGGAAGTGGTCCTACGGGCGCCGGCCGGGGCATGGACTGATCCAGTTCCAGCCCTTCGTGCCCAAGGAGCGCGCGCACGCGGTGCTGAGCGAGATCCTGCGGCGCTCGCAGGCACGGGGCTTCGTGCCGTATCTGGGCGTGCTCAAGCGCCACCGGCAGGATCCCTTCTGGCTGACGCACGCGGTCGATGGCTGGAGCCTGGCGCTCGACTACAAGGTCACGCCTGCGACGCAGGCTGCGCTGTTTGCCTTTTGCCGCGAGCTGGCCGAGCTCGTGCTCGCGGCCGGCGGGCGTTTTTACTTCGCCAAGGATTCGGTGCTGCCGAGCGGCGTGCTCGGGCGCATGTTCTCGCGCGAGCGGCTGGAGGCGTTCTTCGCGCTGAAGCGCGCGCTGGATCCGCAGGGCGTGCTGGAGAGCGACCTCTGGCGCCGCGTGGCGCCGGCCGAGCTCGCGGCGGCGGCGAGCCAGCAGTAGAGGGGAGAGAAGAAGAAGAGAAGAAGAAGAGCCGGGCTGGAGCCCGGCGCTCCCAGATGAGCCTCAGTCGGCGCTCGCGTAGGCGCGCCGGGCCGCGACCGAGACGATGCGGTCCTCGCCGGCGATCCAGGCCGTGAGCGCCTTGCCCCACACGCAGCCCGAGTCGAGTCCGCGCAGGTGCGGGCGCAGGAGCAGGCCCTGCGCGGCCCAGTGGCCGAACACGACCGTCCGTTCGCCGTGCTCGCGCGCGTGGTAGAGCTCGTGCCACGGACGAAACGGCGGGCCCGGCTGCAGGTCGTCGCGTTCGGGCACGTTGCCTTCGGCGTCGCAGTAGCGCGTGCGCAACGCGAAGCTCGCCGCCGGCGTCGGTCGCAGCGGGTCGAGGCCGGTTAGCTCGCGCAGGGGCTCGCGCCAGCGCGGGTGCAAGGCGGCGTGCACGAGCCACACGTCCTCGAAGCCGCGCACGAAGGGTTGCGCGCCCAGCCAGGCCAGCAATTCCTCGCGGTCCTCGGCCGCCAGCACGTCTTCGAGCGTGTCGCCGGGCTTCGCGGCGCGCAGTCCGGCCGCGCGCTGCAGGAGGTGCACGTCGTGGTTGCCGAGCACGCTGCGCGCGCCGAGCTGCTTCAGGAGCCGTAGTGCGCCCAGCGAATCCGGTCCGCGGTTGACCAGGTCACCGACGGGGAAGAGCGCGTCCGCCGCTGGATCGAAGCGCAGCCGCTCCAGCAATGCCTCGAGCTCCACGCGGCAGCCCTGGATGTCACCGATGAAGATGCGCCGCGGCATGGCAGGAGCGGCGCAGGATAGCGCGCGCGATTGGACAGCGGGCGTCCGCTGGGAGAAGATCCGCGCATGGTGCGCGTGAACGGGTTGGCGGTGCTGTCCGGCATCGTCCTGGTCGGCCTGGTCACCGGCGCCGGCTTCTATCGCTACCAGCGCGGCAAGATGGCTGCGCGCCTCGCGACGGAGCTGGCCGAGGTGCCGAGCACGCCGGCGGAGCGCGCGGCGCTGTGGCTGCGCTTCGGCGGGCCGCAGATCCACCATCGCCTGGCGGTGGTCGGCCGCTTCGCGCCCGACATGCCGTGGCTGGTGACGCACGCCGTGGCGCGCGCGGACGGCGCGAACGAGATCTGGGGCATCGAGTGCGCGCAGCTCACGCAAGATCTCGCGCACCTCGAGGGCCTGGAGGTGGTGGTCGAGCTCCCGGCCCCGCGCCTCCTCGGGCACACGTCCCTGCCGGGCGAACAGGTCGAGCGCGTGCCGCTGTATGCGGCCGCGGCGAGACCGGACGCCGCACAACGCCTGTCCGAGCTCGCGCTCTTCTTGCTCGGAGGCGTCCCGCGCGCGCTGGCGCGAGACGTGCCCGGGGCCTCGCTCTCGATCCGCGTGGCCGCGCAGTAGCGGGCCGTTCCAGGAAGAGCGCCGGGCTGGTGCCCGGCGCTCCCAGGGCGCGAGCCAAGAACTCCTTTCCGGACCCCCGCGCTCCGCCGTGGAGTACGTTTCCCATTGGGAGTGTCGTCGCTCGCAAGGCGGACGCGCTCCCGCCACCCATGGGCTCGCTCCTGTTCCCGCTTCCCGTCCTGGCCATCGTGCTGGCCGCGCTCGACAGCTTGCTGGTGCGCTGGGCCATGCCCTGGCGCGCGGCGGACGTGGGGCTGTTCTTCGACGCCTATTACTTGTGGGCGTGCCTCGGGTTGCTGGTGCTCGTTCCGGCGCGCCTCACGCTGCGCTTCCTCGACGCACGCTCGCGGCCCTGGCCGGCGCGCGGCACGGACGCGCGGCCGTGGATCGTGCTGCTCGGCTGGATGGTGCTGCCGGTCGTGGCCGAGGCCACGCTCGACGAGCACACCAGCCTGATCGGTTTCGCCGGCCTGGCGGGCGTGCAACCGTGGCTCGAGCTCGGCGCCGCGCTGCTGGGCGGATGCGCGGCCCTGACGCTGCTGGGGCGCTGGCTCGGCGGCGTGCCGGGCGTACGCACGGCTTCGATCGGCGTGGCGCTCTCCATGGCCGTCGGTTTCTTGCTCCCGGCGCGCTCCGAGCGCGTCGCGTTCGCGCCCTCGCCGGCACGGCCCAACCTGCTCTTGATGGTGTGGGACACCTGCCGCGCCGACCGCCTCGAGCCCTACGGCTACGGCCGTCCGACCTCGCCGCGCCTGGCCGAGCTGGCCGAGGAGGCGCTCGTGTTCGAGGACTCGCTCTCGGCCTCGACCTTCACCTTCACCTCGCATCTCTCGCTCCTGACCGGCGTGCATCCGGCCACGCACGGCGCGCAGCTGCTCGACATGCGCTTCGACCCGGCGCGGGCCGAATCGATCGCCGCCGAGCTGGCCGCGGCCGGCTACCGCACCGGCGGCTTCGTGGGCACGGACGTGCTCTCGGGGCGCACGGGGATCCAGCGCGGCTTCGAGGTCTACGACGACCAGGTCGACCCGCCCGCGTGCGACACCCTTGCCTGGGGTTTCGTGCACGGCCTGCAGGCGCTGCTGGCGAAGCTGGTGCCGGCCCTGCGCTTCAACGGCCGGCCGCACTGGATCCAGGATTTTCAGCGCCCCGGCGGCGAGGTGCTCGCGAGCGCGCTCGCCTGGATCCGCAGGGACGATCCGCGGCCCTGGTTCTGCTTCGTCAACCTGTACGACGTGCACTGGCCCTACGCGCCCGAAGGCGAGGGCCGGGAGAGACTGGTGCGACCCTACGACGGACCCGTGGACGGGTTCCTCTTCCGCAGCGACCGCTGGCAGCCCGGCTACCGCATGCAAGCGGACGACGAGCGCCACGTCAGCGATCTCTACGAGGGCGAGATCTACGATCTCGACGCGCGCGTGGCGGATTTTCTGGGCGCGCTCGAGCTCGAGCGCGGCGGCACGGCCGTGCTGCTGACCTCGGATCACGGCGAAGGCCTGGGTGAGGACTCTATGGCGGACGGCGCGGCCGACTCGGCGCCAGGCGACTCCGCGGGCGGGCTCTGGAACCACGACGACGTGCGCGAACCGCAGGTGCGCGTGCCGCTCCTCTTGCGCCTCCCGCTGCCGGACCCGGTCGGGCGGCGCGTGCGCGCGCCCGTTTCCGGCGTCGACGTGGCGCCCACCTTGCTCGCCCTGGCGGGGCTCGACGCGCCTCCGAACTGCGAGGGCCAAAGCCTCCTGGCGGGCGAGCCCGGCGGTGAGCGCGAGCGCTGGGTCGACGACCGGGACCACCTGCACGCGGCGGAGTTCCGCTGCGCGCTCTACCGCGGCTCCTTCAAGCTCGTGCGCACAGGCGTCGGCGCGCAGGCGCGCTACGAACTCTTCGATCTCGCGGCCGATCCCGCCGGCGTCACGGACGTCCAGGCTACGCACCCCGCGCTGCTGGCCGAACTCGTGGCGCGCATGGAGGCGCGTTCGCCGGCCGCCACGCCCACGGCCGAAGCCAGCGACTGGAACCCCGGCGCCGGACTGCAAGCGCTCGGCTACGCGGGCGAGTGAGCCGCTAGCGCGGGCGGCCCGTGCGTTTCAGCCGCGCTTGCCTTTTTTCAGCGACGTGCGGTGGCGGGCACGCGCCCGTCCCGAGCCCATGCCCATCTTCTTGACGCGCAGGCGGCCGCGCGTCGGCCCGCCCGATTTGTTCCTGTATCTGCCCATCGGTTGTTCCTGGTGAGATTTCGAGCGCGGCAGGGTACGCGCTGGGAGTCGCGCGCGGCAAGCCTCGAGCGGACTGCTGCTATGGCCGATCCGGCGAGTCCTGCCAGCTCCCGAAGTGATCCGCGCCGCTCGGGGTCACGACCACGATGTCCTCCAGGCGCACGCCGAGGCGCCCGGCGAGATAGATCCCGGGCTCGTCGCTGAAGGTCATGCCGGGCTCGAGCAGGAGCTCGTTGCCGCCGTCGAAGTAGGGCTCCTCGTGTCCCTGGAGCCCGATCCCGTGCCCGAGGCGGTGGCCGAAGACGGTGTAGCCACCGGGATAGCCGGCAGCCTCGATGGCCGCGCGCGCGGCGCGGTCGATCTCGCGGCAGGGCACGCCGGGCGCCATGCGCTCGAAGGCCGCTTCCTGGGCGGCGCGCACGGCCTGCCAGGCGCGCGTGAACTCGGCCTCGCGCGGCGTGCCGAAGGACCAGGTGCGCGTGATGTCGCTCTGGTAGCCGTGCAGCGCGCCGCCGGTGTCCACCAGGATGCCCGCGCCGGCCTCCAGCCGGCGTCCTTCGGGCTCGCCATGCGGATACGCGGCGCTCGGGCCGAGCAGCGGCAGGACCCAGGTGTCGCAGAGACCGAGGCGCTCCTGGGCGTGCGTGATCCAGCGTCCGAGCTCGTGGTCGGCGAGTCCGGGACGCAGGCGCTCGGCCACGGCGCGGATGGCGCGCTGGGTGAGTTCCGAGGCAGCGCGCAGGAGCTCGAGCTCGCGCGCGTCTTTCCGTGCGCGCAGGGAGCGTACGAGCGCGTCGCCGGGCAGCACGCGCTCGGCCCCGAAGACCGCGGCCAGGCGCTGCGCGACGAAGGCGCGCGCCTCGGGCTCGATGGCGATGCGTTCGACGCCGCGCGCGCGCAGCGCGGAGGCGAGCGGCTGCCAGGCGTACTCGTGCTCGTCCCAGGCGACGAGCGGACCCGCCGGCCCGCCGTGCTCGGCGATGAGCCGTTCGGCGCGCGGGGCCTCGAAGGCGGGCACGATCCAGAAGCAGGTGCCGTCGGCCAGCACGACCAGCGCGAAGAGGCGCTCCGAGCAATCCCAGGCGACGTCGGAGAAATAACGCAGCGTGGCCCCTGGCTCGATCAGCAGCGCGTCGACCTGCGCCGCCCGCAGGATCCCGGCCAGGCGCGCGAGGCGCGGGCGCTTCTCGGCCGGGGAGATGGGCGTCCAGCGCGCGCTCTGGTCGCCGAGGTCGGAGAAGATTTCCGAGAGCTCGCCCGCAGCCTCTTCGTGCCGTCCGTCGCGCCGCGCGGCGCAGGCACTGGCCAGGCCGGCCAGGCCGGCGGCCGAGACGAGCAGGCTGCGCCGGTCCTGTGTGCGGCGCGGAGCGGGCGGCGTGGGCGCGGGCGGCGTGGGCGCGGGCGGCATGCTCCCGAGGCTATCCGCGCGCAGAACCGCGCGCACGCTCCGCGCGTCAAGAACGCCGGACGCGGAGGTCGAAAGGGAGCCGAGCGATGGACAGCCCTGCGCCGCTCCCGGAGTTCCTCGACGAGCTCGCCGCGCCGGTGCCCGCGTCCGTCTCGGGCGCGCTGCGCGCGCACCTGGCCGGGCTGGGCGCCCTGCTGCGCTTCGGGGCGCTGCTGCTCGTTTCCTACAGCCTGTTCTTCAACCTGTCGGTCGTGCGCGGCAGCTCGATGGCCCCCGGCATCCAGGACGGGGACCGGATCCTGGTGGAGCCCTGGAGCTACCTCCTCGGGCCGATCGAGCGCGGCGACGTGGTCGTGCTGCGCTACCCCCTCGATCCCGAGATCGACTACATCAAGCGCATCATCGGGCTGCCCGGCGATCAGGTGACGCTCGCGCGCGGCGCGGTGTGGGTGAACGGCGAAGCCCTGGCGGAACCCTACGTCGCCTCGGTCGATGCCTCCTCGTCCCTGTCGGTCGTGGTCGAGCCCGGCCACTATTTCGTGCTGGGCGACAATCGCCCGCGCTCCTCCGACAGCCGCGAGTTCGGCTTCGTGCCCGAGGAGCACGTGCGCGGGCGCGTCGACCTGCGCCTCTGGCCGCTCGCGCGCGCCGGGCTGATCGAGTAGCCGCAGCGCGAACCCCTCGAGCGCGGGCTACGCCCGCAACCCGAACGCACCGCGGAGACGCGGAGAACGCGGAGCCTCGTGGAGGAATGGGCCTCCAGATCGTCGACTCTCGGCGAGCCGAAGCCCCGGAGGCCCCATCTCCTCTGACCTCCTCTGACCTCCTCTCACTTCTCCTCCGCGCTGCTCCGCGTTCTCCGTGCCTCGGCGGTGCGTTTTCCTGCTCCGAGAGTCCTCGCGTCACGCGAGGAGGGAGTCGCTCAACGGGCGGGGGTGGGGGAGCGCTCCAGCGTCTGCTTCAGCGCGTCCGCCAGCGTCTCGAGCGAGAACGGCTTCGCCAGGAAGCGCGTCGCGCGGTCGGGCTCGCGCGGGATGCGATCGGCGTAACCGCTCACGAGCAGGACCGGCAGGTCCGGGCGGGACCTGCGGATCTCCGCCAGGACCGCCAGGCCGTCCATGCCGGGCATCGACAGGTCGAGCAGGACGGCGTCGAAGGCTTCCTCCGGCGTTGCAAGCCGGGCCAGGGCCTCCGGGCCATTGCCAGCGGTCACGACCTCGAGGCCGAGCCGCCGGCAGAACAGGGCGCTCAGATGGCGCACGCTCTCGTCGTCGTCGACCACGAGCACGCGGCCCGTCAGGGCGGCTCCCGGGCGCGTGGGCGTGCGCTCGAGCGGCGCCGGACGGAGCACGGCACCGCCCGGAAAGAGGAGCCGCACGCACGTCCCGCGCCCGTGGGCGGTGCGCACGTCGATCGCGCCGCCGTGGGCGGTGCGCACATCGATCGCGCCGCCGTGGGAGGACACGATGCGGAACACGGTCGTCAGTCCCAGTCCGCGCCCGACGTGCTTGGTGGAGAAGAATGGATCGAAGAGGTGGTGCAGGGACTCCGCCGTCATCCCGGCGCCCTCGTCCTCGACCTCGACCCAGACGTACAGGCCGGCTTCGCGCTCGCCAACGCGATGCATGCGCGCCAGGTCGGCGTGGGACAGCACCACGGTTCCCGTGCGGATGACGATCGGGCTGCGCGTGCCCTCGCTGGCCTCGGCCGCGTTGATCACCAGGTTGACGAGCGCACGCCGCAGTTGCCCGGAGTCGCCCGCGAGGGTGGGGAGCTCCGTGGCCAGCTCCAGACGCAGCTCGGCGCGATCCTTCACCGACGAACGCAGCAGCGACTCCATGCCGCGCACCGTGTGCGAGAGCTCGAGCGGCTCGGCCAGGGCCGGCGCGCCGCCGGCCAGGGACACCATGCCCGAGCACAGCTCGGCGGCCTGGCGCGCGATGAGCGTCACGTTCTGGAGGTACTCGGCCCGCTCCACGCGCGCGCCGCGCTCGTCGAGCGCCATCTGCGCGTAGCCCAGGATGGACGTGAGGTAGTTGTTGAAGTCGTGGGCGATCCCGGCGGCCATCACGCCCAGGCTCTCGAGGCGCTCGGCCTTCTCCAGGCGCTCGTGCATCTCGCGCCGAGCCTGGTCCCCGACCTCGCGTGCCTGGATCTCGTGCACCAGACGGTCGTTCACCCGCTCCAGCTCCGCGGCGTGCTCGAGCACGCGCGCCTGCACCGTCTCGACGTCGTGCACGCGTTCGGCCACGAGGCGTCCGAGTCGTTCGTTCTCGCGCGCGAGGCGCGCCGAGCGCCAGCGCACGCTGCCGATGACGCCGGCGCCGAGCAGGCCGAGCGCGGCCACGACGGCCGGCCAGGTCGCGTACCACGGGGCGCGGACCCCGAAGGCGAGCTGACTCTCGCCCAGGATCCGGCCCTGTTTCCGGGCCTGGACGTGGAGCACGAATTCGCCGCCCGGGAGGCTCGTGTACTCCTTCTGCGCCTCCGCGGTCCACGCACCCCATTCGCGTTCGAGTCCGGCGAGTCGATAGCGGTAGGTCGTCGGAGCCGCAGCGAAGGACGCGGCCGCGACCTCCACGCGCACGCTCGCATCGAACGGGAGCCTGTCGGCCGGGAACGCGCCCCAGGGCGCGTCGCCCGCGCGCGCCGACGGCCAGACGAGCGGGTCGAACGAGGGCGTCGAGCGCAGGGCTTCGGGCGCCAACCGTACCACGCCCGCGTGCGTCGCGAGCCAGACGATGCGCGCGTCGAGCTCGTCGAACTGCGCACCCTCCAGCGCGAAGGGCGAGGTCCACACGAAGTCCGGCTCGTCGCGGACGCCCGTCATGATGTCGCCCTGCAGGCGGCGCAGCGAGTGCGGCTCGAGCAGCCACAAGCGCCCGGATGGGTCCGCGCGCGGGCGGACCCAGCGCGAGCTGCGCTGCAGCTCCGCCCAATCCAGGGACACCGCCGGCGGGAACGGCTCGGGCACCGTGTTCGTGTCGGACAGGAAGGCCAGGCGCTCGCAATCCCACGCGAGGCACCCGCCGGGAACGGCGCTCATGCCCAACCATTGGCCCGGGATCCGCACGGGCGTGCCGAAGGCGCCGTCGTACGGGACGCGGTAGAGCTCGCGGTCGATGGAATGCAGCCAGAGGACGTTCGCGCCGATCTCGATTTGGTCCGTGCCCCACGACACGGGGAAGGGCGGAGCGAGGCTCCAGCCGCTCTCCTCGCGCCAGTGCAGGATCTGCAGCGCGTCGAAGCCCGCCACGACCACGCTCTCCTCGTCGCCGGGATCCGGCCCGCTCAGGCAACCGAAAGCGAGGGGTTGCACCTCCGACAGCAGGCTCCTCTGTGAACCGTCCCAGAGCAGCAGGCCGAGCTCGGTGGCGAGCAGCAGACCGTGGCGCGTGGGCTGGAGGTCGAAGACGGCCTGGGAAGGGACCGGCGCGACGCGCTCGAAGCGCGCGCGCTTCTCCCGCACCAGGCGGAAGAGACCCTCGAAGGTGCCGCAATACGTGGTGCCCTCGTGGCGCGCGAACGCCAGGGGGGTGCCAACGAGGCCGAGCTCCGCGCCGAAGAACGAGCACGCGGGTGAGGGCTCGATGCGCGCGATGCCGTAGGAGAGGTTGGCCCACACCGCGCCCTCGCGATCCAGGAAGAGCGAGTAGGCGAGCGAGTTCGGCAGCCCGGTCTCGTCGTCCAGCCAAGCCTGGAAGCGGCCCTCGGCATCCACCAGCAGGATCCCGCTCGCGCTGGCAACGACCAGCGTGCCCTCGGGCGTGCGCACGACGTCGCTCAGGTAGGTGGGACCGCGCAGGAGCTCGGGCACGCGCAGCGTCGACGCATCGGTCGCGCCGGAACGAACCCAGTGCAGTCCGTCCGCGTTCAACCAGACGCCCAGCAGCTCTTCGCCGTCGGACCAGAGGGCGTCGTAGCGCACGCGCTGCGGGCCGAGCGCGTCGCTCTCCAGCAGCTCGCCATCCGCCAGCACCAGCAGCCCGCGTTCACCGTCGAGCACGAAGACGTCGTCACCCACAGCCTCGACGTCCATGAAGCCACTGCCCGCGGGCGCCCGCCACGTCCGCTCCTGCGCGCCGTCCCACTGCACGAGCACCTCCTGCGCGAGGAAGAAGACGCCGTGCGGCGTGCAGCGTGTCTTGACGAAGGAGAGCAGCGCGGGCTCGCGCTCCATGACCGCGCCGGCCTGCGACACGAACTCCGCTCCGTCCGTCGTCGGGCGCAAGAATCCGAAGTCGTCGCTGCTCCCGACCCACACGCGTCCGCCCTCGTCCACGTCCAGCGAGACGGGCGGCACCGGCAGGACGAACTTGCGCCAGCGCTCCCCGTCGGAGCGCAGCACCGCGAAGTCCTCCGGACAGGCGAAGTAAAGGAGCCCATCCGGCGTCTGGGCGGCGGCGAAGATCTGCAGGCCGCCGTCATACTCCGCGGGCGGGATGCAGCGCACGAGCGGTTGCCCGACCTCGGCCACCTGCGCGGTCGTCGCCGCGGCGAGGAGGCTCGCGAGGGCGGCGCCGTGCAAGAACGGCGCGCGCATCGCGGGCGTCCGCGGACGGCTTCCGGGTTGGCTTGTCAGCACCTGCGAGAGGATAGGCTCGCTGCGCGTGGACGCTACTCCCTGCGCACGATCAGGCGATCGAGGATCTCGTTCTGGTCTCCGTGTGCGACCGGGAAGTGTTCGGCCAGCACCTCGCCCGCGCTGTGGATGCCGGACACGAGTCCGGCGCACAGCGACCCGCGCCGGATGCCGTCGAGCACCAGCTCGATGGTGCGCGTCCAGTGCTCGGGCCGCACGCGCGCGTCGATGCCCGCGTCGGCCAGCACGACCACGCGCCGCTCCAGCAGGCTGACGAAGAGCAGCACCCCGGTGCGCGCCTGGGTGCGGTGCAGTTCGTAGCGGTGGAACTCCTGGAAGGCCTGTTCCTCGGCCACCTCCGCGGCGCGCGCGCTGCTCAGGAAGAAGCGCTGGAAGTCCGGCAGCAGGCGCGCGCAGAGATATCCGAGCGCGCCGAGCACGAGCTGGCAAAGGAGCAGCCAGGCCGGCCGGTCCCACGGCAACCAGGGCGCGAGCCCGAGCGAGCCGACCAGGGCAGCCACGAGCGCCGCCAGCCAACTCGCGCCGGGATGGGGATCGGAACGCTCGAGCACCACCGGCAGGATCTCGCCGATCGTTTTCTGCTCGGCGCTGGCCAGGGCGGCGTGGACGGTGCGCAGATCCTCCTCGCTCAGCACGCCCGTCGCGCGGTATCGGCCGCGCCGCACGAAGGCGCGCAGGAGCAGCGCGGCCGTGACGACGACGAGCAGCACGCGCACGAGCTCGCCCGTCAGCGCCAGCCACGAGCCGTCCAGCGCATGGCCGCCGACTTCCCAGCCCTGCAGTGCGCGCGGGTCTTGCATCACCAGCGCCCCGACGCGCCGCCGCCCGAGAAGCCGCCCCCGCCGCCGAAACCGCTGAAGCCGCCGCGTGAGGTTCCGCCCGAGAAGCCTCCGCCGCGTTGCCGCGCGGAGCCCATCTGCGAGGCCAGGATCCAGGGCAGTGCGCTCGATCCGCCCCCGCGCAGCCGCGAGTTGCGCTGCATGCGCGCGAGGAAGATCAGCACGATCACGAACAGGACCAGGAACGGGATTCCCCGCGCCGAGTCGTCCGAGCCACGCTCGAGCGGCCCGTAGTCGCCGCCCAGGGCCGCATGGATGGCCTCGATGCCGAGGCGCATCCCCGGATAGAAACGCTCCTGCTCGAGCTCGGGCACGATCACGTCGCGGATGATGCGGCCCGCGATCGAGTCGGTGAGCGTGCCCTCGATGCCGCGTCCGACCTCGATGCGCAGGGCGCGCTCGGCCTGCGCCACGACCAGCAGCGCGCCCGAACTCGTTTCCTTGTCGCCGATCTTCCACGCGCGCGCCACGCCGAGCGCGAACTCCTCGATCGTGCGGCCGGCGAGATCCGGGATGGTCAGCAGCGCGACCTCCTGCCCAGAGCCGACGCGATAGGACTCCATCAGGGCCTCGAGCGCCTGCTCCTCCGCGGGCTGGAGCAGGTCGGCCGTGTCCGTCACCCAACCGTCGTTGGCCGGTAGCGCGAACTCCTGCCTGGGCGCCGCGCAAGCGCCCAGGCTCAGCGTGAGCAGGGCCGCGATCACTTCTTTCCGAAGTCGAACTCGACCACGGGGCGTTCGGTGACGCCGACCGGAGCCTCGAGCTGGGCGTGCTTCTCTTTGCCGAACATGCCTGCGAGCACGGAGCCCGGGAAGCGCCGGATGGCGACGTTGTACTCGTTGACGGCGTCGATGTAGTCGCGCCGCGCCACGCCGAGGCGGTTCTCCGTGCCCTCGAGTTGATCCTGGAGCGAGACGAAGTTCTGCGTCGCCTTCAGGCTGGGGTAGTTCTCGGCCACGACCAGCAGGCGCGACAACGCGCCCGAGAGCTGCTCCTGGGCCGCGAGGAAAGCCTTCAGCTTGGCCGGATCGTCCGGCACGCCCGCGGGCATGGCCACCTTGCCGACCGAGGCGCGCGCCGCGGTGATCTCGGTCAGGGTCGCCTGCTCGAAGTCGGCCGCACCCTTCACCGTGGCCACGAGCTGCGGCACGAGGTCGAAGCGCCGCTGGTACTGGTTCTGGATCTCGCTCCAGGCTGCCTCGATCTTCGTCTCCTTGGTGACGATGCCGTTGTAGGCGCCGACGCCGCAGCCGCCGAGCAGGAGCAGCGCGAGCAACAGGGTCCCGCCCGCGATCAGCAGACCTTTCATGCTTGTCTTCTTCTTTTCTTCCGTTGGGTGAGGCGGGAAGGGATTCCCCGCGGCGCGATCCTACTCCAGTGCGCGGCGAGTCATTCACGTGCGCTGGGATCGTGGAGTACGGTGTCAGGCACGTTTGTTCACGCGGCCGCGAGACGGCTTCGGCGTTGCCTGACGCTCAGGCGGCCGCGTGAACAAACGTGCCTGACACCGTACTTCACGATCCTACTGTGGCGTCCCGATCCGCTACCCTCCTCCTCGCCCGATGAACCCGAGCGCAGGATCCAAGGTCGCCCTGGTGACGGGCAGCGCGCGCGGTCTCGGCCTGGCGGTCGCGCGGCACCTGCGCGCGCGCGGGGAGCGCGTGCACGTCACCTGGCGCACCGAGGGCGAGAATGCGCGCGCTGTGCGCGACGAGTTCGGAACGCGTGCCCACCGCGCCGACCTGCTCGTGCCGCGCGACGCCGAGCAGCTCGTGCGCGCGGTCCTCGCGCAGGACGGCCGCCTCGACCACGCCGTCCACGCCGTGGGGGAGTACCTTTCGGGTCCCCTGGCGGCGGCCACGCTCGCCGACCTGCGCGCGATGCTCGCCAGCAACACGGAATCGGCCTTCGTCTTCTTCGCGGCGGTGCGCGACGCGCTGCGCGCCGCCCGCGGGCGGGCGGTGTTCTTCGGCACGAGCGGGCTCTCCGGCTTTCGCGCGCGGCGCAGCACGGCCGCCTACGCCGCCGCGAAGAGCGCGCTCCTCGTGCTGGTGCGGAGCTGGGCCCTGGAGGAGGCGCCCCACGGCGTCACGGTCAACCTGGTCTCGCCCGGCCACGTGCCGCACGCGCACGCCCATGCCGACACGCTCGCGGAGGAGCGCCTGGCCGCGATCCCCCTCGGTCGCCCCGGTACGCCCGAGGACGTCGCCCGGGCAGTCGCCTTCCTGTGCTCGGACGAGGCCAGCTACACGACCGGGACGGAGCTCCTGGTCAGCGGAGGCTGGTTCCTGTGAGGGCGCGCGGCGCCCCCCTGGTTTTTCCGCGCGGCTCGAATCCGCGCAGCCACTTCCGGTCATAGTGGAGCATCCGATGGTCGCCGCGCGCCCCCGTCCCTTGCCCACGGAAGGCCATCTGGTCGGCCTCGTGCGGCGCGTGGCGGGGGGCAGCGACGTGGCCTTGGAGGAGCTCTACCGGAACCTCGAGGAGCCGGTCTATGGCCTCGCGCTGCGCATCTTGCGCGACGAGAAGGCCGGCGAAGAGGCAGTGGTCGATGCCTTCCAGCGGCTGTGGTCGCGGGCCGCGACCTTCGATCCCGAGCGCGGAAAAGTCCTGGCCTGGACCCTGACGATCACGCGCAGCGTCGCGCTCGAGGCCCTGCGCACCCGCCGGCGCCAGGCGAGCGGACACACGCCGATCGACGACGCACCCGAAGTGGCCGCCGAGGCTCCCGGCCCGCTGGTCCGCGCGCAGGCGGGCGAGACCGCGGTCCAGGTCGAGGCCGCGCTGCGTGCGCTGCCGCGCGAGCAGGAGCGCGTCCTGCGCGCCGCGTTCTTCGGCGGCCTCTCCTACCGCGAGGTGGCCGAGACCCTCGGTCAACCCATCGGCACGGTCAAGACCCGCATCCGCGCCGGGCTGGCGGCGCTGCGGCGCGCGCTGGCCCCCGAAGGAGAATATGCATGAACGACCGCGCCCTCGATCAGGCCGCGCTCGAGCTGGCCGCCCTGTATGCGCTCTCGGCGCTCGCCTCGGGCGAGATGGAGGAGGTCGAGCGCGACTGGCGTGCGCAACCCGAGTTCTGGGCCGAGGTGCGTTCCCTGCGCGACGCCGCCGCCGGCCTGGCCGCCAGCGGCCCGCGCCGGAAACCGCGCCGCGACCTGTGGCCCGAGATCCGCGCGCGCGTGGCCTCCACCGGGCAGGCGCAGCCCGCCGGAGAACCAGCCGGCCCTCTGAATCTCCGAAAGCACGTCCAGCTCTGGAAGCACTGGCGCGGCGCGCCGGCGTCCGATTCCCGGATTCTCGCGGCCCAGGACGGCCCCTTCGAGCCGACCGACATCGAGGGCATCGCCGTGCGGCGCCTGTTCGTGGACGAGGAAGGCGACCGCGTGACCATGCTCGTGCGCATGGCGCCCGGCACGGCCTATCCCGCGCACCGCCACGGCGGCGCGGAGGAGTGCTACGTGCTCTCGGGTGACCTCTCGATCGGGGACGAAACCACGTTGCGGACTGGCGACTACCAGCGCATGGACACCGACTCGGTGCACGCCGTGCAAGCGACCCGCGGCGGCTGTCTCCTCTTGATCGCCAGTTCGCGCCACGACGTGCTTCTGGAGTGATCCGCCGGTCGCCGGTACCATCGCGCTCCGAGCCCGATCACCGCCCGCAACGGACCGACCGCACTAGAGGAGTTTCGCCTTGCGCACGTTCCTCGCAGCCATCGTTTTTTCTTCCGCGGCCTTCGCGCAGACCATCGACTTCGAGAGCATTCCCGGGCTCGGGCTCGGGCTCGGGGGTGGCGCGCCCGAGGGCTTGCCGATCCGCGACCAGTTCGACGTCGCGCCGTTCCACGTCCGCTTCGAGCGCATGGACCCCATCCTCGGAGCCCAGCCACTCACCTTGGTCCAGGTCGGCGCTCCACGCACGGCTTTTCGGGGCGAGTCCCGCAGCGGCTGCGATGGCAGCGCCACGGAGGACGATCTGCCCAACCAGAGCGCGCCCTTCGACGCCGGCTGCTACTTCGTGACCGACGACGGACTGTGGGGCAGCGGCACGCCGCGCATCCAGCCGTTCGTCGTGCGCTACTCGGTGCCCGTGCTGCAGGCCAGCGGGTACATCCTCGACCTCGACGACGAGGAAGAGTTCACGATCCACGCCCGCGACGAGCACGAGGTCGACGTCGTCGCGCCGCTCGTCTTGACGCGCCGCGACGGGTCGGGCGGCAACGGCGGCGCCTCCGCCTGGTTCTTCGACGTGCGCGAGCCGATCCACTCGATCTGGTTCGAGTTCACCGGACGCGGCGGGTCCAAGGGCATCGGCTTCGACCAGTTCTCGACCGCCAGCGCCTGCCCGGGGCAGGTGGTCCACCGCGGGAACGGCACGCCCGGTTCGGGCAACCGCGTACCCGGGATCTCCATGACCTGTCCGCAGGTGGGCCAGCCAGGATCGATCGAGGTCTTCAACGGCACCGGCGCAGCGCACGGCTGCCTCGTGATCGGCTTCGATCCGGGCATCCGCTCCTTGCGCTGCGGCGGGACCGTTCCCGTGCAGACGACGTTCGAGATCGCGCACAGCCTCGCGGGTCGCCAGGGAGCAGCGGGGGAGGGCCGGTACTCCCGGCCCTACGGGCCGCTCCCGGCTTCGTTGCTCGGAGTCACCCTCTACGTCCAGGCCGCCTACCTGGATCCGGGGGCGCCTTGCGGCAGCATCGCGCTGACCGAGGTCATCGAGGCCACGGTTCGATAGCGGCGGGCGAACGACTACGCGCCCGCGCCACGGAAGTCGAGCAGCTCCAGCTCCAGGTTCGTCTCGCCGCGGAAGGTGTTCCACTTCGGAGTGAACACGGCGTCGAGCGGTTTGCCGAGCACGAGCTCGTCGATGCGCGCTCCCGCGCGGAAGGCGAGCGCCTTCAGGACGTGGTTGCCCTTGCGGAGCTGCAGCAAGAGGTGACTCTTCTCGGCGCCGACCGCGCGCGCTGCCTCGGCCAGGTAGACCGCGCGCGCCAGGAACACGGGCGCGTCGTTGTGCGCGCCGAAGGGTGAGAGGCGATCCAGTTCCTGCATGCGCGCGCGCGTCATGTGCTCGAAGGCGAGCTCGCAGTCGATCTCGAGCAGCACCTCGGCGTGCCCGGCGCCAGCCAGCATCGCGCGCGCGCGCTCCGTGATCGCGACGCGCGCGGCGGCCACGTTCGCGCTCAGGATCTCGAGCCCGGCAGCCTGCTCGTGGCCGCCGAAGCGTGCGAGGAACGGCGCCGCGCCGGCGATGGCCTCGAGCACGCTGAAGTTCCCGACCGTACGCGCGCTGCCGCGCCCGCTGGCGCCGTCCAGGCCGATCACGATTGCCGGCCGGCCGAATTCCTCGGTCAGGCGCGCGGCCACGATGCCGACCACGCCCTGGTGCCAGCCCTGGCCGGCGAGCACGAGCACGGGATGTTCCGCGGCGTCGGCGCACTCACGCGCCGCGGCGCGCGCCTCGACCAGCACGGCGGCCTCGATCGTCTTGCGCTGCTTGTTCAGCTGGTCGAGCTCGAGCGCGTACCTGCGCGCGCTGGTCGTGTCGGTCGCGAGCAGGAGCTCGACCGCGCGCTCGGCGCTGCCCAGGCGCCCGCTGGCATTCAGGCGCGGCCCGATCTGGAAACCCACGTCCTCGGCCGTCAGCCGCTTGCCCGCCAGTCCTGCGATCTCGAGCAAGGCCGCGAGGCCGGGGTTCTTCGTGCTCTCGAGCGCCTTGAGCCCGAAGCGCGCGAACACGCGGTTCTCGTCCACCAGCGGCACCACGTCGCACACCGTGGCGATGGCGACGTAGGCGCTCGCCTCCTCGAGGAAGCGCTTGAACTCCTCCGAGACCTTGCGCGCGCCCCACAGGTGCTGACACAGGCCCCAGGCGAGCTTGAAGGCCACCGCACCGCCGCACAGCTCGCGCATCGGATAGCGCGAGCCCGGCAGCTTCGGGTTGACGATCGCGGTGGCGTCCGGGAGCGGCCCGGGCGGCGCCTCGTGGTGGTCGGTGACGATCGTGTCGACGCCGCGCTCCTTGAGGGCCGCGATCACCGCGTGGGTGAGGTGCCGTTGTCGACGCTGATCACCACGCGCGCGTCCTCGGCCGCGGCGCGTTCGAGCGAGTGCGCGCCGAAGGAGTAGCCGTGCTCCAGACGATTGGGGATGTGCCAGGCGGCCTTGGCACCGAGCAGCCGGAAGAGCCGCATCAGCAGCGCCGTGCCCGTCACGCCGTCGACGTCGTAGTCGCCGTGCACCAAGATCGTCTCCTTGTCACGCATGGCGCGCGCGATGCGCTCGGTGGCTGCCTGCATCCCCGGCAAGAGGAACGGGTCGTGCAACGCCATCGGGCTGGCGGCCAGGTGCAGCGCGGCGCGCGCAGGGTCGTCGTGTCCGCGCGCGACCAGCAGCGTGGCCAGGAGCCGCGGAATACCGCTCGCCTCCAGAGCAGCCACGGCCTCGGCGGCAGGTGTCTTCAGGTGCCAGCGGGGGGCGAGGCTCGCGATGATCGTCACGGTGGGGGGCCGAGGTTAGATACAGAGGCGTCCCCGCGCGAGAGCGCGGTGGCGAAGTGCGTGGACGTCCGCAAGACTACCGGCATGAAAAAAGAAGCGGCGAACCCCTACCGCCTCTTGCCCGCGGTCGAGGAGGTGCTCTCGTTGCCCGCGGTACGCGCTCTGGGGGGTGAGATCGAGCGCGCGCTGCTGGTGGGCTTCGTGTCCGAGCTGCTGGCGCGCTGGCGGGCGGAGATCGGTGCGGGTGAGCTCGACGCGGATGGCGTGAGCGAGCGCCTGGCGCGCGGCGACCTCGAGCGCTCGCTGGAAGCGCGCGTACGCGGCGACCGGCAGGCGGGGCTCGTGCCCGTGATCAACGCCACGGGCGTCGTGCTGCACACCGGCCTCGGGCGCGCCAGCGTGCACCCGGAGGCGGCGGCGGCGATGCAGCGCGCGGCCCAGGGGTACTGCACGCTCGAGGTCGAGCGTCTCTCGGGCGAGCGCAACCAGCGCGACGATCGGCTCGGGGTGTTACTCGCACGCCTGACCGGCGCCGAGACCGGCATCGCTGTCAACAACAACGCCGCGGCCGTGCTGCTCATGCTCAACACCTTCGGGGCCGGCAAGGAGACGATTCTCTCGCGTGGCGAGCTGGTCGAGATCGGCGGCTCCTTCCGCATGCCGGACGTGATGGAGCGCGCCAGCACGAAGCTGGTCGAGGTCGGCACGACCAACCGCACGCGTCTGGCGGACTACCGCGCGGCCGTGACGAGCGCGACCGGTCTCGTCATCAAGGTGCACACCTCGAATTACCGCCTGGTGGGCTTCACGGAAGAGGTCGCAGCCGCGGAGCTCGCCGCCCTCGGCCGCGAGCTCCGCGTTCCGACGGCCTACGATCTCGGTTCCGGCCTGCTCGAGCCCGCCGGGGCGCGTCCACTCGCCATGCTCGGCGGCGAGCCGCTGGTGAAGGACGCGGTCGCGAGCGCGGTCGACGTGGTGTGTTTCTCGGGTGACAAGCTGCTCGGCGGACCGCAGGCCGGCTTGATCGTGGGCCAGCGTTCGTCCATCGCCCTGCTGCGCAAGAATCCGCTGTACCGCGCGCTGCGCCTCGACAAGGTCACGATCGCGGGGCTCGAGGCGACTCTCGGCCTGTACCTCGCCGGCCGCGCCGACGAGATCCCCGCGCGCGCGATGATGCTGCGCCCGGCCGAGGAGCTGCGCGGCGTGGCGCAGCGTCTGGCGCAGTCCATCGGCGCGCTGGCCGGATTCACCACCGCGGTCGTACCCGAGCGCTCGCAGCCCGGCAGCGGCAGCGCGCCGGGCATCTTCCTCGACACGTTTGCCGTACGAGTCGCCGCCGCGGGGTTCTCGGCCGGCGAGCTGGCCGCGCGCCTGCGGGCGGGCGAGCCGTGCGTCTTCGCGCGCGTCCACGACGGCGCGCTGCTGCTCGATCCGCGCACGCTGCAAGCCAGCGAGGAGCCGGAGCTCGTGGGCGCCTTCGAGCGTCTCAGCCGACGATGAGCGCGCGCCGGCGCGTGCTCGTCCCGTTCCTCCTCGTGCTGTGCGCGCTGGCCGCGGCGGAGCTCGGCGCGCGCGCGCTCGTGACGCGCTTCGCTTGGCGCCTGCTGCCGCCCTTCGGCCACGGCGAGGTGCAGCGCGAGTGGCTGGAGCGCAGCGAGCGCGAGCTCGCCGAGGAGAAACCGCCGTCGGGCTACAGCCAGTTCGACGCCGTGCTGGGCTGGACCACGAAGCCCGGCCACTCTTCGCCCGACGGCACGATCCACGTCAATGCCCAGGGGCTGCGTTCGACGCGCGTGTACGCCGAGCCCGTGCAAGCCGGGACGCGACGGGTGGTGGCGTGCGGCGAGTCCTTCACCTTCTGCGAAGAGGTGGCCGACGCCGAGGCCTGGCCGGCGCGGCTCGAGGCGCTTGCGCCCGGCCTCGAGGTCTGGAACTACGGTGTGGGCGGCTACGGCACGGACCAGGCGCTGCTGCGCGTCGCGCGCGAGGCGCGCGGGCCGGCGGAGGCGCTGCTCGTGGGCCTGATGCTCGAGAACATCGGCCGCAACGTGAACCGCTACCGGCCGCTGTGGTACCCGCGCGCGCAGCCCGCGGCCAAGCCGCGCTACGTGCTGGGGCCGCGGGCCGCGACCGTTTCGAAGGCCCGGCCAACACCAACGGCGCTGCCCGCGGCCGCGAGCTGGAAATCGCGCGGCTGCTGACCGCCATCAAGCGCGAACGCATCCGCAACGTGGTGTGGATCACCGCCGACGTGCACTACTGCGCGGCGCACTATTACGACCCCTCCAAGGCGCAGTACAGCGACTTCAACCCGTTCTGGGAATTCGTCGCTGGCCCGCTGAATGCCGGCAGCTTCGGTCCCAACGTGCTCGACAACACCTTTGGCCCACAGCTCGTGTTCCAGAAAGCACCGCCGGCAGCCAACACTTCGCCGTTGTCGGGTTTCCAGTTCTTCGGCGAGATGCGCATCGACCCGCGCGGCCGCGAGCTGACGGTGTCTTTTGTCGACATCAATGGCGCCACCGTGTTTTCCAGATCGCTGGAGCCCCAGCGCGGGTAAAAAGCCATGAATTGGAGGCATATTAGCCTCCAG
>JANOGB010000552.1:0-4097 GCA_031413955.1 Planctomycetota bacterium | reverse complement strand
CGTTTCCGCCGATTCGAAAGGGATTCCGGTTTGCCGTGCTTCCGAAATCGCCATTCGTCGTTTATTTCGAGGAATTGAACGACCGAATTTGGGTCTCTTGCGTGGCCCACGAACGACGCAAGCCCGGGTTCCGTTCTTCTCTTCTCCGCTCCGGAACGGACATGGAGCAAGAGCCCCGAGCCGGGCTGGAGCCCGGCGCTCCCAGATGAGTGGAGAAGCACGGCGCTGCGCGGCTTGCGGAGCGGACGCTCCGCGGCCCGAGGCGCGCTTCTGCGAACACTGCGGCGCTACGCTCACGAGCACACCTGCTCCCCCGCCGCCGGATCCCTTCGGCGATGTCGCCGCACGCTTCCGTGCCCTGTCCGACCACGCGGAACTGGCGCGCCTCCTGCAGGCGAAGCCCGAGATCCCGGAGCTCGCCGGCAAGACGCTGCCGAGCTTCCTCTTCCTGCTGTTCCTCGCCGTGCTCGGCCTCTTCGCCTCGCTGCTGTGCTTCCAGATCTGCCCCCCGCTCGGCTTCGTGCCCCTGGCGCTGGTGGGCGTGGGTTTCATCTGGCTGGTCCGGCAGCTGCTCTGGAGCGCGCGCACGCCGCTCGTCGCGCGCGCGGCCATGGTCACCGAGCGGCGCGCCAAGCTCCAGGCCGGCGCCGAGCGTTCCCCCGCGAACACGCGGCACTTCGTGCTGCTCCAGTTCGAGGACGGACGCCGGACCGAGCACGAGTGTTTCTCCTCCGCGCTCCCTGCCCTCGAAATCGGCGCGCTGGGCGTCGCGTACTCGAAGGGCGAACGGCTGGCCGCCTTCGCTCGCGTTCCCGTCTGAGCAGGGCCCCTCGGCCGGCGTCAGGCGTCGCTACGCAAGGCGAACCAGGAGGGGTCGCAGTCCGCACGCCGACATCGCGGACAATCTTCTCGCCGCTCGAGACCTCGCCACGCTCGACGCCGCCGAACCGGAGCCTCCCATGTCGACTGGCCTCGCTCTCTCACTCGCCGCCTGTATCGGACCGTTCCTGGGAGGTGACCCGGTCGCCGCCTGGACCGAGGACGTTTTTCACCTCGTGTCCGAGCTGGAGCGGCTGCATCCCGACCCCTTCTTCGGCTGCCCGCAAACGGAGTTCGAGGAAGGCGTCGACGCGTTCCTCGCCCAGATCGAGGGCAGCGGCGAGCAAAACGCCACGGTGGAGCTCATGCGTTTGATGGCGCGCCTCTCGAGCAAGGGGCGGGACGGACACGCGGCCGTGTGGCCGATGCGCGCGCGCTACCTCCCGCTCCAGCTCTACCGTTTCGACGACGGTTGGTTCGTGGTCGACGCGCAGCCGGAGCAGAGCGCGTGGATCGGGGCGCGCGTGGTCTCGCTCGGGGGCGTGCCGGTGGAGGAAGCCTGCAAGCGCCTGGAGCCGCTGCTGACGCGCGACAACGAATGGAGTCTGCTCCCCAAGCTCGGTATGGCACTGGTCTGCGGAGACGTCCTGGCCGGCGTGGGAGTCGTTGCGGATCCGGCGCGGGTACGGGTCGAGCTCGCCAGGGACGGCGCGAGCAAGGTAGTCGAGCTTCCGGCGAGTCCGCTCAACCTGCACCAGCTCTGGGGGCGCCCGGAACTGCCAGCGCGAGCAGGCGTGACCTGGCTCGAAGGCCGCGAGTCGAGCTGGCGGCTGCAGGTCTTCGAGGCCGAGCGCGCGCTGTACGTGCAATACAACGAGGTCCGGGCCCAGGCGGCCGATGGACAGCTGCTCTCCGATTTCGGCCGCGAGCTCGTGCGGGTCTTCGCGGAGCGCGAGCTCGAGCGTGTGATCGTCGACGTGCGCTGCAACGGCGGTGGCGACAACACGACCTTCGGTCCGCTGATCGCGGCGCTCCAGAGCTCCTCGATCGACCGGCCCGGCGTCCTCTTCGGCCTGATCGGGCGTGCCACTTTCTCGGCTGCGGGGAACTTCGTGACCGTGCTCGAGCGCGACACGAAGGCGATCCTGGTGGGCGAGCCCACGGGCGGCGCGCCGAACCAGTACGGCGACGCCGAGACGGTCCTGCTCCCGAACCACCCCGACGTGCTCGTGCGTATCGCCACGCGCTACCACCAGTTCGCACCCGGCGACGCTCGGCTCACGCACGAGCCCGAGGTCGCGGTGCCCCTGAGTTCGCAGGACTACTTCGCCGGCCGCGATCCCGCGCTGCAGGCGGCGCTCACGTACCAGCCGACACGCTGATCAGCGCGCTCGGCGGCGGCCAACGACGAGGAAGAACGGGGAACCTCATGGGTTCCCGTGGGAATCCACCAACGCTCCTCCCGCGGCGCCCATCTCCAGTACGCTCCAGGCCGTGTCCCGCATCGAACCGAGGTTTTCATGACCCCGATCCTGCTCCTGATCGCGCCGATCCTTGCCCACGGACCTCTGCGCGTGAGTCCGGCACGACTGACCGCCGAGCCCCTGGCCACCGCGGCGGTCTCCGCGGGAGCTCTAGGAATGGGCGGGGACTGCCAGGTGAGCTGGCAGCCCACGTTTGGACCGGCTCTCGAACTCGACGGCTCGATCCAGGCCTTCTCGGTCTTCGACGACGGCAGCGGGTCGGCGCTCTACGCCGGCGGAGACTTCACGCGCGCGGGTGGCCTGATGGCAAACGGCATCGCGCGCTGGGACGGCACGAGCTGGTCGTCCCTGGGCAGTGGAATGATGGGGCCTCCCTTCGACATTGCCCGTGTCGCCGCCCTGGCGGTGTTCGACGACGGTGGCGGCGCCGGGCCGGCGCTCTTCGCCGGCGGTGATTTCGTGGGCGCGGATGGTGTCGAGACGCTCAACATCGCGAGATGGGACGGCGTCAGCTGGTCGCCCGTGGGCAGCGGGATGAATGCCCAGATCTCTGCCCTCGCGGTCTTCGACGACGGCAGCGGCGGCGGGCCCGCGCTCTACGCCGGCGGGTACTTCTCGAGCGCAGGCGGAGTGGCCGCACGCAGGATCGCCAAGTGGAACGGGACGAGCTGGTCTGCTCTGGGCCTCGGGATGCAGGGCGGGGCCCAGGGCGTGTTTGCCCTGCAGGTCTTCGACGATGGCGGGCCGGCGCTCTACGCCGGCGGGTACTTCTCGAGCGCGGGCGGCGTGGCCGTGAACTCCATCGCGAAATGGGACGGCGTGACCTGGTCGCCCCTGGGAAGCGGGATGGATTCCTCCGTCCAGGCCCTGACGGCGTTCGACGACGGCAGCGGTGGCGGGCCGGCGCTCTACGCCGGCGGGTTCTTCACCAGCGCGGGCGGAGTGGCCGCGAGCCGGATCGCCAGGTGGGACGGGGCCATGTGGTCGCCTCTCGGCCGCGGGATGTCGGGTGGGGCTCCCCGCGTGCATGCCCTGACGGTCTTCGACGACGGCGGTGGCGCAGCACTCTACGCCGGTGGATCCTTCACGAGCGCGGGCGGCGTGGCCGCGAACTCCATCGCGCAGTGGAATGGCACGACGTGGTCGCCGCTCGGCAGCGGCATGAATTCCAACGCCATCGCCCTGGCCGTGTTCGACGACGGCAGCGGCGCCGGGCAAGCGCTCTACGCCGGCGGGTCGTTCACGAACGCGGGCGGCGTGACGCTGAGCTCCATCGCGCACTGGGACGGCGCTGCCTGGTCGCGCCTCGGGAAAGGGTTGAACTCCACGGTCCTTGCCGTCACGGTTTTCGACGACGGCGGCGGGCCAGCGCTCTACGCCGGCGGGAACTTCACGAGCGCAGACGATGTGGCGGTGAACGGCATCGCGCGGTGGAACGGCACGAGCTGGTCACCCCTCGGCAGTGGGATGGTGGACGGGTTGGTCCAGGCCCTGGCAGTCTTCGACGACGGCAGCGGTGGCGGGCCGGAGCTCTACGCCGGCGGGTTCTTCACGACCGCAGGCGGCGTGGCGGCGAAGCACATCGCCAAATGGAACGGCACGAGCTGGTCCCCCCTGGGCAACGGGATGAATTCCCAGGTCTTTGCCCTGGCGGTCTTCGACGACGGCAGCGGGCCGGAGCTCTACGCCGGCGGTACGTTCACCCTCGCCGGCAGCCACCTGGCCTTCCGCATCGCCAAGTGGAACGGAGCGAGCTGGTCGCCCTTGGGAAGCGGAATGGATGCCTATGTCGCA
>JANOGB010000551.1:0-6063 GCA_031413955.1 Planctomycetota bacterium | reverse complement strand
GGGGGCCGGGGGCGCCGCCGCCGTTTTTTCGCGCCATTACGGGGTGGGGGCCCACCGCCGCCTGCGACGATCCATCACTGCGCCTTGTTGGCGCTACTTCGGGGAAGGAACACTAGCTGCCGAGCTTCTCCAGGAAGCCCTGGAAACCCTGCACCGCGGTGCGCTGGAAGTAGGGCTCGAGGCCGCGCAAGCCGCCCAGCTCCGCGCCTCCCCCGGCGCGTCCCGGGCCGCCGTGCAGACTCGCGGGCAGGACCGTCCCGGGGGGAAAAGCCTGGCCGGCCGTCTTGTCGGAGCCGACCCAGACGCGCCCGTGCCAGGGCGCGAGCCCGAGCACGACGGCATCGCTCCAGGCCTTGTCGTTCGAGTAGACGGAGGCCACCAGCCCGCCGCCGCCCAGGTTGACGAGGCGCACCGCGTCCTCGGCTTTCCCGGAGTACGGGAGCAGCGTCGCCACCGGGCCGAAGACCTCGAGCTCGTGAAAGACCTTCGAGTCCGCGCTCTTCGCGCGCAGCAGGGTCGGCGCCACGAAGTAGCCCTTGGCGTGAACGGGTCCCGCGCCGCCGCACAGGATCTCGGCCTCTTGCGCGAGTGCGGCGATGCCGGCACGCACGTCGGCGAGCTGCTGGGCGCTGGCGAGCGGGCCCATGCGCGTCTCCTGGCTGCGCGGATCGCCGACTTGCACCTTGGTGAGGCGCGCCACGAGATCGCCCTCCACCTCGCTCACGCGCTCGAGCGGCACGAGCACGCGCCGCACGGCGGTGCACTTCTGGCCGGTCTTCTGGACGATGTCGGTCTCGACGTTGGCCAGGAACTGGTCGTAGGTCTCCGACTCGCGCGCCACGTCCGGCGCGAGCACGGCCGCGTTGAGCGAGTCGGCCTCCAGGTTGACGCGCACGTTGTGGTGCACGACGGCCCGCGCACCGCGCAGCTTCTCGCCCGTGCCCGAGGAACCGGTGAAGGCCAGCACGTCCTGCGGGCCGAGGTGCTCGACCAGGTCGCGCGCGCTGCCGCACAGGAACTGGAACGCGCCCTCCGGCAGGAGCTTCGAGTCCACGATGATCTTGGCGATGCGCCAGGCGACGAGCGCGGTCGGCGTGCCGGGTTTCTCGAGCACGGGCATGCCAGCGAGCAGCGCGCAGGCCATCTTCTCGCCCTGGTTCCAGGCCGGAAAGTTGAAGGCGTTGACGTGCACGGCGACGCCGGGCTTGGGCACCCACACGTGCTGGCCCGAGAAGCGCGGCGTGCGTCCGAGCTGGACCTGGACGCCGTCGGCGACGTAGGGCCGATCGCCGAGCTCCTTCCCGAACTGCGCGTAGGCCGCCAGCGTCCCGGTGGCTCCGTCCAGGTCGAACTTGGCGTCGCCGCGGGTCGTGCCCGCGTTCCGGATGGAGAGCTCGAGCAGCTCTTCGCGGTGCGCGTGGATGGCCTTCGAGAGCGCGAGCAGGAGCTCGGCGCGCTTCGCGAAGCCCAGCGCCCGCAGCGCCGGCCCGCCCGTCTCGCGCCCGTAGGCGAGGACTTTCCCGAGGTCGATGCCCTGGGAGCTCACCTCCGCGATCGGCTCCTCGCTGGTCGGGTCGCGCAGGATCTCGGGCTTGCCGTTGCCGGCCTGCCAGCGGCCGAGGACGTAGCTCTCGAGGGTGATCATCGGGGGATTGGACGGGTCGGGGTCGGAGAATTCGGGCAGACAAGGTAGCGGATGTATCCACGCCGCAAAAATCCGCGACCGGAGGCCGCGTAACGCGCGCCCTCTCCGGCACCGCACGCGGGCACAGCGCGCCGAAGCGTTCCGTCCCCTGCAAGCGCGGCGCCCGGACTCCCAATCCAGACGTCATTCCCGAGCACACGTCGGTGCCCGTGTTCCCTCTCGCCTGCCTCCTGGTCCTGTGCGCCTTCCTCGCTTGCCTCGGGCTCTTCGCCCTGGCGGTGACCAAGGTGGTCGCGCCCGACGGCCGCGGCCACGTGCGCGGTGTGGGCGGCGGCTGCGCGGCCGTGCTGGCGCTGTTGCTCCTGTGCGGCCTCGGCCTGGCAGGTCTGGGCGCGACCGTGGCGGCGATCGGGGTGGGCAGCGTGGCCGACTGGAACCCGATCCGGCGCATCGAGCTCAACCGCGCTCCGCGCACGCCGGAGGATGTCGGCCTGGAGCACACGGGTCCGTCGAAGCGGCACGACGAGAGCGCCGTCTCGGCGCGCTTCACGGTTCACGGCGACGGCGGCGGCGACCTGGTCGAGCTCCTGCACGGCCTGGTCGACGTGGATCTCTCCGAGCTGGGCGACGGCCTGACGATCCACCACCGCGCCGGCAGCGACGGCGGCGAGTTCTCGGTCTACGAGTTCCGCCTGCCGATCTCGGAGGAAGAGCTCGCGCGCTTCGAGCGCGACGTGCGCGTCGAGCTCGACGGCCTCCGGCTGCGCCTGCCCGAGCGCGTGGACATCGAGTTCGAAGGCGCCGACTGAAGCGGCCTGGGGCCGCAACGCGTACCGGCGCTACGGAGTCGCGCCCCGCAGCGTGGCTCCCCGTGGCAGAATGGAGCTCGGGATGATTTCCCCTGCCTCCTCCACGCCCGCTCTGGCCGCGCTGGTCGGGCTGCTCGCGCTCCTCGGCTGCGCCCGCGAGGGGACTCCAGTTTCCGCCGCAGAGCTGCCCTGGTTCACAGACATCGCCCCCGAAGCGGGTCTCGACTTCGTGCACACGAGCGGCGCCCGCGGCAAGCACGCGATGCCCGAGGTCATGGGCGGAGGCGTGGCCCTCTTCGACGCGGAATCCGACGGGGACCTCGATCTCTACCTCGTGAACGGCAACGGCAAGCTCCCGGCCCAGGAGCCCGACCCGACCACCTCGAACGCTTTCTTCCGCCAGGATGCCCCGGCGCGCTTCACGAATGCCACTCGTTCGGCGGGCCTCGTGGATGGGCGCTACGGGATGGGCGCGGCGGTGGGCGACGTCGACAACGACGGCGACGAGGACCTGTACGTCACGCACTACGGTCCGAACACGCTCTTCCGCAACGCGGGCGATGGGCGCTTCGAGGACGCGACCGAGCGCGCGGGCTGCGCGGGCAGCGGCTGGTCGAGCACGGCCGCCTTCTTCGATCTCGATCGCGACGGGTTCCTCGATCTCTACGTCGCACGCTACGTCGAGTACGAGGAGAAGGCCTGCTTCGACAACGCCGGGCGCCCGGACTACTGCGGGCCGAAGTCCTTCCCGCCGCAGCACGACCTCCTGTTCCGGAACTCGAACGGGAACTTCCGCGACGCCACGCACGCAGCCGGCATCGACGCGCTCGCGGCCGCGGGCCTCGGCGTCGTGTGCGCTGACTTCGACGAGGACGGCTGGCAGGACGTGTACGTGGCCAACGATGCCTACGCCAACTTCCTGTGGATCAACCAGCGCGACGGGACGTTCCGCGACGAGGCGCTCCAGCGCGGCGCGGCCCTCAACTTGAACGGGCAGGCGCAGGCGGGCATGGGCCTCGTCGCCGCCGATTTCAACGGCGACCTGCGCCTCGACCTGTTCGTGACGCATCTGCGCGAAGAACCCAACTCGCTCTTCCTGAACCGCGGCGAGCTGGGCTTCCTGGATGCGACGGGCACCAGCGGGCTCGGGCCCGTGAGCATGCCCTTCACCGGTTTTGGCGTGGTGGCGCTCGACTTCGACCGCGACGCGGATCTCGATCTCGTGATCGCCAACGGCGCCGTGTTCCACCGCCCGCGCGTGGCAGGGACCGTACTGCCGGCACCCTGGAACGACTACGCGGAAACCAATCTGTTCCACCTGAACCAGGGCGACGGGACCTTCGTCGAGGCCAGTGCGCTGGCCGGCACGTTGACGAGCCGCGCGGAGCTCGCGCGCGGTCTCGCGGCGGGCGACGTGGACGGCGATGGCGATCCCGACCTCCTGCTCGGGAAGATCGAGGGCCGAGCAAGCCTGTTCCGGAACGATGCGCCCTGCGCGGGCCGGCACTGGATCGCGCTGCGTTGCGTGCATCCGGACTGGAAGCGCGCTGCGCTCGGCGCGCGGGTGGAGGTCTTCGCCGGAGGAAAACGCCAGGTCCAGGTGCTGTGCTCGAGCATTGGTTATTGCTCCAGCAGCCCGCCGGTCGCGACCTTCGGCCTGGGCCCGAGCACCACGGTCGAGAGCGTCGAGGTGCTCTGGCCGGACGGCGTGCGCGAGCGCTTCCTCGGGCCGGCCGTCGATCGCGCACACGTGCTGGTGCGCGGCACAGGGAGCACCGTGCAGTGAGAGGCGACGTTCAGTGAGAGGCGGCGTTCAGTGAGAGGCGGCGTTCAGTGAAAGGCATCGCGTAGTGAGCCGGAAGAAGCGTGCGCCCCGCGAACGCGAACGCCTGGCCCCGGCCGAGCCGCGACCCGAGCCCCGCGCTCGTCGACGCAGCCCCGTCCTCTGGGCCGCGCTCGTGCTCGTGCTCGCCGCCGCTCTCCTCCTCCGCCAGCGCGCGACGGCCGCCGCGACGAGGGTCCCGGATCCGGTCACTTCCGAGATGCTCGCCCCCGCGCGGCGCGCGCTCGTCGCCGCGCGCGAAGCCGTGCTGGCCGCGCCCGGCTCGGCCGGCGCATGGGGCGAGTTCGCCGAGGTGTGCGATGCCCACCACCTCTATCCCGAGGCCGAGCTGGCGTATCGCGAGGCGCGCGCGCGCGACCCGCGCGAATTCCGCTGGGCCTATGGTCTGGCGGTCGTGCGCGACTTCCTGGGAGCCGAGGGCAAGGAGATCGCGGCCCTGTTCGAGGCGGCGATTCGACTCCAGCCGCGCTACCCGCCGGCGCGCCTGCGCTGCGGCGACGCCCTCGTGCGTCAGGGACGGCTGGCGGACGCGCGCGCTGCCTACGAGCAGGCCCTGGAGCTCGACCCGGACTTCGCCATGGCGCACCGGAACCTCGGGCAGACGTTGCTCGCGCTCGAGGACACCACCGGCGCCATCGCACGACTCGAGCGCGCGGCCGCGCTGGATCCGAGCGACGCCGTCGTCACGAGCTCGCTGGCCCAGGCCTACCGGCGCGCAGGCAACGAAGAACGCGCCACCCGCGCCGCCGAGGCTGCGCGCGCAAAGACCCCGGTCTACGGCGTGCCGGATCCTGTGCGCTTCGCGCTCGAGGAGAAGAACGTGACGCCGCTGGCCTGCGACCGGCGCGCGCGTGGGCGCGAGCAGCGCGGCGAGTGGTCCGCGGCTCTGGCGGATCTCGAGCGCCTGGTGGAGATGGACACGGCGGAGATGGACGCCGGTGACGCCGCGCTGCACTGGCGCCTCGGACGCTGCCTGCGCGCCCTGGGCCAGGGCGAGCGCGCTCGTTCGGAGTTCGCGCGCGCGCTGGAGCTCGCCCCCGACCATCTGGGTGCCCTGGCCGAAGGGGCGGCGCTGGCGGAGGAAGCCGGCGAACTCGCGCGCGCGGCTGAGCTCTATCGCCGCGTCACCGCGCTCGCGCCGGAGAATCCTCTGTTCTGGAAGCGCCTGGGAGCATGCCTGGGCCCGCTGGGCGACTTGCCCGGTGCCCTGGCAGCTTTCGAACGCGCCGGCGCAGTCTCCGCGCCCGACGCCGAGCTGCTGCACAACTGGGGCACGGCTCTCGCGCGCGCGGGACTCCAGAGCGAGGCGTGCAAACGGCTGTTGGCCGCGCTCGCGCTCGAACCCGGAAACGCCGCCACACACTTCAGCCTCGCAGCCTCGCTCGCGCTCCTCGGCCGTCGTGACGAGGCGATCACGCACTACGAGCAGGCCCAGGCGCTCGATCAGCGGTTGCCCGTGGCCGAGCCCCTGACGGCCTTGCGTGCGGGACGCTGAACCGTCTCCGGCTCACTCGTGCCGCAGGGCTTCGACCGGGTCCATGCGTGCGGCGCGTGCGGCCGGGTAGAGGCCGAAGACGACGCCCACGCCGGCCGAGATCAGGAAGGCGAGCAGCGGCGCGCTCGGGGTCACGATCGTGCGCATGTCGGCCGTGGCCTCGACGATTGCCGGGATGACCAGCCCCAGGGCCACGCCCAGCAAGCCGCCGCCGACCGAGAGCACCACGGTCTCGACCAGGAACTGCATGACGATGTGGCGGCGCTTCGCG
>JANOGB010000550.1:0-7923 GCA_031413955.1 Planctomycetota bacterium | reverse complement strand
AGCCCCGGAGGCCCCATCCTCTCTGACCTCTTCCTCCGTGTCCTCCGTGTCTCCGCGGTGCGCTTTCTTGGCTAGAGAATGCCGGGCTGGAGCCCGGCGCTCCCGGTTGAGCTCAGCGCGCGCGCTTGACGAGCAGCAGCGTCTGGTCGTCCGAGACCGGGCCGCCGCCGCCGAAGCGATCGAGCTCGTCGAAACAACGCGTGACCAGCGCGGAAGCGGAGAGGTCGCGGCCCGCGTGCAGCAAGGTCTGCAGGCGCTCGAGCCCGAAGAGCTCGCCGCTACGCGAGCGCCGCTCGATCATGCCGTCGGTGTAGAGCGCGAGCAGCGCGCCGTGGTCGAGGTGCGCGAAGTGCCGGCGGAACTTCGCCTCCGGCAACGGGCCGAGCACGGTGCCGCTCGTGCGCAGGAGCGCGCAGCCCGCGTCGGTGACGAGCAGGGGCGCGTCGTGGCCGGCGTTGTAGTAGAAGAAGCTGCCGCTCTCCTCGAGCTCGCCGTAGAGCAGCGACGCGAAGCACGAGGAGAGCGTGCTCGCGTGCAGCACGCGGTTGAGCTTGGCCAGCACGTGCCCGGCCTTGAGCTCCTGCTCGATGCCCATGCGCAACCCGACCACGACGTCGCGCGCCATCAGCGCGGCCGGCAGCCCGTGGCCGCTGGCGTCGCCGATCGCGAGCCCGAGCGAGCCCTCGCCCAGCGCCAGGTAGTCGAACCAGTCGCCGCCCACCTCCTCGGTCGGCTGGCTGCGCGCGGCGATGTCGAAACCGGGGAAGTCCGGCGCCGTGGCCGGCAGCAGGCTCTGCTGGATCTCTGCCGCCTCGCGCAGGGCCGCGCCGAGGCGCTCCTCGGCCAGCTTGACCGACAGGATCGAGCAGGCGGTGTTGAGCAGGAGCTCGGCCTCGCCGCGCTCCCAGTCGGGCTCGAAGCGAAACAGGAACACGAACGGCCGCGCGCCGTGGGCGACCTCGAAGAGGGCCAGCGGTTGCGCGGCGTCCGCGCCGCCCGCGATCAGGCGCACGCGCTCGCCGCTCGGATCGAAGTGCGCGTGGAAGTCGGCCACGGCGAGGGGCGAGGAGCCGATGCCCTCGAGCCGGCCGACGCGCGCGATGCTCTCGAGGACCGCGCCATCGTGCGCGAAGAGCTGCGCGCCCGAGCTGCGCAGCTCGCGCCCGTGGGCGTCGAACAGGCAGTAGAGCGACTGCTGCAAGAACTCCTGGCCGCGCACGCGCCGGTGCAGCTCGCCGAGCAGCCGGTCGAGCCGGCGGTAGAGGTCCTTGGCGGGCAGGAGGGACATCAGCCTTCACCCGCGTTCGGGGCCTTTCCCGCGACCTTCGCTACGCCGGACGACGTCATCACCCAGCCCGGCTCGACGCGGAAGACACCGTGGGAGTACAGGTGCTCGTCGAGTTCGTTGGTCGCCTGGGCCTGGCGCAGCCACAGATCCCACAACGCGAGGAGCTCTTCCCAGCTCAGGTTCGCGAGGTCCAGGTCTTCCTCGCTGAGGAAGCGCTCGCTCACGCCGGGATCCTCTCCGGCAGGACGTCCGCTGCCGCGCCACGATCTGCCCGTGCGCCTCGTGCAGCGGCACGCCGGCGAGCTCGCGCGCAAACGCTGGCCAGCGCCCGGCGTTCGGCGCCGAGCTTGGAGAGCAGCGGCCGCTCTCGAAGAACGGTGCGCACGGCCTCAGGATGCCTCTTGCCGAGTTCGAGGAGGTCGTCGGCGCTGCGCGAGTACAGCAGTCGATCGCGGGGATCGGACATCAAGCGTGCCAGTTCGCCGATGAATGGATAGTCGCGCTGGCGATCGGTTTTCTTCCTCTCGGCCAGGATGCGCGCGTCCGTGAAGGGCGGGTCGCGGCCCTCCTGTTCGGCCCACATGCGGGCTAGCTCGCTTGGGGCAACGCGCGGCGGGCGAGTGAAGAGGTCGGTCCTCACTCGCAGGCCGTCGTGCTGGAACTCGAGGTGCGCGCTCCAGCCCCCAGACATCCAACGCACGTCGAGCGGCGCTCCGAACCGATAACGCGCGCCGCGACGCGCGAGCACGTCGCGGATGTGCTCCAGGGCTTCCGAATCCTCGCGCGCGATCCAGTCGCCGTCCTTGCTCGCGATGGCCAAGCGATGCAACACGGCCGCTTGTCCGCTGCAGATCACGGTACGAAGCCGGGCGGCGTTGAAGTCACGCGTGAGCTCGAGGAAGATGGTCACGGTCGGGGGAGAAGCTACCGGACGGTGCGGTCGTCCTGCCACTCTAGCCGCCTGGCCGGTCGATGCGGAGCCTGGTAGCCTGCCAGTCCTTCGGATGAGCACGCAGAAGACCCGCGTCGAGATCGTCGAGCAGAACCTCGATGCGTACCTGGAGGCCGCGCGGCCGACGGCGCGCCAGCTCGGCCCGGACGAGCCGCTACGGCCGGGCTCGGGGCTCGGCGCGCGCAAGGCGCGTGAGCTGTTCGAGGACATGGCGCTGTCGCGCGCGCTGGACGTGGGCTCGCGCGAGCTCAAGAAGACGAGCCAGAGCTTCTACACGATCTCGAGCGCGGGGCACGAGCTGAACGCGGTGCTCGGAGCGCAACTCCGGCTGACCGATCCGTGCTTCCTGCACTACCGCTCGGGTGGGCTGATGATGGCGCGCGCGCGGCAGCTACCCGGCTCGACGCCGCTGTTCGACACGTTACTCTCCTTCTGCGCGTCGAAGGACGACCCGATCTCGCACGGACGGCACAAGGTGTGGGGCTCGAAGGAGCTGTGGGTACCGCCGCAGACCTCGACCATCGCTTCGCAGCTCCCCAAAGCCATGGGCTGCGCCTTCTCGCTGGCGCTGGCGCGGCGGCTGCTTGCGAAACGAGCAAGGATCGAGACCGGACTGCCGGGCGACGCGCTCGTGTGCTGCTCGTTCGGCGACGCTTCGGCGAATCACGCCACGGCGCTCTCCGGCATCCACGCCTCGCGCTACGCCAAGAAGCGCGGGCAACCCGTGCCGATCCTGTGGGTGTGCGAGGACAACGGCATCGGCATCTCGGTCGAGACGCCCGAGGGCTGGATCCGCGACTCGTTCGCGAGCCTGCCGCAGCTCGCCTACTTCGAGGCCGATGGAGAACTCGACGAGATCTGGGACGCCGTCGCGACCGCGGTCGAGCACTGCCGGCGCACGAAGACGCCGACGTTCCTGCGGCTCGCGACCGTGCGTTTATGGGGTCACGCGGGCAGCGACGTCGAGACCACCTACCGCACCCTGCCCGAGATCGAGACCATCGAGGCGACCGATCCGCTCTTGCGCGCCGCGCGCAGGCTCGTGGACACCGGCGCAGCCGAGCCCGCGGCGCTGCTCGCGATCGTGCGTGACTTGCGCGAGCGCGTGGCCGCCGCCGGCCAGGAAGCGGCGCGGCGTCCGAAGCTCGCGACGCGCGCGGAGGTCATGGCACCGCTCGCGCCCTACGACGAAGCCGCGATCCTCGCCGAAGCGTTGCGTTCGGCCGATCCTGCCGCGCGCGCGAAGCACTTCGGCGCGCTACCCGAGAAGATCACATCGCCGGCCAAGCGCACGCTCGCGGCGCACATCAACGCGGCGCTGCACGACGAATTCCTGCGCCGATCCGAGTTGATCGCCTTCGGCGAGGACGTCGGCAAGAAAGGCGGCGTTTACGGGCTCACGCAAGGCTTGCAAGAGCGCTTCGGCATCGGGCGTGTCTTCGACACGCTCCTCGACGAGACCTCGATCCTCGGCATCGCGCAGGGCGCGGCCCACCTCGGCATCCTGCCGGTCCCCGAGATCCAGTACCTCGCCTACCTCCACAACGCGCTCGATCAACTGCGCGGCGAGGCCTGCTCGCTCGCCTACTTCTCGAACGGCCAGTTCACCAACCCGATGGTCGTGCGCGTGGCCGGGCTCGCGTACCAGAAGGGCTTTGGCGGCCACTTCCACAACGACAACTCGATCGGTGCCCTGCGCGACATCCCGGGGCTCGGATTGTGCGTGCCGGCGCGCGGCGACGACGCGGCGCGCATGCTGCGCGGCGCGCTGGCCATGGCCCGAGCTTGCGGTCGCGTGCTCGTGTTCCTCGAGCCGATCGCGCTGTACCACGAGCGCGACCTGTACGAGCCGAAGGACGACGGCTGGCTGTTCGACTATCCGCCGCCGGATGGCACGCGCGCGAGCGTGCTGCTCCCCGGCGAGGTGGGCGTGTACGGCGCGGAGCACTCCGAGCTCCTGATCGTGAGCTACGCCAACGGCCTGCGCCTTTCGCTGCGCGCCGCGCGCACGCTCGCACGCGAGCACGGCCTGAAGTCGCGCGTGCTCGACCTGCGCTGGCTGAACCCGCTGCCCTTCGAGGCCATGCGCACCCACGCGCGCCTGTGCGGCGGGCGCGTGCTGGTGGTCGACGAATGCCGTGCGACCGGCGGCGGCGTGGCGGATGCGCTGGTCGCGGATCTCGCCGAGCAGGGCGTAGGCACCAAGCTCGCCTCGCTGCGCGCGGCCGATTCCTACGTGCCCCTCGGCCCGGCGACCTCTGCCGTGCTCGTGGGCGAAGACCAGATCGTGGAGGCGGCGCAACGCTTTCTCGCTCCGAGCCAGGCTCGATGAGGCGCGTCGCGCTGCTCTGTCCGGGCCGCGGTTCCTACACCGAGAAGAGCCTGCGCTCGTTCGACTCCTCCGACGAGCTCGTGCGCATGGCGGAGGCGCTGCACACGCAGTACGAGCTCGATTCCCTGCTGGCCCTCGACGGCTCCGCGCGCTTCGAGCCCGCGCGCCACCTGCGGCCGGCCAACGCGGCCGCGCTCATCTACGTGTGCACGCTGCTCGACGCGCGCACCGTCCTGGCGCGCGAGCGGGTCGTTTGCGTGGCCGGCAACTCGCTCGGCTGGTACACGGCGCTCGCCGTGGCCGGCGCGCTCTCCATCGAGGACGGCTTTCGCCTCGTGCAGGAGATGGCGCTGCTGCAGGAGCAGGGCGAGCCCGGCGGCCAGGTGATCTACCCGCTGGTGGGCGAGGACTGGCGCCGCTCGAGCGCGGCCGAGGCCGCCGCCCTGCGCCTGCTCGCGAGCGCTCCCGGCGAGGTCTTCCCCTCGATCCATCTCGGCGGCTACACAGTGCTCGCCGGCACGCCCGCCGGCGTGAATCGCCTCCTGAAGGAGCTCCCGCCCGTCAAGCTCGGCACCACCAGCTACCCGTTCCGCCTGGCGCAGCACGGCCCCTACCACACGCCGCTCGCGAGTTCCGTCGCGGCACGTGCCCGTGAGCAGCTCGCGCATCTCGACTTCCGCACGCCGTCCATCCCACTCGTCGACGGCCGCGGCGTGCGCTTCACTCCGCACTCGACCGACGTAGGAGCGCTGCGCGCCTACACGCTCGGGCCCCAGATCGACACGCCCTACGACTTCACCGTCAGCGTGCGCGTGGCCACGCTCGAATACGCTCCCGAACGCCTCATCCTGCCCGGCCCCGGTAACACCCTTGGCGGCGTGTGCGCCCAGGTCCTGATCCAGCTCGGCTGGCACGGCCTCGCCTCACGCGCCGACTTCGAGCGCACCCAGTCGAGCGAAGAGCCCGTCATCGAGTCCCTGCGCCGCTGACGTGCGCGCCATCGTCTACACCTGGTCGAGCTGCTCCTTCTGCCAGCGTGCGAAGGAGCTCCTCGAGCGCCACGGCATCGCCTACCGCGAGGTCCTGCTCGACGGCAAGAAGGACGAGCTGCGCAAGCTACAAGAGCTCTTCGGAGCGCGCACGATGCCGCTGGTCTTGCTGGACGGCGAACGCGTCGCCGGGCTCGAGGCGCTGGAGCGCGCCGTGCTCGGCAGCGAGTAGGCTCATCCCCCCGACAGCTCGCGCCGCAGGTGCTCGACCTCGTCCAGCGACGAGCGCGTGGCCAGGCGCGACTCGCGCACGAGCTGGAAGCAGGCCGTCAGCATCACGGCCGCGCCGAGCAGGCCGGTCCACACCGCGCCCCAGCCCTCCAGCCAGTCGAGCAGGTTGCTGAACCCGATCACCAGGCTGGCCGCCACGTACAGCGCCATCGAGGCGTACAGGGCCTGCAAGGCCGAGCGCAGCAGCAGGAGGCGCAGGGTCAAGAACTCGAGCTGGTGCGTGACGAAGTCGAGCGGGCGAGTCATGGCGGCTTGCTCGCGCGCGACTGCGGCCAGCTCGCGCACGCGCTCGGCCACCTTGGCCGTGCGATTCGAGGTCGACAGGATCAAGGTGCCCGTGGCCGAGATCAGCACGGCCGGCGTGATCATCGTCTGCAGGACGTCGTGGGCGTTGTTCATCGGCTGGCGCGAGAGCATAGCCTCGCGCGCACGCACCTGTGTTGCGCGATGGCAACACGTCGGCCGCGCACGGCATGATGGCGGGCTCGCCCCGCGCTCGTGAACTCCTCCCCCACCGCTCCCGCGCGCTGGCGCAGCGTCGTCGGTTCCCTCGCGCTGACCGAGATCGTCTCGTGGGGCATCCTGTACTACGCCTTCGGCGTGCTCGTGCCGCCGATGCAGGCGGAGCTCGGCTGGTCGCAGGGCATGCTCGGCGGCGCCTTCAGCCTGGCGCTGTTCGTCGCGGCGCTGCTGGCGGTGCCGGTCGGGCGCTGGCTCGAGCATCACGGGCCGCGCGGATTGATGACGGTGGGATCCTGCGCGGGCGTGCTGCTCGTGCTCGCCTGGTCGAAGGTCGCCCACCCGCTCGTCTTCTACGTGCTGTTCGCCGCGCTCGGCTTCCCGCTGGCGAGCGTGCTGTACGAGGCCGCCTTCGCGGCCGTGGTCGGGTTCCTCGGCCGCGGACGGCGCACGGACCTGTCGCTCTTGTTCCTGACGATCGTCGCCGGCCTCGCCAACACGGTGTTCGTGCCGCTGACGCAGTGGCTCGTCGACGAGCACGGCTGGCGCGCGGCGCTACGGATCCTGGCCGTGGTGCTGGGCGCGGTCACGATCCCGCTGCACGCCTTCGTGCTACGCGGAGTAGCAGGCAGGAGCGCGACCCCGGAGAGCCACGAGCCCGTGCCCGTGAGCGCGCCTCCGGAGCCAGCACGGTCCTCCCTGTATCTCTGCGCGACGGCCTTCGCGCTCGCCACGGTTGCCGGTACGGCCCTGGGCGTCTATCTGCTGCCGATCCTGGTCGAGCAGGGTTTCGACGCGTCCTTCGCTGCGGCAGTGGTGAGCTTGACCGGCATCTCCCAGGCCATCGGGCGCCCGCTCTTCACCTGGCTGCGGCCGCGCTACTCGCTCGGCTTCTGGAGCGCGGCCCTCTTCCTGCCGTTCGCCGCGGGCGTGGGCGTGCTCGCGTTCGCACCCTCGAGCGCGGTCGTGATCGCCGGCGTCTGCGTCCTGGCCATGGCCTCCGGCAGCCTGACACTGGCGCGCACGGTGTGGACGCTGGAGCTCTTCCCGGTCGCCAGCTTCGCGCGCGTCAACGGCGTACTCGGCCTGTGGTCCCTGATCGGCCGCGCCGGCGCGCCGCTGGCGATGGGCCTGGGACACGACATCTTCCGTTCGCATCGGCCCGGATTGGTCGCGCTGGCGATCGGCTGCATCGCGGGCGGCTCGTGCGCATGGCTCGCGGCCCGTGCCGGGCGCCGCTGAAAACAGGGGCTTCCGGAAGTCGTGTGGGTGGAGGTCTTGGAGGGGAGGAGGTTTGGTGAGTGGGTGTGTAGCTCGCTCGTCGGGGCCCCGCCTTCGCGCGGGAGCGAGGTGGCCGGCCCGTGGCGCCCGTGCAGTCGAGCTCGAAAGACGCCCCCAACGAGCTCGCGCGAGTAGGAGCTGGCGAAGGTGCGCAATCGATAAGGCGCGAAAAAAACTAAATCGCGCGAGTGAGTTGGATGTGGCGTGTCCCTTGGGGACATGAAGACCAAGACTCGTCAGCGTGAGTTCGGGTTCACCAATTGGGGCGGCAAACGGCGCGGGGCGGGGCGCAAGCCGAAGGGAGAGCGCGCGGGAGTGTCGCACGCGCCGA
>JANOGB010000549.1:0-9995 GCA_031413955.1 Planctomycetota bacterium | reverse complement strand
CGAGGAGGCTGAGCGCGAGCTGCGGCTGCACGTTGGCTTGCGCCAGCACGGAGACCGCGGCCTGCTGCAGGATGGAGTTGCGGGTCAGGTCGGCCGTCTCGACGGCGATGTCCACGTCGCGGATCCGGCTCTCGGCCGCGGACAGGTTCTCGACCACGTTGGCGATGCTGCGCACCGTGCTCTGGATGCGGTTCTGGGCCGCGCCCAGGTCACCGCGCAGGCCGGAGACGGTGTCGATCGCGTCGTCGATCAGGTCCAGGGCTGCCGAGGCGTTGGTGGCGTCCGTGACGTCCGTGTCCACGGCCAGCGTGGCGGCGGTCACGTCCTCGAAGGTGACGTCGATCGTCTCGCCGCTCTCGCTGCCGACCTGGATCGAGAGGCTCGTGGTCGTGCCTTCGAGCAAGAGCACGCCGTTGAATGTCGTCTGGTTGGCGACGCGGTCGATCTCCGTGACCAGGGCCTGGAACTCGGCATCTATGATCGCGCGGTCACCCGTGTTGAGCGTGCCGTTGGAGGCCTGGACGGCCAGCTCGCGCATGCGCACGAGGTTGCCGTTCAGCTCGTTCAGCGCGCCTTCGGCCGTCTGCGCGAGGCTGATGCCGTCGTTGGCGTTGCGACCCGCTTGCTGGAGCGAGCGGACCTGGGCGCGCATGCGCTCGGAGATCCCGAGGCCGGCCGCGTCGTCGGCGGCGGTGGCGATGCGGAGGCCCGAAGACAGACGCGCGAAGTTGCCGCCCAGACGTTGTGACACGTTGGACAGGTTCCTGCTCGCGTTGAGCGAGAACAGGTTGGTGTTGACTCGAAGTCCCATTTGCTTTTTTTCCTTTGGAGTTGGATGGAGCGTCCGAGCCGGTTCCTCCCACACCCTGCGGCCCGCTTGCACGGCGGGCCGCTGGTTGCACGGCGGGAGGTCGAGCTCGCACACCCCGTTTGGATGCGCACGCTCCGCGCCGACGGAATCGGCTCGGGTTGCGTACGACGCCCGCGCCCTTCTGAGGCACGGGTGTTCGGTGGCGGGCCTGCGCCGCGGCGCTCGTCGAGCGACGCGCTGCGCGTTTCCTCGGATTGTCAGAGAGCTCGCGTTGAATGGGGGAACCGCCCTGCGGGGACGGTTCCCCCCCCTCAGCGATCGGCCCTAGTGGCCGTTCACCCCGCGCTACCCTTGCAGGAGCGAGAGGGCGATCTGGGGCTGGACATTGGCTTGGCCCAGGACGGACACGGCCGCCTGTTGCAGGATCGAGTTGCGCGTCAGGTCGGCCGTCTCGGCGGCGATGTCGACGTCGCGGATGCGGCTCTCGGCCGCGGTCAGGTTCTCGGCCGCGTTGGCGATGCTGCGCACGGTGCTCGAGAGGCGGTTCTGGGCCGCGCCCAGGTCGCCGCGCAGGCCGGAAACGGTGTCGATCGCCGTATCGATCAGGTCCAGAGCAGCCGAGGCGTTGGTGGCGTTGGCGACGTCGGTGCCGACGCCCAGGGTGGCGGTGCTCAGGTCCTCGAGATTGACGTCGATGGTCTCGCCGCTTTCCGTGCCGACCTGGAAGGTGAGCGTGGTCGTGGAGCCGTCGAACAGGTTGATGCCGTTGAAGGTCGCCTGGCTGGCGACGCGGTCGATCTCCGCGACCAGGGCCTGGAACTCGACGTCGATCACCGCGCGGTCGCCCGTGTTGAGCGTGCCGTTGGAGGCCTGGATGGCGAGCTCGCGCATGCGCACGAGGTTGCCGTTCAGCTCGTTGATCGTGCCCTCGGCCGTCTGCACCAGGCTGATGCCGTCGTTGGCGTTGCGGCCCGCCTGGTGGAGCGAGCGGACCTGGGCACGCATGCGCTCGGAGATCCCGAGCCCGGCCGCGTCGTCGGCGGCCATGGCGATGCGCAGGCCGGACGACAGGCGCGAAAAGTTTCCGCCCAGACGCGCTGACACCTCGGCGAGGTTCGTCTGGGCCGTCAGAGAGAAGATGTTGGTGTTGACACGCAGTCCCATTGGGATTTCCTCACGGTCTCTAGGGTTGGATTCGCTTGGGGGGCTCGGGAGGAAGGACTCCTCCGTCACCGCAGCCGTTCTCGACCCCGCCGCGCGGCGCATGAGCGCGGAGCCCGCGAATCCCCGGGCGCAGGCCGGATTCCCTCCGTAGGGACGGGGAGACGAAAAAAAATCCCCGCAGTGGCTCGGTCGACTGTCAAGGGTTTTCCCGATCCGGTCGAAATGCACAGCACTTCCCCCGGAGCTCTCTCCGGGCGAGGCCGATCCCTTTTCCCCATGCCCACCGTCGAGCAAGAGAAGAGCCGCGCCCCGGACGCGCTCATCAGCCTGGATGGCTCGCTCTCACGGGCCCTGTTCCAGGGTCTGGATACCCCGCTCGTCGCCCTGCGGGCCACGATGGAATCACTCGGGCAGGAGATGCTCTTCGGCGGCCAGACGGTCAAGCCGCTGCGCATCGACGGCGTCCTGCGCGAGGTCGATCGCCTCGGGAAAAACGTGCGCGAGCTGTGCGAGCTCGCCTCCCCGCCCGTCCCGCTGCCGCTCACTTGCTCGCTCGAAGAGATCGTGAGCGCCGCGCGCGCGGCGCACACGCCGGTGCATCGCCGGCGCGTGATCGCCGCGCGCGCCGAGCCGGGCGCGGCCATCGAAGTGGACGGCCCGCTCTTGTCCGCTTGCCTGCGGCGACTGATCGAGAACGCGCTCGAGGCCGCTGACGGCCTCGTGCTCGTGGTAGCGCGGCGCGAGCGCGACCGGGTGAGCTTCTCGGTCGTCGACGACGCGCCGAGCAGCCTCGGTCCGGACTGGCAGCCGGTCCCCTTCTACAGCACCAAGCCCAATCACCTCGGGCTCGGGCTGACGCTCACGCGCCGCGACGTCGAGCTCCTGAACGGTCGCCTGGAGTTCCTTTCCACTCCCGGCGGCGACACCTGCGTGCGCATCACGATCCCTGTCTTGGAGGATGACCGATGACGCTTTCCCGTCTCTGCATCGCGTACGGCGACGAGCCTTCCAAACGCGCCGACGCCGTGTCCGCTAGCCTGCGCAGCCAGGGTCACGAGGTCGTTTCCCACGACGACCAGAAGGGCTTCCTGTCGGCGCCCGAGCCCGACGTCTACCTCATCGGGCCCGCCCTGGCCGACGGCACGCGCGGTCTCGAGCTCCTGGAGTCCCTGCGCCGCACCGGTCGCTCGGCTCCGATCGTGATGCTCGACGAGAAGCCGAGCTTCGAGGACATGCGCCGCGCGATCGAGCTCGGTGCGACGGACATGGTCGTGCGCCCGCTGGACGCCGGCGAGCTGCCGCGCGCCCTCGAGCGCGCCCACGCCGCGCGCGCGCCGCGCCCGCGCATCGATGTGGCGCCCGGCGCGCACAGTTGCGTGCGCAGCTACGCCATCGACGAGAGCACGGTCGGCCGCGCCGCGCGCGAGATCTCGGCCTTCCTGGTCAACGAGGGCGTCGTCAACGCACACCGCGTACGCATCGCCAGCGCCCTGGCCGAAGTGGTCGACAACGCCTGCCGTCACGCTTATCCCGCGGGCAAGGGCGAGGTCGTGGTACGCGCCGAGGTCCAGCGCACGCGCGTCCAGGTCTCGGTCACGGACACGGGCTGCGGCTTCGACGAGGCGCGCGCACGGCTGGAGCGTGTGCCCGCCGCCTTGCCCGGCGCGCGAGGCGCGAGCCGAGGCTCGAGCTCGAACCAGGGCCTCGGCCGCGTCGAACGCCTGTGCGAGCACCACGCGCTCGTCTCCGGACCCACGGGCACGCGCGTGGAACTCACCTTCGAGCTCACTCCGGTACGTTTCGACGAGGAAGCCGAGCACCTGGCCGAGACCGACTTCCTCGATCCGTCGCGCGCCCGCAGCCTGATCCACTCGCTGCGCAAGGGCCGCACGGATCTCTCCAGCGTGCCGCCCGGGATGGCGCTGACCATCGGGCGCATCCTCGGCGGCATCGACGCCCAAGTACGCCCGCCCAGTCGTAGCTAGCCCGCAAGCAACGTGAGCCACGAACTGATCCACTCGGCCGAGTCGCCGGACCTCGACGAAGATCTCTTCGACTTCGCCGCAGTGGCACGGGATTCCGGCGCGGCCGAATCCGAGGAGGACCTCGAGGAGATCTTCGCCTCCTTCCGTGACGAAGCGCCCGCGGAAGAGCTGCTGGCCGTGCCCACCGCGCCCGCGACGTCACCGGTCACATCCGCCCTCGCGCCCGAGGCGGCCCCGCAGCGCGCGGTGCACGCCCCCCAGGAGGCGCCGAAGAGCCCAGCGCGGCCCGCTGTCGCGCTCCCACGAACCGCGTCCGAGCCGCGTACGAGCGAACCGGTGCACGAGCTCGCGCCCGCCGCGCGTCCCTCCCGCTTCTCGAAGGGCGCCGTGGCCATCGCGCTGGCCGTGACCGTGCTCAACTCGGCCTTGGCGCTGGTGATGCTGCGCGGCCGAGGGAGTGACAGCGACCTCCGCCTGCCGGACAGCCATGCGGGTGACCCCGTCGAGCCCGAGCACCGCGAGCGCGGCACTCTCGCCGCCGCTCCGCACGAAGCCGGAACCAGCCTGCCCGACCCGGAGGCAGTCGACCCAGCTCACGACCATCCCGCGCTCGACGACGCGCGCGCGCAGATCTCGCGTGGCGAATACGCAGCGGCGCGCCAGCGCGTGTACGCGCTGCTCGCGATCATCGACCGTCTTGCGGACCCGCGCCGCAGCGCGCTCGAGGCGGACTGCCAGTTCCTGGTCGCACAATCCCTGCACCTGGAAGCGCTGGCGCGCATGGGAGGGACGGAGTGAGCACGGCGCTCCTCCTGGCTGCGCGGCTGTGCTTCCCGGTCGTGGCCGGGCAGGCGCCCGTGCCGTTCACGCTCGAGCCCGCGCTCGTGAAGCTCGAGCGCCAGGGCGCCGTGGAGCTCTGGACCGTGCGCGCGAACGAGTCCTCGGTGCGTGCGCTGCTCGCGCGCGTGGCCGAGCTCTCGGGGCGTACCCTCGACGCCGACACCGCGCTGGAGCGCGCCCCCCTGGTCACGATCGCGCTCGAGCGGCGCCCGCTGGCGCAGGTGCTCGAGTTCGCCCTGGGCAGCGCCGGCCTGCTGGTCGAGCTCGACGGCGAGCGCGACGATCCCAGCGCTCGGGCCACCATCCACGTGCGCGCCGACCGCTCCGCCACGGAGACGTCCGAGCAACGCGCGGGACTCGCATCCGCGGCCTGGGCGCGCGCCGCCGCACGCTACCCGCGCCATCCCGTGGCCGCCGCCGCGCGCCTGGCGCAAGGCGAGCTGGCCGAGCTGCGCGGTCACACCGAAGCCGCGCGCGAACGCTATCTCGAACTCCTGGCGCACACACCGGCTTCGCCCTCGGCCAGCGAAGCCTACCTGCGCACCGGCCGCATCGCCGCCGAGCGCGGTTCCTGGAGCGAGGCCTCCGAGCATTTCCGCGCCCTCGCCAACCTGCCCGGCGCCGACGAGTACCGCGCCGTGGCGCGCGTGGAGCTCGCGCGCTGCACGCTCGCACTCGGCGACGCGCCCAGCGCGCTGCATATCCTCGAAACGCTCGACGCCAGTCACCCGTGCAGCGAGAGGACCGAGCTCACCGCGCGCGCCCTGGTGCGCATCGAGGCCTTGCTGGCCGAGAGACGCTTCCAGGACGCCTTGCTGGAGCTCGAGACGCACGCGCAGGACTTCGATCCGCTGGGCGCACGCGAGCTGCCGCGCTTCCGCGCGCGCGCCCTCGAGGGTGCGGGCCTGGGCGAGGAAGCCTCGCGCGCCTGGCTGCTCGTGGCGCGCGAAGAGCCGGGGCCGGCGTGCGTCGCCGCCTTCCGGTCCGCCGCGCGCCTGGCCGAAGAAGCCGGGGATCCGCTGGCCGTCCTGTACGTGGCGCGCGAGGCGCAGGCGGCCGGCTTCGGCGCCTGCGTGGCCGAGCCCGAGCTGCGCGCGCGCGCCGAGCTCGGCGTCGAACCGCCGCCGGTCGACACGAGCCCGCGCGCGGAGTCGCGCCTGGCCCAGGCCGAGCGCTGGCTCGAGAAACACGAGCTGGAACGCGCCACGAGCGAGCTCGAAGCCCTGTTCCAGGAGCGCGAGCTGCTCGACCTCGCCCCGCTCGCGCGCGCACGCCTGGCTCTCGGCTGGGCGCGCTGCCTCGCCGCGCTACACGGTATCGACGCCGCTACGAACGCGGCCCGGCCCGAGCGCGAGCACCTGGACGCGAGTGCCGCGCGCGCCCTGCTCGACCGCGGCATGGCCGCGCTGCTCGAAGAGCACGGCTTCTTCGAGCGCGCGGCCGACGCCTACCGGGGGGACTACTGATGCTGCGCTTCCAGACCGCGATCGTCAGCGTGCTCGCCTCGCTGCTCGTCGTGCCCACCTTCCTCGGGCAGGGACAGATCGCCAGCCTGCAGGACGCCCTGACCGGCACGCGCCGCGCCCTCGAGGTGCTCAAGGGTCTCGAGCAGCGCCTGCACGAGGAGCCGGCGGCCGCGCTCGGGCTGATCCTCTCGGCCACCGAGACGCCGGGCGGCGACGAGGTCCAGCGCGATCAGCGCCTCGAGTCGCTGCGCAACGAGGTCAGCCTGCTGCAGATGGAGCTCGACGCCATGCAGAGCCCCATGCTGGGCGCGGATGGCGCGGTGCAGAGCGCACTCGGTGCGCGCCTGCCCCTCGATCCCCTCGGGCGGCTCGGGAATCCGGCGCTGCCCACGGCCGGCATCACCACGGGCATGGACGATTCCCTGCGCGCCTTGCTCTCCGAAGCGCCCTCGGCGCGCGCGGTGCTGCGCGGCGAGTCGAGTCCGACGCGTCCAGGCACGTCCCAGCCCGGTGCGAGCGAAGCAAGTCGCGGCGAGAACGCCTACTCGGCCGATCCGCTGCGGCACGGCATCACCTGCTACCGCGCCGGGCGCTACGCGGAGGCCTACGAGCTCCTGCTGCCGCTCGACAGCGCGACCGGACTGTACTGGCAAGCGCGCACGCTCGAGCGCCTCGAGCGTCTCGACGACGCGGTCAAGGTGATGGAGCGCGCGCTCGCCAAGGGTGGGGACGACGTGGTCAAGGGAGAAGCCGTGGTCAAGGGAGATGCCGTGGTCAAAGGAGATGCGGTCAAGAGCGACGGCGTGGTCAAGAGCGACGCAGGCTTCGACCAGCGCCGGACCCAGACCGATCTCGAGTTCCTGCGCTGGAAGCGCGATTTCGTGGCGAACCTGCCGTCCGGCACACAACCGAAGAGCGGGAAACCACCGCAGCGCGTCGAAGGAGGCCCGAAGTGAGCCGGCGCGCCACCTTCCCCACGCCTGCGAACGCCGTCCCGGGCTGGGACGAAGAGATGCGCACGGTCGCGCACGCTCTGCCGGCCGTGCTCGACGGCCTGCGCGCGAGCTTCTCCGAGCTCGAAGAGCGTGCGGCGCGCGTCGAGCGCGAGCTCGGCGAGGCCAACCGCGAGCGCAGCGAGCTCGCCGAGCGCCTGCACATCTCCGACAAGCTCTCGGCCCTGGGCACGATGGCGGCCGGCATCGCGCACGAGATCCGCAACCCGCTCAACGCGGTGCGTGGCTTCGCCGAGCTGCTGGCGGCCCGTCCACGTGAGAACGAGCGCGAGCGCCGCTGGGCCAAGCTCATCGTCGAGGGCGTGTGCGAGGTCGACGCGATCATCGACAGCCTGCTGTCCTTCGGCAGCCCGGAGACCCTGCGGCTCGAGACCATCGACGGCCGCGAGCTGCTGGAGAGCGCCGCACGGCTCGCCACGGCGCTCGATCCCGGCCAGGACCTCGGCGTGCGCGGCATCCACGTGCACTCCGACGTGCCCGCCTTCCACGGCGACCACATCAAGCTGCGCCAGGCCGTGCGCAACCTGCTCGAGAACGCGCTCGAGGCCCAGGCCGGCCAGCCCGCGCCACGCGTCGAGGCCGAGCTGCGGCGCGAGGGAAACGAGCTCGTCTGCAGCGTTTCCGACGCCGGACCCGGAGTGCCAGCCGATCTGCGCGCGCGCATCCTCGATCCGTTTTTCACCACCCACGCCGATGGCACGGGACTGGGCCTCGCGCTCGTGTCCGTGATCGCACGCCTGCACGGCGGATCCGTGCAGTGCGCGCCCTCGCCCTCGGCGCTCGGCGGAGCGCTCTTCGAGCTCCGCATTCCCTTCCAGCCGGCGGACTCACCGATCCAGAGCAGGCCGGCCCTGTTTCCCCCTACCCCACGCCCCTAGCAGTCATGTCCATCCAACGCGTTCTCATCGCCGACGACGATTCCCTGTCCCGCGAGTTCCTGTCCGAAGCCTGTCGTACGTTCGGCCTGCAAGTCGAGGCCGTCACGAGCGGCGAGCAAGCCCTCGAACGCCTGCGCCGCGGCGGCGTCGATCTGCTGCTGACCGACCTGCGCATGCCGGGCATCAACGGCGTCGATCTCGTGCGCACGATGAGCAAGGAAATGCCCGAGGTTCCGGTGGTCCTGATCACGGCCCATGGCACGGTCGAGACCGCGGTGCAGGCCATGCAGCTCGGCGCGGTCGACTTCGTGGTCAAGCCGTGCTCGCCGCAGACGCTGGAGCTCGTGATCAAGCGCCTCGACCGCACGCGGCGGCTGGAGCGCGAGAACGAGTACCTGCGCACCGAGGTCGGGCTGGGGGATCCGCGCTCGGTGGTAGCCGATTCCAAGGCGATGCAGGAGCTACTGCGTACGGCCGAGCGCGTGGCCGGCTCGAAGGGCACGGTCCTGATCACGGGCGAGAGCGGCACCGGCAAGGAGCGCGTGGCCCACTACCTGCACTACAAGAGCCCGCGCAAGAACGGTCCCTTCATCCGCATCAACTGCGCGGCCCTGCCCGAGCAACTGCTCGAGTCCGAGCTCTTCGGCCACGAGCGCGGGGCCTTCACCGGCGCCCACAAGCGCCGCGAGGGCCGCTTCGAGCTGGCCGACGGCGGCACGCTCATGCTGGACGAGATCGGCGAGATCTCGCCCGCCACGCAGGCCAAGCTGCTGCGCGTGCTGGAGGAAGAGGAGTTCGAGCGCGTCGGCGGCACGACCACCCTCAAGGTCGACGTGCGCGTGATCGCCACCACCAACCGCGAGCTGCCCGAGGAGGTGGCCCAGGGCCGCTTCCGCGAGGACCTCTACTACCGCCTGCACGTCCTGCCGCTGCACATCGCCCCGCTGCGCGAGCGGCCCGAGGACGTGCTGCCGCTGGCCAAGACCTTCGTCGAGGCGCACGCCAAGGCCAACGGCATCGCGGTGCCGAGCTTCAGCCCGGAGGCCGAGAAGCGTCTGCTCGAATGGCACTGGCCCGGCAACGTGCGCGAGCTCGAAAACGCCATCCACCGCGCAGTGGTGCTGGTGGAGGGCGCCGTGATCGAGCCCGATCACCTGAACTTCCAGCTCATGCCGCGGCCCAACGCCCGTCCGAAGTTCACGCTGGTTACGGAGAAGGGCCAGTACCTGGGCGCGATCGCGGCCAGCTCGCCGCTCGCGAATCGCACGATCGCGGATCTCGAGCGCGAGGCCATCCTGTGCACGCTCGAGTCCACACGCGGCAACAAGACCGAGGCAGCCCGGCGCCTGGGCGTCACCGCGCGCACGCTCAGCAACAAGATGAAACTCTGGCGCCAGCTCGGTCTGGTGGCCTAGCACGAACCATGCAGGCCGATCCGGTCGACCTCATGGTGCGCTTGCTCGGCGCCTGCGAACTGCGGGCGCGGGTGACGTCGGCGAACATCGCCAACTCCAACACCCCGGGCTTCGTGCGCCACGTCGTGCGCTTCGAGGAGCTCCTGGGCGAGGAGCTCAAGAGCGGCACCGACACGACGGGCGTGGCGCCCGAGCTGCTCCCGGACCTCGAGACCCCGGCCCGCCCCGACGGCAACAACGTGAGCCTGGAGCTCGAGCTGAACGCGATGCGCGAGAACCGCCTGCTGTACGAGGCCTACTCCTCGATCCTGCGCTCGCACTTCGACCTGCTCGAGAGCGCCGTGAGCGGCTGACGGAGAACGACACCATGAGTGGAACCGACGGATTCTTCAGCGGCATGCGCATCAGCGCCTCGGGCCTCTC
>JANOGB010000548.1:0-7090 GCA_031413955.1 Planctomycetota bacterium | reverse complement strand
GGCGAGAGTACGGAGCCAGGCACGGCTTCGCCGGATTCCGGGTGCGCGCAGGAGTGATGAGGAGCGAAGGGCGGAATCCGGCAAAGCCGAGCCAGGCACCGCACTCTCGCCGTTGGGGCGGCGCGAAGCGCTTGTTCTGGGACTAGGGATACTACTTCTGAGCACCTGAGCCCGCGAGAAGGCTCGAGGTCGGTGCGCCACGCCGCTACCGAGACGGCGGCCCGGCCCCGGCCGTGTACCATCAGGGCGTGCTGGACTCGGGATCGACGACCGGCCGTGCCCGCCCGATCCTGCTGCTCGCTGGCGCGAACCTGACCCTCGTCCAGTACGCCGCGCTCCGCGAATTGGGCTGCCTCGTGGGTTCGAACGAGCTCGTGCTCGTGCTCCTGCTCACGGCGTACTTTCTCGGCCTGTCCATCGGGTACCTCCTGTCCGACCGCCTGGGCACGCGGGCGCTGCGCGTCATCGGCGTCTTCACGGTGGCCCTTTTCGCGAGCTTGCCGTTCTCGGTCCGCTACGCCGCGGGTGCTCTCGCGCGGCTCGACCTGGGCGGCGTCGTGCTGCCGCTCCTGTTCGTCTTGGCGTTGCTGGGGCTCTCGCCCTTCTACGCGGCCTTCCTGCCCCGCCTGGTCGGCGCGGCCCGGCACGACCCCGCGTCCTCGCTGGCACGGCTCTACGCCCTCGAGATCGCGGGCGGCCTGCTCGCCCTCGCCGTGATCGTGCTCGTCACCCCCGCCCGGATGCCGATCCTGCTCGCCGCTCACCTCGCGGGCCTCGTGGCGCTGGTCGTGCTTGGCGCGGGGTGGGCACGGAAGCGGCTCGCCTGGTGCGCAGCCGTGCCCCTCGCGTACCTCGCCGTCTACGCGCCGCTCGACCGCGCCAGCCTCGCGTTCTTCTACTGCCACCGCCACGACTTCGAGGATCCCGTGGTGATCGCATCCGAGTTCTCGCCCTACCAGCGCGTCGACCTGGTCCGCGAGGGCTCCGAGCCCGAGGATCGGATCTACCTGTACCTGAACGGCAACCTCCTCTACGGCTCGCGGCGGCTCAACCAGCACAACCTGTTCGTCTCGATCCTGCCCAACCTCGTCCTGGAAGAGCGCTCGGCGCGCGCGCTCGTCGTGGGGGGCGGTTCGCTGGATGCGGCCCGGTACCTGGCTCCCCGGGTCGGCAGGCTCACCGTGTGCGAGATCGACGAAGCTGTCGCCCGTCTGGCCCGGGTCCACATGCAAGGGCCGCGCGGCGGCTTCCCCGAGGACTGGACCTTGGTGATCGACGACGGCAAGCACTTCCTGGGCGCCTACGCGGGCGAGCCCTTCGACGTCATCTCGGTCGACGTCCCGGTGCCAACCTACTTGCAGACCGCGATGCTCCACTCCGAGACCTTCTTCCGTCTGGCGCGCGCTCGTCTCTCGCCCTCCGGCATCTTCTCGATCTCCCTGTCGGGCCGGTACAGGCGCAAGAGCCCGGGCGGGAGCCTGCTGAGCGCGAGCTACCTCGCCCAGCGCGTCGTGGCGGGGCTCCTGCGCGCCTTCCCGCACGTGGCCGTGCTCGAAGCGGATGACCACAGTTACGCGTGGGCCAGCACCTCGGATCTGGCGCCCGCGCTCGGCCGACTGGACGACCGGCTCGACTCATTCCTCGAGGAAACGGACACGCAGAAGGTATTCCGCCCGCCCCCGGTGCGGATCATGGACGCAGCCGACGTGGTCGCCTTTGCGCAGCCGTTCTCTCCGATCGGGGATGCCGACATGCAGATCGTGCTGCGCATGAGCGTGCGCAAGCTCTACTACCGCTTCTATGACGCGGATTGAGCCCTTGGCCGCAAACGGCGGCACGCGCGCCGCCTGCAACGCGGTGGTGACGAGCGTGCTTCTCGGACTGATGCAATGGGGCGTGCTGGTCTGGCTGGCGTCGTACCTGTCGTCGACCGCGCTCGTCTACCTGCTGAGCACGGCGGTGTGGCTGTGCGGGAGCGTGTTCGGCCTCCTCGCGCGCGGACGCGGGCTCGAATGGGCCTGGCTGGCGGCGGCCATGATCGCCTACTCCGCGTGCCGGGCGGTGGCCGTGGCTCACCCCTACGATCTGTCCGTCCTGCCGAGTCTCCTGCTGTGCGTCGCGGTCATGGGCGCCTACGCCGGCCGCTTCTACCGGTTCCGTGCCCCCTGCTTCGGCAACGTCAAGTGGCTGCTCTTCCTCGAGAACACCGGCTTCGTGCTCGGCTTTCTCAGCGCGGTTCTGGCGCTCTTCGTCTGGGGAGAGCGGGCGCTCTGGACCGTGCCCTGGGGAGTGGCAGCGATCGCGCTCGCGACGGTCCCGGCGAGTACGGAGCCAGGCACGGTTTCGCCGGATCCCGCCTGCGCGCAGGAGTGATGGGGAGCAACGGGCGGAATCCAGCAAAACCGAGCCTGGCACCTCCCTCTCGCCACGGTGAGGTGAACGGCGACGGCGTCGATTGCCTCCCGAGAGAACCAGGAGCTACTTCGCCGGTCGCTTGAGGTGCGGCGGAAGGCGCTCGGGGTCCTTCTTGGTCGACGTCTTCGGCTTCTTGATCTCTTTCTTCTGCTTCTTCTCGCCCATGGTTCTCGAACCTTCGAAAGGAGTTGGCGTCTCGATCGGCCTACGGGACGATCTCGCGTTGTAGCGTAGCAGACGGAGACGGGCCCCGCGCTACGGGCGGGCACAAGGGCGCGCTTCCGGGCGCGATCGTCGCGCCGGAGCCCGCGGCCCGACTGGGCTCAGAGAGCGAGCTCCAACGCCAAGGCCTCGAGCACCCCGCTCGTACGCAGGCGCGCGCGCAGGCTCTGCCAGCGCTTGCCGACGGCGTCGACCGAGATTCCGAGCCGGTCCGCCACCTGGGCGTGTGTCTGCTCCTCGAGGCCGCAGTGCAGCACGAGGACGCGCTCGTCCTCCTCCAGCTCCTCCACGTAGGCCAGGAAGCGCTGGAGGGTCAGATCCCTCGAGACGCGCATGCTGACGCTGGTCGTGGTCGCGGCGATCTCGAAGATGGCGCCCTCCGAGCTCTTCGATCCACCGCTACCGCTGGAGCGCGCAAGGTCGCTCGAGCGCTTCTCGTAGTGCTGCAGCACTACGTTTTTGGCGATTCCGAGGACCCACGAGCGAAAACTGCGCGCAGGCTCGTAACTCTCGATCCCTTGCAGCGCCCGCAACCACACTTCCTGGAGGACGTCCTCCACTCCGATGTCGGGACTCGACAACAGACGCAGGCGCGTCCAAGCGTAGAGCGCGGGCTCGACCCGGTCGTACAGCTCCCGGAAACGAACCATGTCGCCGCCCCGCACGCAGCGAGCCAGGAACTGGGTGTTCCCGCCAGGATCGAGCTCGCCGGAGCGCTCGGAGGTTTCGGGCATGAGGTTAGTGCCCGTCTCGCAAGTCCCTGGAAGACGGGACACTACCGCGAGCATAGCACGGCGGGCGCGGGCGCCTTCGCTCTGCGCATTCTGCAGGAGTAGGGTGTGAGGGCACGCCAGATCCAGCGGCAGCTCTCCGAGCTCCACTCGCTTCCGCGTCGAGGTGATCCAATGAGCCACTGCCCGCGCACCCGCGCAGCGATTGCCGGCCTGCTGGCCCTCGCGCTCGCTTGCGCCGCGCCAACCCAGGCTCCGGCGAGCCTCGACCCGGCACGGGCCTCGGCCGTCCTCTCGCCCGGGGACAATCTGGTTGCCTCGGGCCTGCCGGAGATCCCCGTCGAGATCGCCGCTGCGGCGGGGCGCTACACGGAGTTCCGTACGGCGAGCCTCGCCTCCTGGCATCCGACCCGGCGCGAGATCCTGATCGCGACGCGCTTCGGTGACTCACCGCAGGTGCACGAGGTGCACTTCCCCCTGGGCGCGCGCCGCCAGCTCACTTTCTTTCCCGACCGCGTGACCGGCGCGAGCTGGCCGCGCCGCTCGGCCGACTACTTCGTCTTCACCAGGGACCAGGGCGGCGACGAGTTCGGCCAGATCTACCGGCTCGACGTGGCGACGGGCGCCCTCGGCATGCTCACGAGCGGCGGGCGCTCACAGAACAGCCTCGGGCCCTGGTCGCACCAGGGGGATCGCCTGGCCTTCGGCTCGACTCGCCGCAACGGAGCCGACCGCGACATCTACGTGATGGATCCGAACGACGCGGCTTCGACGCGAATGATGCTCGAAGTGCAGGGCGGCGGCTGGAGCCCCGCCGACTGGTCGCCAGACGACTCGAAGCTCGTGGTGTCCGAATCCCTCTCGGTGAACGAGAGCTACCTCTGGCTGGTGGACGTGGCCACAGGCGCCAAAACGCTCGCCACGCCCAAGGGGCAGGAGCAGGTCGCCTACGGGGGCGCGCGCTTCACCGCCGACGGCAAGGGGCTCTACGTGACGACCGACCGCGAGGCAGAGTTCAAGCGTCTCGCGCATCTCGACCTCGCGACCGGCGCGCACACCTACCTGACGGCGCACATTCCCTGGGACGTCGAAGGCTTCGCGCTGTCTCCGGACGGGAGCGCGATCGCCTTCGTCACCAACGAGGAAGGCCTGAGCGTGCTGCACCTCCTCGACACAAAGACCGGCATGGAGAAGCCCGCGCCGAAGCTGCCGACTGGGCTCGTGTCCGGGCTCGAGTGGCACGAGAACGGCCGCGACCTGGGCCTCGAGCTCTCCTCGGCGCACGCGCCCACCGACGTCTACTCGATCGACGTCGTGACCGGCATGCTCGAGCGCTGGACCGAGAGCGAGACTGGCGGGCTCGACGCGGCGGCCTTCTCCGAGCCCGAGCTGGTGCGCTGGAAGAGCTTCGACGGCAAGACCATCTCGGGCTTCCTGTACAAGCCCGACACGCGCTTCACCGGCCCGCGCCCGGTGATCGTCAACATCCACGGCGGGCCCGAGGGCCAGTCACGCCCCGGCTTCCAGGGCCGCTGGAACTACGTACTCGAGGAGCTCGGGGTCGCGATGCTGTACCCCAACGTGCGTGGCTCGACGGGCTTCGGGAAGAGCTTCGTCAAGCTCGACAACGGCGTGCTGCGCGAGGACTCGGTCAAGGACATCGGCGCGCTGCTCGACTGGCTTCCCACACGAACGGACCTGGACGCCGCGCGCGTGATGGTCACGGGCGGCAGCTACGGCGGCTACATGACGCTCGCCGTCGCGACGCACTACGACGCGAGGATCCGCTGCTCGCTCGACGTCGTGGGCATCTCGAACTTCGTGACGTTCCTGCAGAACACCGAGTCCTACCGGCGCGACCTGCGCCGGGTCGAGTACGGCGACGAGCGCGACCCCGCGATGAAGGCGCACTTGCTCCGGGTCTCGCCCGCCAACAACGCGCGGGAGATCACCAAGCCGCTGTTCGTCGTGCAGGGCAAGAACGACCCGCGCGTGCCCTGGACCGAGTCCGAGCAGATGGTCGCCACGGTCCGGAAGAACGGCGGCCCGGTCTGGTACCTGCTCGCGAACGACGAGGGCCACGGCTTCGCGAAGAAGAAGAACCAGGACTTCCAGCTCTACGCGACGGTCGCCTTCATCCGGGCGTACCTGCTCCGGTAAACGCGGGAGTGGACCGATGGATACTGGTGAATCTGGTGAAACCTCGGCGCGTTCCTGGGAGCGAGCCCTCGCACCCGTTCACGAGTCGTCCAGCATGAGACACGGTCCGCACATCTCCCGAGGAGCACCCACGGGAAGTCGTTGCGGAAAGATACTCTATCTTCGCGTTGACGTTTAACGATCAATCAAAAACTGAAGGGACGCCATCATCATCAATGATGTTGGTTTGATCTTCGATCTCGGTCGCCCTGAGCCTGAGGCTCGGCCGCCGGTGTGCACGGGTTCACGGCGTGGAGTCGTGGAGGAACTGGAATCGGGCTCGCACCCGGCTCCTCATCTACCGACGAGCAGATGACGGTGACCGCGTAGGCGGATTGTTCTTTCCAGCTCCGCGTGATGTGTGGCTAGGAACCTGGTTTCGTAACGCCGTCACGGCGCGCGATGGTGACGAGGTCGTAGGCGCGCTCGACCGGGTAGCCGAACAGGCCGATCACGCGCGACAGTGCCCGCACCGACAACGGCCGATGGGCGAGCGACTTACCCGGCACGTAGCGCCGGTAGCCTGGCGTCTCGAGCGACTCGCACACGCACGCTTCGATCGCGAGGCCCGTGCCCTCGAGCAGCGCGCGCATGCCCTCGGGATGGACGCGCCAGCAATCGACCGGCGCCTCGTGGTAAGGCCAGCTGACCGGCGAGACCAGCACGACGTGCCCGCCCGGAGCACAGACGCGCTCGAGTTCGCGCAGCCATAGCCAGACCTTCGGCACGTGCTCGAGCACCTGCCCTGCGAGCACGATGTCGTACGCCCCGTCGGCGATCGGGAACGCGTAGGAGTCGGAGCCCGGGAAGGTCAACCGTTGGTCCTGATGGATGTCCAGCGTATCCCAGGCGGCCGTCGCCACGCCGATCATCTGCCGGTACGTCGACGGAAAGCCGTCCGGCCCGATCTCGAGCACGCGCGAGCGCGAGCTGAACAGCCCCCGCGCGTGTTTCGCGAACAGCAGTCGTGAGTTCTCGTGCATGGCTGGCGGATAGTACATCCAAACGCACGACCCCAGTAAACCTCCAGGTGAGCTTTCGCCTGGCAGAAAGGCGGGCTTCCGGAAGTCGTGTGGGTGGAGGTCTTGGAGGGAAGAGGCTTGGTGAGTGGGTGTGGTGCTCGCTCGTCGGGGCCCCGCCGTGCGCGGGAGCGAGGTGGCCGGCCCGTGGCGCCCGTGCAGTCGAGCTCGAAAGACGCCCCGCGGTCCGCGGCGCGCTGACGCGCGCCTGGCTGCGCCGGACCGCGTGGCGCCTTTCGATCTCGACTGCACGGGTGATCCGGACTGTCTCCCGCGCGCGACAACCCCGGCGAGCTCGCGCGAGTCGGAGCTGGCGAAGGTGCGCAATCGAGAAGGCGCGAAGAAAAACCGGATCGCGCGAGCGAGTTGGATGTGGCGTGTCCCTTGGGGACATGAAGACCAAGACTCGTCAGCGTGAGTTCGGGTTCACCAATTGGGGCGGCAAACGGCGCGGGGCGGGGCGCAAGCCGAAGGGAGAGCGCGCGGGAGTGTCGCACGCGCCGA
>JANOGB010000547.1:0-2226 GCA_031413955.1 Planctomycetota bacterium | reverse complement strand
ACTGGCAGACCCAGTACCGCCCCGCCGAAGGCAAAGCGTCCTCGTCGCGATCACGGCTCATTCCCCTGGCCCAAACAGCACGGCGCCTAAGAAAAAGGCTCTTCGGCAGAATTCGTGGGTCGTTTCTGGGGGCTCTGCCCCCATACCCCTGGGATTTTCCGCATTGTGGGCCCAAATCTAGGGAGCTCTCGCGGTGGTCGATGAGCGCGTAGAAGTGCGAGGTGAGGAGCGGACGATGCGAGCACCGCCCGCCCCCCTAGATTCGGTCCATCCGGGTCGGCGCTCGGGTCGCATGCCTGCGTTGCCCTATCCTCCGCCCGGACGGAAAGCGGGATAGAAGAGGAGAGGTGAGGGCGCAAGGGTCGTGGTAACCGGGAGCCAAGATGCATCCTGCTCCCAACCCTGCCAAGATGGCTGCGACAAAGCAAGTCATCACGGAGGGAGAAAGCAGGATGCTCCTCAAGACTATTCTGAATCGGCTCCAAAAGCATCGCGGGTTCGTTTACGTTGGGGATCGCTTCGTGGAGGAGAAGGGAGAGACGGTGATCGAAGTCGAGATCGCGGCCCGCGCCAATGGCCGCGCGATCTGTTCGGGCTGCGGCATACGCCGGCCTGGCTACGATCGCCTCCCTTGCCGACGCTTCGAATTCGTCCCATTGTTCGGTGTCCGAGTCTTCTTTCGGTATGGTCTGCGCCGGGTGGAGTGCTGGATTTGCGGCATCACCGTCGAGAGAGTGCCGTGGGCGAACGGCAAGAACCATCTCACGACGACGTATTCGTGGTTCCTCGCTCGATGGGCCAAGCGGATGAGCTGGAAGGAGGTGGCGGAGGCCTTCAAGACGAGCTGGGAGAACGTCTTTCGAGCGGTTGAGATGGCGGTGATCTGGGGCCGACGCCACCAAGACCTTGAGGGCGTCAAGGCCATCGGCGTCGATGAGATTCAATGGCAGCGCGGGCACAAGTACTTGAGCCTGGTCTACCAGATCGACGAGCACCGGAAGCGGTTGCTCTGGATCGGACGCGACCGTGAGACGGCTACCCTCGAGCGCTTCTTCGACTGGTTCGGGGACGCAAGGTCGCGGACTCTGGAGTTCATCTGCAGCGACATGTGGAAGCCCTACTTGAACGTGATCGCCGCACGGGCGGGTCAGGCGATTCACGTCCTCGACCGCTTCCACATCGTGGCGAAGGTGAACAAGGCGATCGACGAGGTGCGAGCAGGCGAGGCTCGCGAGATGAAGGCCGCTGGCGACAGGCCCGTCCTGAAAGGGAGCCGCTGGTGTCTCTTGAAGCGCCCGGAGAATATGACCCCAGCCCAGGGCACCAAGCTCGCGCAACTTCTCTACTGGAACCTGAGGACCGTTCGGAGCTACCTGCTCAAGGAGGAGCTGCAGTTCTTCTGGGAGTTCAGCGCACAGGACAAAGCCAAGCAGTTCCTCCAGGGCTGGTGCACCCGAGTGCTCCGCTCGCGCATCGAACCCATGAAGAAGGTGGCCCGAACCCTCCGCAGCCATCGGGACCTCATCCTCAACTGGTTTCGCGCTGAAGGGCGCATTTCCTCGGGCGTCGTCGAGGGGTTCAACAACAAGGCTAAACTCACCACCAGAAAAGCCTACGGCTTTCGCACCTTCGATGCCGTGGAAATCGCTCTCTATCATGCGCTCGCCGACCTACCCGAGCCGAAAACTACCCACAGATTCTGCTGAGGAGGCGAAAACTTCGAGGTCCTCTTGGTGGCGGTAAAGAACCACCGCGCCGGCATCGCGCGGTTCAACCGGGCGGCTCGCCGGCGCGCTCGGCGTCGGGTCCGAGTTCACGCGCTCGTCCATGGTCACCATCCGCTCAGAGAACCGGCTTCGACTATCCACCCGCATCATAGCGAGGACGCGCGCTCGCATCCAAGCGCCTAGAACGGCGCGGGGCGCTCGCGTATCATCACCGGATGAGCTCACCGAATTCAGCCAGCGGCCGATTGCGTCCGGCCGATACGGCGCTCCTCGTCATCGATCTCCAGACAAAGCTCCTGCCGGCGGTGCGCGACTCAAAGAGCGTGACTGCGAACGCGGGCTTACTTTTGCGTCTGGCTCACGTTCTCACTATGCCGGTGCTCCTTACCACTCAGTACGCCCGTGGTCTCGGCCCGACCATACCGGAAGTCGCCGATCTCCTGCCCGGGGTCGACGCTGTCGACAAGACGAGTTTTGGCTGCTTCGGCGCCGACCTGTT
>JANOGB010000546.1:0-2921 GCA_031413955.1 Planctomycetota bacterium | reverse complement strand
CGTCGGCGCACCAGAACGCCGGACTCAGGGCCCCCACAAATCCAAACTGCGCGGGCGCGCGAAAATACGCGTACAACGAGATGAGCCCGCCAAGCGACGAGCCAACAATACCCGTGGCTTCGCGCTCGGGGCGAGTCCTATACCGCGCGTCGATCATGGGCTTGAGGGTGTTGACCAGAAAATCCACGTAGGCGTCGCCCCCTCCCCCGCCATGGCGGGCGTCCCTGAAGGGCGAATACTCCTTCATCCGGTCTATTCCCATGTTCGGTACCCCTACCACAATCCCGCGCCTCTCGTGCTTGGCGGCCCCGAGATCACCGTCTTTGCCCGCTCCGTGGCGGCGGCTGATCTGGACGGCGACGGCGACCAGGATCTCGTCTCGGCCAACACTGGCATTCACAACCTGACGGTCTTCTTCCAGGGCTCGCCGGGCAGCTTCGCGCCCGCGCCGCTCGTGCTCGGCGGCCTAGGGATCACGAACATTCCCTTCTCCGTGGCGGCGGCCGACCTGGACGGCGACGGAGACCAGGATCTGATCTCGGCCAACGCGAACAGCAGCAACCTGACGGTCTTCTGGGGCGGTCGCTGAAGCTTGCTCGGGCGCTCCCGCCGCCATCTGCATTTCGAGCTCGATTCTGTGCTGGCCCTCCCACACCGACCCGTCCCTCGGAATCGCTCATCCGGACGGCCTCCCGGACCGGCCGCAATCCTTCGCCTGCCGTAGGATCCCCAAGCGTTCGCGTGGGTCGAGGGCTTCAGAGCGCATCCCTGTTCTGGAGCGCAGAGGCTCCGCCCGAGAGGACCCAGAAGTCATGGCCGCGGGGGAACATCGGCCTCATCGAGGATCGGCGACGCTCGAGCGACGCGCGCGACGGACAGAAGCCCGGCCAAGTCGGCGATCGGCTGCTTGCAGATCCGCGCGCAGCGCGCGAGTCACGCTTCGTATCTGGCGAGAATCCGGTCGAGCTCCACGACCAGCGGCGCGAGGTCCACGGTGACGACCTGCCACAGCACGTCCAGGTCGACCTGGTCGTAGCCGTGGATGAGTCGGTTGCGCATTCCCACGAGCTCTGCCCAGGGCACGGTCGGATGGCGGGCGCGTTCCTCGGACGGAACGCGGGTCGCCGCCTCGCCCACGATCTCGACGAGGCGGGCGAGGGCCAGGCTCAAGATCCGGTCGTCGTCCAGGTCGGAGCGGCCGCGGCCGCGCACTGCCTCGGTGGCTTCGGCCGCATGATCCCGCATCTGCCGCAGACACGTGCGCGGATCATGCCGCGGCATAGACGTCTTCGGCCTCGGACAGCACTTCGTCGCGGAAGTAGCGGCTCAGGAAGCCCGGCGTGTTGAGGTCGACGCGCCGTCCGAGGATCTCCGCGAGTTCGGACTGCATGCGGATGAAGGCCAGGCCGGGCACGTGCCCGGGCTCGAACTCGACCAGCACGTCGATGTCGCTCTCGGGCCCGAAGTCATCGCGCAGCACGGAACCGAACAGGGCCAGGCGCCGGACGTGGTTGCGCCGGCAGAAGGCCTCGATCCGCTCACGAGCGAGGGGGATGCGTGCACGCATGCGATTCCTTGACGTCGGACAATAGCCGAGGCGGCCGCGCACGACAATCCTGCGTCCCCTCGCGCACCGCCCGGCAGCCGAGGAGAGTCGCGTTGGAGCCGGAAGGGGCCACAGGTCTCGGTCCGCACCAGCTCCGGCCAGCGTCGATCGGCAGCGCCTCGGATCCCTGCCCTCCCGTAGAAGCGCCAGAAAGCCCGTGGGTCGTGCGAGGCTTCCGCCCCCAGCATGAGGAGGCCAGCGTTCCCGGGCGAAGCTACACGACTACTTGCTCTCCACCTCTCACCCCGATGGACGCTCGAAGGCTGGCTTCTTCGCGAGGCTGGGGCACTCGCCGAAGCGCTGTTGGACCTGGAGAGGGAACTCAGGCACCTCATTGCGCGCACCAGGGCGCGAGCGCATCCGCTCGGCCCGTACGGCCGGAGGTTCTGGTTCGCGGTACGATCCGAGGTCCCTGGGGACGATCCGCACGGATCGTCACGATCTGGATCGTCACAGCATCGGGGAATCCACCCCGCTTCGTGACAGCCTACGCCGCCTCTCGATCATGACCTTCAAGCTCCTCGACAGCGTGGTCCTCGAGAAGGACCTGCCGAGACTCGGCCTGAGGAAGGACGACCTCGGGACGATCGTCGAGCTCTACGAACCCGACGGGGTCGAGGTCGAGTCCCTGACCCTGACGGGGAAGACGAAGGCCGTGGTCACGCTCACGAACCGGGACCTCCGCCCGATCGGGGACGACGACCTGCACGCCGTACGGCGGTTGCGCCGGCGGCGCTGACTCGGCTCCGAGTCCAGCGCCCGCATCGAAGCTGGCACAGACGAATCCCAGTTCCGCTCCACGGTCTGGCCAGCTCGGGAATCACGGTGACGAAGGGCCGGCTTCCGCTTTCGGCCTTCGGCACTGAAACCCGTCCTCTTCCTCGACGGTCTACGCCTCAACGTCTTGCGTCTGGAGTCCTCACCCGCCCAGGCCTCCTTGATCGATCGCATTATTGCGATACCATGCCATGCCCGCCACCCAGGTCTTCTTCTTCAAGGAGCTCGACGGTCGAGCTCCGGTCCTGGAATGGCTGAAGGAGCTCAGGCGCTGGGATCCGGAGGCATTCGTCAGGTGCACGGCAGGGATCGAGAGGCTGCGAGAGTTCGGTCACGAGCTCCGGCGTCCGGCCGCGGACACCCTGCGGAATGGCATCTACGAACTCCGCCTGCGCCGGGGCCGCGTCCACTACCGGATCCTGTACTTCTTCCACGGACGTGGAGTCGCGGTGCTCTCCCACGGACTGACGAAGGAAGGCATTGTTCCGGATCGAGACGTCGACCGAGCCCTGCTTCGCAAGCGGGCATTCGAGAAGTG
>JANOGB010000545.1:0-13695 GCA_031413955.1 Planctomycetota bacterium | reverse complement strand
GGTGTTCCAGGTCGGCGATCCATGGGCGAGCGCATAGCGATCGGCCAGGTTCGCGGCATTCGCGTCGTGCAAGGACTGGGGCGCGTCGCCGGTCCACCACGCGCTCGTCGTGCCGGCGCGCGCGGCGTACTCCCACTGGGCTTCGCTGGGGAGCATGAGTCCGAGGCGCGCGCACACCGTGCTGCACTCGTTCCAGCTCACCGATTCGACCGGGTGCCGGAGGTCCGGCTTGCGGCCGGCGCGGTTCCAGCTCGGGTCGTAGTGGTGCGTGCCGACGGTACTCGGGTTGCGCCCGGTGAAGCGTAGCCACTGGCCCTGAGTCATCTCGTACTTCGAGAGAAAGAACGGCGCGAGCGTGACCGCGTGCGGCGGACCCTCGTCGGGCAGGGAGCCGAGCGTGTAGCTCGGCTCAGATGCATCGCGCGCCTGGGCTCCCATCGTGAACGTGCCGCCGGGGAGCAGCACGAAGACGAGCGCGGTGCTCTCGGTGAGCACGAGCTTCCCCTGCGGATCCCGCGCGGGCACCTCGCCGGTCGCGACGAGCGCGAACTCCCACAGACCGCTCGCGGTGTCCGGCCCGATCGGCACCAGGCCGAGCTCGAGCTCGAGTGCGAGGCCCTGGTTGGGCACACGATCACGGTAGGCCGCTTGGATCGCGGGCAGGGCCGCTTCCCAGGCGCGCGTGGCTTCTCCGCCCGCGGCGTAGCCCGCGGCGAGCTCGCGCGCGAACGAGAGCCGCTTCGGCATGCTCCAGCCGTGCTCGGGCGGGGTCGCGTTCTCGGCCAGCAGTCCGCGCTCGAGCGCTTCCAGCCCCGCGATCAGCTTGGTGAGCTGGTTGTTCCACCAGCGCGCCTGGCGCTCTTCCTCGGGGAAGCGCCAATCTCGCCGCTCCGCGAGCACCACGGAGAGCTCGTCGCGACGCGCCTCGAGCTCGGCGAGCTCCCGTTCGGTCGCCTGCATGCCATCCGGACCCGCGACCTTCGCGATCTTCTCCTCCATCTCCGCGAGCAGCTTCTCGAACTCCTGCTTGCGCGCCTCGCTCGCGATCTCCACGGCCTGGAAGCACGCCTCCACCGCTTCGTCGTCGCGCCCGAGCACGAGGCACGAGTTGGCTAGCGCGTAGGCGACGTCCGGATCGCCTGGGCAGTCTTCGAGCGCGCGCCGCGCGAGCACGAGCCCGAGGGCTTCCTCGCCGAACACGCGCCGCGCCGGCTTGACCCGCTCCCACGCGAGCGCAACGACGCGGTTGGGGTCGGACGGGTAGCGGCTCCAGTCGACGGTTGGGAGCTCGACATTCGCGCCGTTGCGCCGTCGTGTCAGGGCTCCGCGCAGACACGAGATCCGTCCTTCCAGCTGGAGGAACTCGCGCTGAGCCGGGTGGCTGCGGCGCTGCACCTCGCGTTCCTCTGCGGTCCAGGGCAGGGCGCGCGCGCGCAGCCCGTCGCGCTTGGCGCGATGCACGGGGAGGTCCGCGACAAGCTCCTGTGCGCTCGCGATCCAGCGCTCGAAGTCCTCGATCCGATCCGGATGGGCCGGCCACAATCCCGCGGCCTGTTCGAGGACATCCTCGAGGTCCTCGAGCGCCGAGAGTCGTAGCACGTCGGCGCTGCGCGCTTCGGCGACCCGCTGGTTGTCCTCGGCCTGGAGCCGGCGCTCCTCGGCCAGGATGGAGCTCGCGTGCGCGTCCTGCTCGCGTTCGGCCGCCAGGACCGCGTTGCGCTCCGACTGGGTCTTGAGGATCAAGCTGGCGACGAGTCCTGCCGCGAGTACGAGTACACCGGCCGCCAGCGCACCCGCGAGCGCCCGGTTGCGCTCGACCCACTTCCGGAGTTCGATCAACGCACCCGTGCGATGGGCTAGCACAACGCGGTTCTCGAGGAAGGCGCGCAGGTCTTCGCCCAGAGCGCCCATGTCCGGGTAGCGCTCACGCGATGCGCGCCCCATCGCCTTGTGGCAGATGGCGAGCAGCTCGGCCGGTGCGTCGGATGCAAGTGCGTGGATCGGATCAGGTGGACCGCTGCGCACGCGCGCCCAGATCGCGTGACTCGAGAGCTTCTTGCCCGGCGCCTCGTAGGGCATGTGACCGGCGAGCAGGTCGTACAGCATCGCGCCGACGGAATAGACGTCGGAGTGCGGGCCGACCTCGTCCTGGTGACCGAGGGCTTGTTCGGGTGACATGTAGGCCGGCGTTCCGAGCACGTCTCCTTCCATCGTGAGCAGGGGCGAGTCGGGTTCCCGGTCGATGCGCGAGTCGCCTGGCTCGCGCGACCCCGGCTCGTCCTGGATGCGCAGGTCCTTCTCGTCTTTGCGCCCGCGCACGCGCGCCAGGCCCCAGTCCATGACGTAGACCTCGCCGAACCGGCCGACCATCACGTTGCCCGGCTTGAGATCGCGATGGACCACGCCCTTGGCGTGGGCGTAGGCCATGGCCTCGCACACCCTGAGCAGGACGCCCAGCACGCGCGTGCGCGTCCAGCCCTCGCGTTCTCCGCGCAGCTTGTCCAGGACGCTGCGCAGGTCCTCGCCGCGCACGAGCTTCATCGTGAAGTAGACGCGGCCCTCGGCATCGAGTCCGAGCTCGTGCACGGGCACGATCCCTGGATGGTCGAGCTGGCCGGTGACCTGCGCCTCCTCGAGGAAGCGGCCGAGGGAACGTCCGTCGGCCGGAGTGGGAGCGCCGCCGACCTCGGCCCGCTCGTGCATGATCTTCATCGCCAGGTTGCGGCGCAGATCCTCGTCCCACACGAGCACCACGGCGCCCTGCCCGCCGCGCGCCACCTCTTTCTTGAGCTTGTAGCGCCCGTATCCCCCCGTGCGCCCGGCCAGCCGGTTCACGAGCTCGGAGGGCTGGGCGTCCGGCGCCTCTTGCTCGAGCTCGACGCGCGGGTCCGCATCCGTGCCGTGGCGTGCGCGCAGCTGCTCGGCGAAGGAGGGCGAGGAGCGCAGTCGCGCCAGGATCTCCCAGTCCTCGCGCAGCGTGCGCAGCTCGCTCGCGAGTCCGGGATGCGCCGCGACCAGGCTCTCGAAGGCAGACGACTCGGCCGCCACGTGCTCCTCCATCCAGCGCGCGAACAGGTCGGGCGCGGATTCGCCCGCACGATCCAGCGTCGGCTGGACGGAGCCCGCGGACGGAGTCGGCTCACTCATCCAGCGACTCCGCGAGGTTCCCGGAGTGGAGTTGTCGCACCTTGCGCGCCAGCCGCCGCACGGCGCGCTGGTAGCGCATCCGTGCCGCGTCCTCCGTGATCCCGAGGTGCGTCCCCATCTCCGCCAGCGAGTGTCCCTTCCATTCTCGCAGCAGGATGGCCTCGCGGTCCGGCGCCTCCAGCAGTTCGAGCCCGAGCCGCACGCAGGCTTCGCGTTCCCGCCGGTGGGCCTCCTTGCTCGGCGTTCCGCCCGGCGCTCGGCGTGCGTCGAGATCGAGGATGTCCTCCGAGGGCAGCGGGCGCTCGCGTTGCAGCTCGCGGCGCTGGGCCGTGAACCAGTCGTACTGGTGGCCGATCACGTTTTCGACCACGCGCGCGGCGAGGCGCCGGAACTGCTGCTGGTCCGAGACGAGGAACGGCGGTCCGTGGCGCAAGAACTCGACCATGGCCTCCTGGACGACGTCCGCGCTCTCGAGCCGCGAGCGCAGCGCGGGCCCGAGGCGCCGGCGCACGTAGCCACGGATCCAGTCGAGATCGCGCTCGAGCAGTGCGTCCAGCGCCGCGCGATCCCCCGCGCGCAGACGCTGCAGCAGGAGTCGGGTCTCGGACGGCTGCTCTTGCATGTCCGGATCTGCTTCCTCGGGCCAGGCCGGGCTGGACTCCTTCGCTCTGCCTCGAGGGCTACACCCATACCACTTCCCGCGCCTCTCGTGGGCAGGGAACCGCCCCGGGAGCGCGCCAAGCTCGAGGAGACGGCAAGAAAACCTGTTCGGTGGCCGCCGCGCCCGCGTCCTTCAGGATCGTCCGAGCCAGCGGTCGAGCACCCAGGGCCAACCCCGGATCTCGTCAGCCCCTCGATCCTCGTCGGACCAACCCAACGCAAGGAGAAGTGATGAGGATCCATCTCGGGACCTGGTTCGTTCTGCTGTCGTTCACGAGTACCGCCGCCGCGACCGGCGGAGGCCCTGGCGAGCCGCTCGAGGCGCCGAGTCTCGCGCGAAGTCGTCCCGCCCAGGAAGGCGGATTTTCCCCGCGAAAAGGGTTCTACTTCGACGTCCACGGCATGTGGGCCCAGCTTGGCGGAGACTTCGACGGCGACACCGTACTCCTGAGCTCGACTGGCGAAAGCATCGAGATTCCCGATGCGGACAGCGGCGTGGGCTTTGGACTCGCCTTTGGTCACCGCTGGAACCGACACGCGATCGAGCTCGCCTTCAACCAGACCCGTCACGATGGAGCGGCCCCCTCGTTGCCCGGCGGCGACATCACCTACAGCGCGGTGGACTTCGACTGGAGATACTTCTTTCGGCCGGAGGAGCGCTTGCAGCCCTTCTTCCAGGCCGGGTTCGGATTCGCGTTCGCAACCCTGGAGGACTCCTCGATGGGCACCTCCGTGGGCGACGCGGACCTCTCGGGTCTCGAACTCGGCCTGGGCGGAGGCGCCGAGTACTACCTGAGCGAGCGCTGGTCCCTCGGCCTGCGCGCTCTCTACCGGCAGGCGTTCTTCGACACGGCGGAGGGCGTCGACGGCGATTCGGGGTCGATCGACGAATCGGTGGACGGCGGAGGGCTCGCGCTCGTCCTCGGAGTCTCCTTCACGCTGTGAAGGGGGGAGAGAAGCATGAACGCCAACCGATCGAGACAGAAGAGGCCGGGCCGACGCTGTGCGCTGGCCCTGTTCGCGTGGCTCGTCGTTGCAGCCCTCTGCAGTGCGTGTCTCAGCGCCGGCAAGGAAGTCGAGTCCCTCGACCCGGCGCAGTGGGATCCGGACGAGGGAGTCGTGGTGGTGCGCTTCCTCACCGCGCGCGCCGACGCGGACGACCTCGAACATGCCGAGATCGATCCCGACTTCAGCTATGAGGTGACCGTGGGTTCCTCGAAGAGCATGATGCTCAACGAGCTCAAGCTGGATCGGAACCTGAGCATCGACGCCGGAGACGGTCCCGTGCTGATCGTCCGCAAGCTGGAGGCCGGCGACTATTACTTCAACAAGTTCCACGCCTCGGGCGGAAAGGCGCCCATGGCCATCAAGTTCACGGTGCAGCCGGGGCGCGTGACCTACATCGGCGACCTGAACGTCCTGTTCATCGTGAGCCATGGCTTCCTGTGGTCCGAGGAGCTGAGTTGTACGTACGGCGTCACCACGGACCTCCCCGTCGTGATGGCCGGCCTGCGAGGCCGCTACTCCATGGTTCCCGCTGTCGAGACGGTGTCCATGGTGGTCGAGAAGCCCAAGTTCTGAATCCGAGAAGCTGGCTCGAACGGCCCGGCGAGAGAACGCTTGGCAATACAGTAGAGCCAACCAAGGAGGTTCTCTCATGTTCATCCGCAGCGTTCTCGCACTAGTGCTCTTCACGCTCTTCTCGTTTGGTTGCACTGCGACTCCGAGCTCGCCGCTCCTCGGCGCGGCCTGGAATGGAGACGAGAACGAGGTTGCAGCCTTGCTGTCGAAAGGCGAAAGCCCCGACGCCCGGGGCGAGGGCGGGCGCACCGCGCTCATGAACGCAGCGGGTGCGCCCGGGAGAGGCGTGAGCATCGGAGCGACGGGACAGATCCAGGGGACGCAGGTCCCCGGCCACGTCGACTTGCCGACCATCCGGATCTTGCTCGAGCACGGGGCCGATCGAAACCTGATGGACGATTGGGGCCAGACCGCCCTGTTCTTCGCTGCGCATTCCGGGAGCGCGGAGGCCGTCTCGACTCTCCTGGCTGCGGGCGCCGATCCGAACGCGGGCAAGCAGACCAGCCCCCTCCTCGGGGCAGCAAGCGAGGATCGCCTGGATGCCGTGAAGCAACTCTTGGCGGCTGGCGCCGATCCCAAGCTCACCGACGTCAACGGCCAGACGCCGCTGATGTCGGCAGCCTACGGAGGAAACGTGGCCATCTTGCGCGAGCTGCTACAGGCCGGCGCGCCGATCGACGCCACGGACAAGGGCGGCAATACGGCGCTCTCCAATGCTGCATACCAGGGCCAGCTCGACGCCGCGAAGTTCCTGATCGAAGCCGGAGCCGCGCTCGACATCCGGTCGGCCAAGGGCAAGACGGCCCTGGCCATCGCGGCCGAACGCGGTCATGCCGCGTGCACCGACTTCCTGCGCTCGGCGGGCGCTCACGAGTAGGCAGTTCCCGGAGGGTTCAGCGCGTCGGCCCCTGCCCGGCCAGGACCTCGCTGCACAGATCCTTGGCGAGGATCATCTCCGCCAGGATGAAGGCGCCGATCATGCAGCCGATCACGCCGGGATGGCCGACGTTCTGGCCGGCGAAGAGCAGGTTCTTGAGGCGGCTGCGGTGGGGGAAGGGCTCGGTCCCGAAGTGCCCGATGTCGTGCGAGATACCCATGGCGGCGCCGTTGCGGGAGCGCACGTAGTGCTGGATCGAGAGCGGTGATGAGGACCAGACGCGCTCGATGCTGCCCTCGAGCTCCGGGTGCAGGCGGGTGACATTGGCGAGGATCTCTGCCTCGCGAGCGCGCTTCCAGGCTTCGTAGTCCTCCGGCCGGTCGCCCCGCTGGCTGCCGCGCCACGCATCGACGCTGTCGCACGGCACCCAGATCATCGCTTCGAGCAGCGGATGCTCGGCCTGCTCCTCGGCGCTCGGACGGAAGTTGCTCGGCGCGAGGTAGTAGAGCTCGCTGTCCGCTCCGAAGCGCGCGATGTGGTGTCGGCAGCCGAGCGTCAGCGGCGGGCGCGAGAGCGCGGCGAACAGCAGCACCGCGCTGGCGCTGTCGGGCGTCTCGCGCACGCGTTTCTCCAGCGAGGGTCGCAGGCCGCCCGGACCGGTCAAGCGCAACAGCTCCGCGGGATGGCAGGTCGAGATCACCAGGTCGGCCTCGTGGCGCACGCCTTTCCGATCCTCGACCGCCGTCACCTCGCGCTCGCTCCAGTGGATGCGCGTCGCGGCGCGGTTGGTCAAGAGCGTGCCGCCGAGCTCCTGCAGGCGCTCGATGAGGGGCTTCACCACCGCTTCACCGCCGCCCTCGGCACGGTGCGAGCCGGCCAGCGCCGTGCCGGCAAAGCCGGCGAAGAAGGCGAGCGGACACGTCTCGGGCCGCATGGCCAGGATCGCCGTCAAGAGGCCGAGGACCTCCGCGGGCATGCCCTGGACGCCACAGCGCGCGAGCACCTCGCCGACGCTCAGCATGGGATCGATCCGACCAGGCGGAGTCTCGCTCGGGACCATCTTCGCGAGCCACTTGCTCTCCGCCATGCAACTCGAGAGCTCGTCGAAGAAGCGCGCGATACCGGCGGCCTGCTCCGGCCATCGGCGTGCGAACGCCTGCCGATTCTCGTCGAGGCCCACCGGCACGTCGAAGTCGGCGTCCCCGGAGATATGGACGCGGAACTGCGCCCGCTCGTCGAGCGGCAAGAAGCGCATGCGCTCCAGCATCCCCAGACGCCGCGCAAGCTGGCAGAAGATGTCCCCCGGCGCCGACCCGGTGAGGAAGTGAAAACCCGTGTCGAACCAGTACGGCCCGCGCCGGAAGCGCTGCATCAGCCCGCCCGGAACGCCGTGCGCCTCCAGCACGGTCACGTTCCAGCCGTGCTCCGCCAGCAGCACGGCGCTGGTCAGACCGGAGATGCCGGAACCGATGATGACGACGGAAGGCATGGACGTCCGAGCCCGGCGCTGCGGGCCCGGATTGTAGGCTGACCGGCGGCGCGATGAGGTGGGCGCCGCTCGCTCGGACGGGGAATACCGGAATCCGGCCAAGGGCGCGCGCCGTTACGATGCGGAAGTATGAGAAGCGCTCCCGGCTCCCCGTCCATCCTGCTCGTATCGATCCCGCTCGCGCTGGTCCTGGGTGCTCTCCCGCAGGCTCGGCAGAAGTCCGCCGCCTACGCCGGCCGCGACGATCGCACACCCGGGCACTCGCTGCGCGGGCACGCCTTCGACCAGGGGCCGCGCCAGAAGCCGTGGAAGATGGAGGGGATCGGCAAGGCCCATCTCGCGATCACGACGCGCGTGCCCGAGGTGCAGGTGTGGTTCGACCAGGGCCTCGCGCTGCTGCACAGCTTCTGGTTCTACGAGGCCGAGCGGACTTTTCGCTGGTGCATCGAGCTCGATCCCGAGTGCGCGATGGCGTACTGGGGCATGGCCCTGGCCGTGGAGAGCGACGAGGAGCGCTTCGAGTCGCTGCTCTCCGAAGCGCTGCGGCGCAAGGACGCGGTCAGCGAACACGAGCGCCTCTACATCGAGGCCTGGGTGGGCGCGAACGCACCGCGACTCGAGGGCCGCTTCGAGACGAAGAAGGAGTCCGATTCCGGTCCTCCTGAGCGCAACGAGCTGCTCGAGCGCCTGGAGAAGCTCGTCCTGGACTACCCGGATGACGTCGAGGCCAAGGCCTTCTGCTTGCTCGCGAGCCTGGGGCAAGGCGGACGGATCGCGAACGAGGCCCTGTTCCAGGAGCTCGTCGCCGTCGCTCCGGAGCACCCGGGCGCGCACCACTACCGCATCCACCTGTGGGACGACAGCGAGCAGGGCGACGTCGCGCTCGAGAGCTGCGCGAAGTACGGCCGCATCGCCTGGGACGTCGGGCATGCCAACCACATGCCCGGTCACGTGTACAGCGGCCTCGGCATGTGGCGCGAAGCCGGACTGTGGATGGAGTCGGCCACGCGCATCGAGCTGCGCCAGATGCAGGAGCGCGGCCTCTTTCCCTACGACTACTGGAACTTCGCGCACAACCGCAACTACCTCTGCTACATCCAGGAGCAGCAGGGGCTCGTGGAACAGGCGCTGCTCGGCGCGCGCACGCTGCTCGCGTCGCCCACGAAGCCCGTGCAGGACGAGCACGAGGACGACAAGGGCGAGGAGCGCGAAGACGAGGTCCAGTTCGAGGGCATGACGGCGCTGGTGCGCTGCCTGCTCAAGTTCGAGCGCTGGGACGAGATCCTGCGCGCGGACGCGATCCCCTGGAAGAAGACCGACGAGCACGCAGCCTGGCGCGCCTACGCGGAGGCGCTGGCGCACCTCGGCAAGGGCGAGGTGCCCGAGGCGATCGAGAGCGCGACCGCGCTCCAAGAGGGCATCGAGAAGCTGAAGGACGAATGGAGCAAGAAGGGCTTCCAGCGCGGCTTCCGCGAGGTCGATGCGCTCATCCGCTTGCGCACGGAGCGCGAGCTCGAGGGCTTGTCGGAGCTCGAGGAGCTTGCGCGCGAGCAGGCCCTGGACTATCGCCGGCGCGACGATCCGCCCGACGACCGCGCGCTCTACTACGACCTGCTCGGCGAGCTGCATCTCGAGCGCGGCAGCCCGAAGCTGGCCGTCGAGTGCTTCACGAAGGCCCTCGAGCTCGTGCGCAACGACGGCTTCGCGCTCTCCGGTCTGGCGCGCGCGGAGCATGTACTCGGTCGCCGCCCCGAGGCGACGCTCGCCTTCGGCCGCCTGCGCCACGTCTGGGCGCGCGCCGACGCCGGACTGCGCTGGATGGAGGCCGCGCGCGCGCTCGGTCTGCAGTCCGAGCCGATCGACGAGTCGCCGGCCAAGCAGCGCGACTACGATTCGCAAGCGCTGGTGAAGCTCGGACCGATCGCCTGGGAGCCTTTCGCCGCGCCGGAGCTCGCTGCCGTCGATGCCGACGGGAAGGCCATCGGGTTGGAGGAACTACGCGGCCAGAATGTCGTGCTCGTCTTCTACCTCGGCGGCCAGTGCGTGCACTGCGTCGAGGAGCTGGCCGCGCTCGCCAAGCGGGCCGAGGACTTCGCGGCGCTCGACGCGACGATCCTGGCCGTGAGCGCCGATGCACCAGCGGACCTGGCCAAGCCCGCCGCGCTGAAGGGACTCGAGCTGCGCTTGCTCTCCGATCCGGAGCACGCGAACGCGCGTGCCTTCCACGCCTGGGACGACTTCAAGGATCAGGCGTTGCACGCCACGCTGCTGATCGACCGCCAGGGGCGCGAGCGCTGGGCGCACGTCGGCGCGACGCCGTTCTCCGACGTGGAGCGGCTCCTGGAGGAGCTCCGTCGCTGGGGCAGTGCCTCCGCGGTCGCGTCGGTTCCGGGCGACTCGGCCGGCGGTGACTGACGGCCGCGCCGGGCATGCCCCTCGCTTGCCTTACGATGAGACGCGTGTCGAACCCGGAGCCCGAGCGAACTGCCGAGACGCAGACGACCTCGACCGTGCTGATGATCCGGCCGGCGCGCTTCGGGGCGAATCCGGAGACGGCGGCGACCAATGCGTTCCAGCGCGGGCGGACGCTTGCCGAGCCGGAGGTGCTGACGCGAGCGCGGCGGGAGTTCGACGGGCTCGTTGCAGTGCTGCGCGTGAACGGGGTCGAGGTGTTCGTGGTCGAGGACACGCTCGAACCGGAGAAACCCGACGCGGTCTTCCCGAACAACTGGGTCTCGTTCCACGCGGGCGGGACGGCCGTGCTCTATCCGCTGCTCGCTCCGAGTCGCCGCCGGGAAGTCCGGATGGAGGTGCTCGAGGAGCTCGAGCAGCGTGGCGCCTTCGTGCGGCGCCATCTGGTCGACTTGCGCCAGGACGGGAAGACGGAGAGCTTCCTGGAGGGTACGGGCAGCCTCGTCCTCGACCGCGTGGCGCGGGTGGCCTACGCCTGCCTGTCACCGCGCACGTCGCGTGAAATGCTGGCGAGGTTCGGACTCGAGCTCGGTTACGAGCCCGTTCCCTTCCAGGCGTTCGACGCGCGCGGGGTCGCGATCTACCACACGAACGTGATGATGTCGGTCGGCTCGTCGGTGGCCGTGGCTTGCCTGGAGTCGATCCGCGACCGCGCGGAGCGAATGGCCGTGGAGCAACGTCTGCTGGCGAATGGGCATGAACTCGTGCCGATCACCCTGGCTCAGGCCGATGAATTCGCGGGCAACTTGCTGGAGTTGCGCGCGCTCTCTGGGGCGCCGCTATTCGTGCTCTCCGAGCGCGCCCGGCGCGCCTTGCGGCCGGATCAGGTCAGCGTTCTCGAGCGCCACGGCCGGATCGTCTCGGCCGACCTCGCTACGATCGAGACCCATGGTGGAGGCAGCGCGCGCTGCATGCTCGCCGAGGTGTTCTGATGGGACCGGGAGAGCGGCGGCTCGAGAGGAAACGAGACCGCCGCACGCAGACATCTCTGCGAGCGGCGGCCGTGATCGACGTCGATCGGCTCGGATCAGGTCACATCCACAGCGCCCAGCGACCCATGAAGCGGCCGACAGGGTTCATGTCGCCCATGATCGGATCGTAGAAGACGCCCCCCATCTTCCCGATGGGCTCGGCGCGGACGCCCGGGACCGCGAGCGGCGTGATCATGGCCTCGAAGCGACCCCGTCCATCCATGCCGATCACGTACGTGCCGTGCATTTCCGCGACCGGTTCCGGAGCGAAGCCCGTGTCGGTGCGGCGCCGGAGGACCCCGTCGATGCGACCGCCGCGCACGCTGCCCGGGTCGGTGAACGGCGTGAGGCGGGCGTCGAGGCCGACCATGACCTCGCCGAGATAGAGCATGACTCCGCGCGCACGTCCAGGTTGGTCCTTGACGGGCAGGTCCCAGGTCCCGCGCATGCGCCCGCCGATCACGTCGGGCGTGGTCTGGGCCGAGAGCGGAGAGAAGGAAAGGAGCAGGGCGCCGAGGGCGCTGGCGAGCAAGATGCGAAGCATGAGATTCCTTGGTGGAAGGAGGGCGCTCGGGAAGAGCGCGCGAATGACGACCCAAAGACATACCTCGAATTCGTGAGTGCGGCGGAGAAGCGCCGATTGTCCGGTCGAGCCGCCGAAACTTTTTCGAGGCGGCTGTGACAGCCGCGGGCTCGCGGGGCCGCGCCGCGCTCAGATGCGCCCCGGCAGCTCCCACAGGACGAACTCGGCCCGCTCGCCTCGCTCGAGGGTGAGCTGCTTCTCGTCCAGGACTGCCGCCCCGTCGCCGGGTCCGAGATCCTCTCCATTCGCGCGCAGCTTGCCCAACCCGACGTGCAACCAGACGGCGCGGCCTGGGGCGAGTGCGAGCTGAGCGCGCTCCACTCCGTCGAGCAGGCCGGCGTAGAGCCGTGCATCCTGGCCAATCGTCAGGGCGCCGTCCTTGCCGTCGGGCGACACCACCAGCCGCAGTCGGCCGCGGCGCTCGGCCTCGGGAAAGCTCTTCTGCTCGTAGCGCGGTTGCACCGCGAGCTTGGCGGGCAGGATCCACATCTGCAAGAGGTGCAGCAGGTCCGTGCGCGAGGCGTTGTACTCGCTGTGCTGCACGCCCGTGCCGGCGGACATGAGCTGCACCTCGCCCGGGTGGATGCGCGAGCCGTTGCCCATGCTGTCCTTGTGCTCGAGCTGGCCCTCGAGCAGGTAGGTCACGATCTCCATGTCGCGGTGCCCGTGGCGCGGAAAGCCCTGGCCGGGCTGCACGCGATCCTGGTTGAGCACGCGCAACACGCTGAAGCCCATGAAGTCGGGGTCGTGGTAGTCGGCGAAGGAGAAGGTATGACGGGCATCGAGCCAGCCGTGGTCGGCGTGGCCGCGTTCGTCGGAGCGTCGGATGCGCAGCATGGGAGTGGAGAGTACGAACGTGGACGAAAGGCTGGACTCAGCGATCGTCCTCCACGTCCCATTGCTCCGTGCCACTGCGCCGCCGATCGAGCTTGCGGATGGCGGAGTCGGGGAAATCGCCGGCCGCGATCTTGCGGAAGGAGAGCAGCACGCCAGCGACGTCGCGCAGCTCGAGCACCCCGTCCTGGAGTCGCATGAAGTACTCGAGGACCAGACCGGAGGGCTGGCGCTCCACCTCACCGTCCGGGGTCTGGTTGGAGAAGCTCACCACGCTGGAGAGCTGGAGGTTCGCCAGCTCGTCGATGCGGTAGCGGTAGATGCCCGAATCCAGGATCGTGTACTCGCTCGCTCCCAGGAAGCCCGGTTCCACCGTATCCATGGCCAGGGTGAGCGTCAGAAAACCGTCGTGGAAGGAAGCGAAGCCGCTGGCCACGTCGTCGAGCGCGACGTCGGTCGGGTCGGTGTAATCGAAGAGGGTCCACGTGCCCTCGACTTCCTTCGCGAGTCGCTCGCCCTCGTCCTCGAAGAAGCGCGTGACCGGGTTCTGGCTCTTCTTCTTCTCCTCCTTCTTTTCTTGCGGCAGGAGCGCGGAGCCGAAGGCAGTGGTGAAGAGGCCGGTCCAGAGGACGAGCTGGGTCGCGTTCATGTGGACACCTGTGAGCGAGGGGACGGCGCAGAGAGCGCCAGAGGGGAACAGCATGCCTCTCGGCCGCTTGCCCGTGAAACCCCGATCGGAAAACGCGTTCCGCTGGAAAGCACTCGGGTCGCGCGTCCTCGCCGAGCAAGGTGCGCGCGACCCGGAGTCGGTGGGAGGGCTCGCGATTACCTGCAGACGCGGTAGCGCAGGCCTTCGCTGAGTGCCCAGCCTTGGGGGGCGAGGGGGTCACTCACTGCGAACTGAGCGTAGACGTCGAGTCCGACCGCCAGGGAGAGCGGATAGAGGAGGGTCACACGTGCGCTGCCCGCTCCTCCCACTCCCTGGGCCCCGCCCAGGGTCGTCATGACGCGGACGGAGGTCGCTCGGTTCGTTCCGACCAGGAGCGTCCCGCCGAAGGCAGGTATCGACCTGGACTGGAGC
>JANOGB010000544.1:0-3365 GCA_031413955.1 Planctomycetota bacterium | reverse complement strand
CCACGAAGGGGCGCGCGATGGACTGCATGGGAACTCCTCGGGGTTCAGGCCCCGCAGGTCCGATCGAGCGGTCTTCTTCAGATCCTCGGGATCGGACCTGCGAGACAAAGAGCGGATTGCGTAGAGGCCGAACCTAGCGAGGGTCGAGAGGGCGTCAACAGGAGAAGTGGCGTTTCTTTGCACGTTGCTCCGTCCCAATCGTTGGAAATCGAACGCAACTCGTGATGCGACCGGCACGAAGGCACGTTCAATCACGGCCTTCAATCACGGCCTTCAATTTGCTTCGAGGATCGAAGCCCTACCGGCGGTTGTGTCGGTGAAGAATCTCGGAAAAACTTTTCGGCGGTACTGCGCCACCAGCGGGCACGCGCTCGACTATCTTGCTCGCACGCAATCCGCTTGGCCCTTGCCAGGCATTCTTCCAACACGCAGTCAGAGAGGAGCCCATGCGCACGTTCTCTGCCCTCTTGTCCGTTCTTCTGGTCTCCGCGGGCGCCGCCGCCTTTGCCATCGGAGCTGGCGAAGGCGGCGGCTCGGATCCCGCCGATCCTCCCCCTCCGCCCGCAAACACGGAATCCGCCGGAGTCTTGCTGCGCCTCGGCCTTGGCGCCGACGCGCTCGCCGCAGCCGGCATCACTGCACAGCAGGTCCCAGCGCTCGTCGCCGCCGTCGAGGGAGGCTACAGCGCGCCCGCTATGCAGAACCGCGACGACGCCTACATCTCCGCCCGCCAAACTCACGATCGCCTGCGCCGCCTCGTGCAGAGCGGGAAAGGTACGGAAGCCGACGTTCGAGCCCTGCGCGCGGCCGAGACCGCGCTCACGAACGCCACGAACGCACGCCAGAATTACCTCGCCGACCTGCGACGCGCGGCTCTCGCTACCGTCTCGGCGGGCCAGGCGGCGCTGGTCGAGCGCGTCCAAGCGAACCGCACCTGGGGCCTCTCCGCGCAGTACCTCGTGAAGGACCGCCCGGAGGCCGAGTGGGTTGCCTTACGGGCTGCCCTGGCCACCAAGCGCATCAGCGAAGAGGACCCGCAGGAGGAGTTTTCGCAATCCGCGCGCGACGACCTCGCGGTCGCGGACGCCGTGAGCGAGGTCGCGACCGCCAAGGTCAACCTCGACTCGAATATCGCCGCCGTGCAAACCGCCTGGAATGCGGCGGCCTCCGACTAGAAACGTCGTCTCAGGGGAAGGCCGCAAAGTGGCTGTCCCGCCCATTACGCAATCCGCTCAGGCAGGCAAGCAGTCCGCCCGCCAAAGGGGGGCGGGACAGCCGACACCTGTTCTATGGGGTTTCGTAGAGCGGGCACAGACCGTTTCCTGTCATCTGCTACTCGCAGCGGTCTATCTCCTGAATTGGGGCGGGCTTGGGAGTGCACAGGAGCCCGAGGCCGAAGCAGGGGGCACACGCTGGTTCGTGACCGGCGAGGAGATCGATCTGGTCGAGCTGCTCGACGCCTGCGCCGCCGGACTCGACCTCGCACTCGACTACGACCGTGCCCAGATCCAGGGAAGGGTGACGATCAAGTCGGACCTCGGGTTCTCGGACGAGGGCATGTGGTCGCTCGCGAACCGCCTGCTGGGCTCGAAGAAGCTCGCTTCCATCCAGGCCCCGGGCGAGGACGCGCTCGGGATCGTGCCGGTCGCGGAGGCGGCGAAGCTCGCACGCATCGAGACCGACGTGCGCACGGCGCGGGCGGGTTTTGTGAAGGTGCTGCAGCAGCTGCACTACGTCGAGCCCGAGAAGGCGGCCGAGCCACTCCGCGCCGTACTGGCAAGCGAGGGGTGCCTCGTTCAGCCCATCAAGGATGGGTACCAGGTCCTGCTCGCCGGGCCCAGACCGCAAGTGATCGAGGCGCTCGACCTGCTCGGAGTGCTCGACTCGCCGCTGCAACCGGTGGTGGAGGCGTTCCAGGTACGGCACTCCTCCCCCACGGCCGTCGTGGCGCTGCTCGAGCGCGTGACCAAGGCGGTCGAGCAGGTCGGAAAGTTCAAGCCGGAGGGGGTCGCGCTGGCCGAGCCCGTCTCCGGCACGATCTTGGTCGTCGCCCCGGAGCCGGAACTCCTCTGGTGGAAGGACCAGATCGAGCGCTTCGACCGGGTGCAGCCCGCGGTCACGCGGAACTACGTCCCGCACCGGTTCTCTCTAGAGGAGACGGCAAAACTAGTCCAGGACGTCGCGCGCGGACCGGTCGAGTCGGCGGGCGGATGGCGCATGGTCGAGGACGGGCTGACGGGGACGCTCGTGATCACGGCCACCCCTGCGCAGCATGCGGAGGTCGAGCGGCTGCTCGCCCGCCTGGAGAGCGCGCCCGCGGATTCCAGGATCGCGCTGCGCGCGTTCCCCGTCCGCCACCGCGGCGTGGACGAGTTTTTGGGGGTCCTCGAAAACCTGCTCCAGGGAAAGCCGCTGCCGGCGACGACACAGGAGGGGGCCGCGGCTCGAGGGGATGCACTTCCCGCAACGCCCTCTACCGGCGGCACTGGCGGCCGGCCCGTCCCAGAGGCGAGCGAGCTCTCGCTCTCCAAGGACTCTGGCACGAACCGCATCCTCGCCGTCGGCCCGCCACGGCTCCTCGACGAGCTCGGCCAGTTGATCGAGGACCTCGACGTCCAGCATCCGCAGGTCCTGGTCGAGACGCTGATCGTCACGCTCACGGACTCCGAGACACGCGACCTCGCGATCGAGCTGCAAAGGATCGGGAGCAGCAACGGGACGCTGTGGCGCCTCGCGTCGCTCTTCGGCGCAGGCTCGCCGGATCCCTCGGGAACCTCGCTACCCCCGGCCGGTGGCACGGGCGTCGAAGGCGTCCTTCTCGACCCCGGGAGTTTCTCCGGCGTGCTGCGAGCGCTCGAAACCGTCAACCGCGGACGCACGCTCAACATCCCCAAGGTGCTCGTCAATAACAACCAGACCGCGCACCTCGACTCGCTCCTGCAGCAACCGTTCGCCACCTCGAACACCTCGACGAACCTCGCGACGATCAGTTTCGGCGGCACGCTCGACGCCGGCACGTCAGTCCAGATCACGCCCCAGATCACCGACGGCGACCAGCTCTTGGTCGAATACCAGGTATCCCTGAGCACGTTCGTCGGGGACTCCTCCGACCCGACGCTGCCGCCACCCCGGCAGGAGACGAAGCTCGCGAGCCAGGCCACGGTGCCGGATGGGTACACGGTCGTGGTCGGGGGCCTGGAGGTCGAGACCAAGACCGACGCCGAGTCGCGCGTGCCGTTCCTGGGCGCGATCCCGATCCTCGGCAACCTCTTCAAGAGCCAGTCGCGGACGGACACGAAGAGCAGGTTCTTCGTCTTCCTGCGCTGCAGCGTGCTACGCGGCGCCACGTTCGCGGATCTGCGCTA
>JANOGB010000543.1:0-7647 GCA_031413955.1 Planctomycetota bacterium | reverse complement strand
GAAGAGCACACCACAGAGGCACAGAGGACGCAGAGGCTCGCAGAGAAGAGCGGGAAGAAGAAGGGGCCTCCGGATCGTCGACTTCCGAGAACCGAAGCCCCGGAGGCCCCTTCCCTTTCTTCCTCCGTGAGCCTCTGCGTCCTCTGTGCCTCTGTGGTGCGCTTGGGTTGCGGGCGTAGCCCGCGCTGGGTCGCGCTTGCTCCGCCGCGCCGGCCCGGCCTATGCTCGCGAGCCGAGGATGAAGGCTCGCTCGTGAAGCTGTCGCTGCTCGCCCCGCTGCTCGCGCTCGCGCAGACCTCGGACCCGCGCGTAGTGCGCCTCTCCGACCTGTCGCTCACGCTCACCTTGCCGCCGCTCGAGGGCCTCACGAGTCCAGGCTCGAACCGCTGGCGCGGCCAGCTCGGCGCGAGCCAGGTCGAGATCACGCTCAAGACGCTGCCGAGCGAGAAGTACGACTTCAGCGAGCCGGCCGAAGTGCTCGACGTCGGACCGAGCTTCTGGAGCAACCCCGCCCAGGGCCGCAACGATCCGGGCGTGCGCCGCGCCCTGGCTGGCCCCTTCGGCTTCGCGGCCTATGCGACCTACGAGCGCACCGAGCTCAGGAGCAAGGACGGAAGCACGACCGTCGGCCTGCGTTTCCTGCTCGGCGGGCTCCTGTCCGGAACGGGCTACTGGATCACGCTCGAAGCCTCGCCGCCCCCGACGGCGGAGGCAGAGGCACAGCTCTTCGAGTTCCTCTCCAAGGGCGTCGTCTACGACGGTCCGGTGCGTGAGCATCGCTGGACGGACGAGGAGGCACGCCTGCGCTGGGAGCACGACGCGCCGATCCTCGTGCGTGACAAGCTCGAGCCCTTCATCCGTACGGCGCACTACCTCGTGCTGACCAACTCCTCGGGCGGCCCGGGCTTCGGCAAGAAGATGGAGGAGTGCTTCGCCGCGATCCGCAAGGTCTTTCCCTTCGACGACGTGCCAGGCCGCCGGCTCCTGCCCGTGTTCCTGTTCCGCACCGAGGCAGAGTACGACGAATTCTACGCGCGGAGCGCGGGGCTCTCCCTGGCGCAGGCCGGGCGCTCCAAGGGCCACGCCTCGCGCGACTACTACGCCACCTGGTACGACGCGCCCGGCGACTCGGTGCACATCCACGAGGCCACGCACCAGATCTTCACGAACCGCCTCGGCCTCGGCGGCGGCGGATCCTGGTTCCAGGAGGGCGTGGCCGAGTACCTGTCGTCCAGGCCCGGCGATCGCTCGGCCGTGGCTGGCCAGGTCAAGCAGCAGAAACACGTGCCGCTCGCGGAGTTCATGGCGATCCCGAGCCTCTTGATGTCGAGCGACGAACCCGCCGGCGACCAGGCCGGCGCGAGCTACGCGCAGGCCGCGCTGCTGATCGAGTTCCTGCGCGAGAGCAAATGGGCAAGAGACAAGTTCCCCGCCCTGCTGCAGCGCGTCGGTCGCATCCCCGGCCAGAACCGGGGCGAGATCGAGGCCGCCTTCGAGGACCTCTACGGCGTCGGTCTGGCGGGGATCGAAGAACGCTGGGTCGAGTACTGCAAGAAGCGGTAGCCCTGGGAGCGCCAGGCTCCAGCTGGCTCTTCATCTTTGGGGCTTCAGGAGGTCGCGTGAGTCGAGGTCATGGAGGGGAGGAGGTTGGCGAGTGGGTGCTCCCCCTCCACTCCAAGAACCTGCGCCCACACGACTTCCTGAATTCCTGAAGCTCCTCTTCTTTTCCCAGGGTCAGCGCGGCCCGGCGGGCACGTGCTCCGACAGATAGCGCGCCAGCAAGGCATAGACATGGTGCTGCGTTCCCGCGCCCTCATTGATGGCGTGCGAGCGATTGGGATACAGCATGAAGTCGAAGGGCTTGCCGAGCTCGACCAGCCGGTTGATCAGGCGCTCGGACCCCTGGAAGTGCACGTTGTCGTCGCCTGAGCCGTGCACGAGCAGGAGCTTGCCGGCCAGGCCTTGGGCGTAGGTGATCGGTGAGTTGACGCGATACGCCTCGGCGTCGGTCTCTGGCAGGCCCGTGTAGCGCTCCTGGTAGATCGAGTCGTAGAGCGCCACGTCCGGTACGGGCGCCACGGCCACGCCGGCCCGGTAGACCTCGGGATGGCGGAACAGCAAGTGCAGCGTCATGGTCCCGCCGCCGCTCCAGCCCCACACGGCCACGCGCTCGGGATCCAGATAGGAACGCTCGGCGCACAGCGCGCGCACGGCCGCGGCCTGCTGGTCGGCGCCGACCACCGCGAAGCGCTGGTAGGTGCTCTTGCGCCACGCCTTTCCGCGCGGGCCAGGCGTGCCCTGCGAGTCGACGCAGGCGACCACGTAGCCGGCCTCGGCCAGCGCGTGGTTGAAGAGGCCGCCGCGCACGCCCTTCCAGACGTCGGTCGCCTGTACCGCGCTGGGCTCGTTGTAGACGAACATGACGAGCGGATAGCGCTTGCGCGCATCGAAGTCCCCCGGTCGCATCATCCAGCCGTCCAGCTTCACGCCGCCGCCGATCTCCAGGCGAAAGAACTCCGGTGGCGTGGAAATGAGCGGCTCGAGCCTGGTGTCGAGCTCCGCGTTGGTCTCCAGTGCGCGCACGGTGGTGTGCTCGGGCAGGCGCACGAGCTCGACTGCCGGCGCGCGCTCCAGCTCCGAAGACGTGTGCAGCGTGTAGCTCGCGCCAGGGGCGAGATCGTAGGTGTGCGTGCCAGGCTGGTTCGCCGGCGTCACGCGTTCCTCCCGGCCGCCCTGCAGCGCGACTCGGTACAGGTAGCGGCGCGTGGCGTCCTCGGGTGAGGCCTGGAAGTACAGAAGCCCGCGTGCCTCGTCCACGCCGAAGACCGCGGTGAGGTCGTAATCGCCAGGGGTCAAGCAGCGCCAGCGTTCCCCCTCCACCGCCCAGGCGTGGCGCCAGCCGTCGCGCTCGCTGATCCACAGGAGCTCGCCGCTCGGCAGCCAGCGCCAGTCGTCGACCACGTCGAGCCAAGCCGTCGGTTCCGTCTCGGTGAACCACGCGCGTGCGACGCCGCTCGCGGCGTCGGCGCGCCAGACCGTGTTGCGCTGCTGGCGCCGGTCCATCTGCTGCACGAGGAGCTCGTTCGATCCGGGCACCCACTCCATGCGCGGCACGTAGTTCTGGCGCGGGTCGCCGGGGAGCTCGATCCAACGTGGCTCGCCACCCGCAACGTCGATCACCCCCACTTTCACCGCCGAGTTCGTCTGCCCGGCCTTCGGATACGGGATCGTCGTCAGGGTCGGGTAGAGCGCGTCGGTCGTGTTGACCAGCGTGTACAGCGGCACGCCGCTCGAATCGAAGTGCCAGAAGGCGAGGCTCTTCCCGTCCGGGCTCCAGCGCCAGGCGTCGCGCAGGTCGAACTCCTCCTCGTAGACCCAGTCGCTCGTGCCGTTGATCGAGGTCGGCGAGCCGTCGCTCGTGAGGCGCGTGATCGCGCCGCTCGCGAGGTCCTCGACCCAGAGATCGTTCGCGCGCACGTAGCCGGCCCGTGTGCCGTCGGGCGAGAGCTTGGCGAACATCAGGCTCGCCTCGGGCGCGTCGCCGCCGAGCTTCTCGAGCTTCCCGGAGCCGAGCTCGAGCACCCAGTAGTCGCCGCGCGTGTTCTGGCGCCAGACCTTGCGCGTGTTGGTGAGGAGGAGCACGCGCTCGCCGTCGGCCGAGAGGGCATGGTCCTCGATCGTGAGCGGGGCCGTCGCGCCGGACGGGACGAGCTTCTCGGCCGTGACCAGGAGCGCGCGCGCCCCGCTCTCGGCCTCGTAACGCACGAGATCCTGCCCGCCCGCGAGCGCGACCGAGTCCTCCACCGTCAGGTAGTGCTTCCCGTCGCTCCAGCGCGCGGGTCCGAAGGTGCGCGGTGTGAACTCGTCGTGCAGGAAGATCTGCTCCAGGCGCCGCGCGAGTCGCGCCTCGGCTGCACCCGGCACAGCGGTGCCAGACGCGCCCGGCGCGTGACAGGCGGCGGCGAGGAGCGTGGCGACAACGAGGGTGGCGAGAACGAGGACGGAGGACGTGCGCAGCTGGATCATGGACCTGGCCTCGGGGAGAAGGGCGCCCACCATAGCGAGCCACGCACGGCCCGGCACGTCGCCGGCTGCCCTCCTACTGCCCTCCTCTGTGGGCCGCGCGCTCGCGCCGGTGGCGCTCGATGTGCACGGCGAGCAGCGCCAGGTCGGGCGGATTCACGCCCGCGATGCGGCCGGCAGCGCCAAGCGTCGCCGGACGCAGCGCGACGAGCTTCTCGCGCGCCTCGTGACACAACCCGGAGAGGTGCGCGAGATCGAGATCGGCGGGGATGAGCGTGGCCTCGTCGCGCGCCAGGCGCTGCACGGCCGCGCGCTGGCGCTCGACGTAGCCCGCGTACTTGACGTCGGCCTCGGCCGTGAGGAGCACGTCGGGCTCGTCCGCGAACGGACGCAGGCTCGGAATGCGTTCGGCCAGGGCGGCCAGCGTGACCTCCGGACGCCGCAGGTGCTCGGCCAGCGTCCGCCGCGGGTCCTCGTCCAGGCGCTGCGTCTCCAGCAGGTGCGTCAGGCCGGCGACGCGCGCGGTGCGTGCCCGTGCCCGCGCATGATCCGCATCGGCGACGAGGCCCAGCGCTGCGCCGCGCGCGGCCAGGCGTCGATCGGCGTCGTCCTGGCGCAGGAGCAGCCGGTACTCCGCGCGCGAGCTGAACATGCGATAGGGCTCGCGCGGCTGGCTGACCACGAGATCGTCCACCAGCACGCCGATGTAGGCCTCGTGGCGCGCCAGCACGAAGGGCTCGCGCCCGCTTACCCACAGGGCCGCGTTCGCGCCGGCGATCAAGCCCTGCGCCGCGGCCTCCTCGTAGCCCGAGGTGCCGTTGATCTGCCCGGCCAGGTACAAGCCGCGCACGGCGCGCACGGCGAGCGTCCGGTCGAGCGCGCTCGGCTGCACGAAGTCGTACTCGACCGCGTAGCCGTGGCGCAGGAAGCGCACGCGCTCGAGGCCCTCGATCGCGTGCACGAAGTCTTCCTGGATCTCGGCCGGCAGCGAGGTCGAGATCCCGTTGGCGTAGACCACGTCGGTCGTGAGCCCCTCGGGCTCCAGGAAGATCTGGTGGCGCTCGCGCTCCGCGAAGCGCATGACCTTGTCCTCGACCGAGGGGCAGTAGCGCGGGCCGATGCCCTGGATGCGGCCCGCGTACATCGGCGCGCGATGGATGTTGGCGCGGATGAGGGCGTGGGCGCGCGAATTGGTGTGGGTCAGGAAGCACTCGACCTGGCGCTGCAGGGGAAAGTGCGCGCGCGCCGTGGCGAAGGAGAACGGCGTCGGACGGACGTCGCCCGCTTGCGGCGTGAGCCTGTGCCAGTCGATCGAGTCGGCCGCGAAACGCGGCGGCGTGCCGGTCTTCAGGCGCCCGACGGGCAGCGCGAGCGCGTTCAGGTCGCGCGAGAGGCCGCCGCTGGTGGTCTCGCCCGCGCGGCCGCCCTCCGAGCGGGCCTCGCCCGTGTGCATGACCGCGGCCAGGAAGGTGCCGGTCGTGAGCACCACGCTCGTGGCCGTGAGCTCCCGGCCACCGGCCAGGCGAATACCGCGCACGCGCGGCGCCGAGCCCGAGCTCACGGGAGCCTCCACCAGCAAGCCCTCGACCGCGCCCTCGAGCAGCTCCACGCCTGCGGCCTCGCGCACGCGCCGCGTCACTTCCTCGCGATAGAGGTGCCGGTCGCACTGCGCGCGCGGCGCCTGCACCGCCAGACCCTTGGCCGTGTTGAGCAGCCGGAACTGGATCCCCGTGGCATCCGTGGCGCGCCCCATGACGCCGCCCAGGGCGTCGATCTCGCGCACGAGCTGCCCCTTGCCTTGCCCGCCGACGGCCGGGTTGCAGCTCATCTCGCCGATCCGATCCAGGCGAAAACTCACCAGCGCGGCGCGTGCGCCGAGGCGTGCGGCGGCCAGCACGGCCTCGATCCCGGCGTGGCCGCCGCCGACCACCAGGACGTCGAACTCCCCGCGCTCGCGCGCGACGGGCACGGGGTGCGGGTGCAGCGCCGGGAGCGGGCCCGGTTCCGCTCGGGAAGCCTCGGAACTCATGGGTGCAGCGCACCGAACTCATGGGTGCAGCGCACCATGGAACCACGGCCCGCCCGCGCCGCCAAGTCGCCCGTCAACCCCGCCGCCGCGTTCGGACGATGAGGCTCGCATGCGCTCCTGGGTCTTCCGCAACCGCCGTCGGCTCGAAGCCCTGCTCGGACCTCCGGCGCCGGCTGCCACGCCTCCCGCGCGAGTACCCCGGGTACGCCGAGGGCAGCGCGTGGTTGTGCTCGTGCCAGCCAGGCGCCCCGTCAAGGACGGTCGGTAGTCCGAGCTCTCCAAGCGTCCTAGTATGGGCGCCGCATGAAGAGTCCGTTCCGGCACTCGCACTCCTGGCTGGCATCGGGCCTGGCCCTGCTCGCGCTCGCGGCGCCCGTGCTCGCACGCGACGAGAGCGGTTCGCTGGAGGCCTACCTGAGGCGCATGCGCGGAGAGCGCGAGAAGGAGTACGCGCGCCTCCGGCCGCTGGTCGAGGAAGTGGTGCGCAAGCTCGGCCAGTCGCGCTCCGCGGGCGAGCTCAAGAAGCTCCAAGGCGACCTCCAGAACCTCGGCAGCGAGACCGCGCCGCTGCTCGTGCCCTATCTCGATCCGGGGGCCACGCCCACACCCGAGCAGGAGAAGCAGGCCCAGGAGGTGGCCGTGCTGCTGGCCCGCGCGCGCAACCCGGCTCTGCTCGAGAGCCTGGTGCGCCTCGCGAACCTGGGCAGTCCGCGCGGGCGCCAGCTGGCCGTGCGCGTGCTCGGGGACTCGCCCGAGGTCCCGCGCGCGCTCGCGGCGTTGCACGCGCTCCATCCCGGCGTGAACGGCAGCCTGCGCGCCGAAGTCATCCACGCCGTGGCGCGCCTGGCCCCCGCTGACCCGCTGATCGCCGCCGCGCTCGCGGATTCCCAGCCCGAAGTGATCTCGGCCGCGCTGCGCGCGCTCGCGAGCGAGCCGCGCAAGGCCCCACGGCCGGAGGTGGTGGCCTTGCTCGACGATGCCAGCCGCGGCGCCGACGTCCTGGCCGAGCTGATGGATTACTTCTGCGTCCCGGGCCAGGAAATCGAGGAGGAGGTCGTGTTCGCGCTGCTGCGCTTCGCCGTGCGCGAGGATCTCGCGGTCGAGGTGCGCCTGCGGGTGCTGGACGGCCTGCCGCATCTCGGGGTCAAGCTCTCGAACAGGCTCGGCAAGGAGATGGAGCCGCTGGTGTCCACCGCGGACTCGGCGATCCGCGACGGAGCGCTGGTGGCGCTCACGCTCCTGAAGGACAACAAGGCGCGCCGCGAGCTGATGCGCGACTACGACGAGCAGGTCAAGAACAACGAGACCTGGCCGCAGGCCTACCAGCGCCGCGGCGACATCGAGCTGCGCATCGGCGAGTATCGCGAGGCTGCCAAGGACTACCGCAACTCGTTGAGCCTGCACGGCGACAGCGCGCGCCTGCCAGGCAACCGCGACCTGTGGGTCAACCTCGCGCGGGCCCTCGTCAAGGACGACAAGCTCAAGGCCGCGGCCGAAGCCCTGGAGGAATTCGGTGCTCGCGCAGATAGGTGATGTCGGGCAGCACCAGATCGACCCCATGCATCTCTGCCTCGGGGAACATAACGACACAATCG
>JANOGB010000542.1:0-4752 GCA_031413955.1 Planctomycetota bacterium | reverse complement strand
CCGCCTTGGGGTCGGTGGGGGGGGCGGTGGTGTCGGGGGTCTATCTCGAGAACGACCCCGGCAGCTTCCTCGGCATCATCGGTCCGAACGGTTCTGGCAAGACCACGCTGTTCCGCGGGATCCTCGGACTGGTTCCCGTGCTCTCCGGGCGCTGCGAGCGGGCGCGCGGCGTGGTCTTCGGCTACGTGCCGCAGCGCGAGAGCCTGGACGCCGGCTATCCGCTCGCGGCCGTCGAGGTGGTGGAGATGGGCGCCTACCGCCGACTGACCCGCCTGCGCCGCCTGACACGCGCCGACCGCCAGTCCGCCGGAGAGCTCCTCGAGCGCGTGGGCCTGGCGGGGCTGGAGCGCACGCCGTTCTCGCAGCTTTCCGGAGGCCAGCGCCAGCGCGTGCTGCTGGCGCGCGCGCTCCTGACGCGCCCGGCCGTGCTGCTGCTCGACGAGCCGACGAGCGGCGTCGATCGCGGGGCCGTTGAGCAGATCCTGGCCTTGCTGCGCGAGCTGAACCGCGAAGGCCTGGCGATCCTGCTCGTGAGCCACCAGCTCGCGCTGGTGCGCGAATCCGTGGGCGAGGTCCTGCTCGTTTCGGAGGGACGAGTGCAGCTCGGCGATGCGCGCACGCTGCTCGCGCCCGAACGCCTGGAACAGATCTTCGGGGCCGGGACCCAGCTGGGATAGCCCATGGACGTCTCCTGGGCCGAACGCATCGATCTCTTCCGCTACGCGCTGCTCGCCGCGCTCGCGGCCGGGATCGTCTGTCCGCTGGTGGGCGCGCTGCTCTTGCTGCGGCGTACGAGTTTCTACGGCATCACCCTGCCGCAGTTCTCGGCCGCGGGCGTGGTCCTCGGGTACGTGCTCCTGCCGTGGTGGATCGGGGCGATCGGACTCGGCGGACTCACGCTCGACGAGGCGCTCGAGGATCCGCACGCGGTCATGAACTACCTCTTGATCTGGGCGGCCCTAGCCTGCCTGGTTGGGTTGTTCGCTCTGGTGTGGCTGGGTCGCGGCGGGCGCGGGAACGAGATCGGGCGCGTGGCGGCCGCCTTCGTCGTGGCCAATGCCGCGACCTACGTCTTCGGCCGGCTCTCGCCGGTGGGGCAGAGTCACGTCGAGGAGCTCCTGCACGGCGAGGTGCTCGGGGTGGGCAGGCACGAGTGCGAGACGATCGTGCTCGTGCTGCTGGTCGTGCTGCTGGTCCTGCTGCACCTCCGGCGCGAGCTCGTGCTGGTCAGCTTCGATCGCGAGTTCGCGCTCGTGCTGGGGAAGCGCGCGCTGGCGCTCGAGATCGTCTTGCACCTCTTGTGCACCCTGACGGTCGCGGTCGGGACCATCATCCTCGGTCCGACCATGCTGTTCGGCCTGCTGGTGCTGCCGCCGCTGGCCGCGCGCCCCTTCGCGCGCTCGATGCAGGGTTACCTCACGCTCTCGATCTGCGCGGGCGTGGCGGCGGTGGCGTTCGGCGTGGTGCTCTCTTTCGAGGCCGATCTGCCGCTCGGAGCCGCGGTCGTGACGGCGGCCTGCGCGACGCTCTTGCCCGGCGCTTTGCGGCGTGCGCGCTGAGGCTCACTCGCCCGCCGGCGTGTGCTCCATCAGCTCGACCTCGAAGACCACCGTCGCGTCGGGCGGAATGCGTGGCGGACGGCCTGCAGCCCCGAAGGCGAGCTTGCCCGGGACGGAGAGGCGGCGCCGGCCGAAGATACGCATGCCGCGTACACCCTCGTCCAGTCCGCTCGGCACGTCGTTGGCGCCGACCCGGAAGCGCATGGGCTGGCCCGTGTCGAGACTCGACTCGACCAGCGTGCGGTCCTCCAGGCGCAGGCTGTAGTGCACGGCCACCGAGTCGCCCACCGCGACCTCGCGCCCCGCCGAGGGAACGACCATGTCGCGCACGACCAGCCCGGATGGGTAGCGGACGGACTCGTACTCGGGCGGCTCGGGCCTCATCCAGGCACAGCCCGAGCAGAGAAAACCGAGCAGGAGCGCGAGCAAGCGCGTGAGCATGGAGTCGACGATAGCGCCGCCCACCGGGCCAGAAAAGCGCGGGCCCGCCCGTTTCAGCTCGCCAGCACCGATGCGATACAGGCCACGTTGACGATGTCGTCCGGCTTGCAGCCCCGCGAGAGATCCATGAAGGGCTTCGCCAGGCCCTGCACCAGCGGCCCGAGCGCGGTTGCCCCGGCCAGGCGCTCGGTCAGCTTGTAGGCGATGTTGCCGGAGTCGAGATCGGGGAAGATCAGCACGTTGGCGCGCCCGGCGAGCGGCGAGCGCGGGGCCTTCTTCTCGGCCACCAGGGGCACCAGGGCCGCGTCGGCCTGCAACTCGCCGTCGCACAGGAGATGCGGGGCGCGCGCGGCCAGCTTCTCGGCCGCGATGCGTACCTTGTCCACGCGCGCGTGCTGGGAGGAACCCTTGGTCGAGAAGGAGAGCAGGGCCACGCGCGGGGCCTCGCCGGCGAGACGCCGGTGGGTCTCGGCAGCCGCGAGGGCGATGTCGGCGAGCTGGTCGGAGGTCGGTTCGGGAACCACGCCGCAGTCCGCATAGGTGAGCGTGCGCTCGCCGAGGAGCATGAGGAAGCTCGAGGAAACCGTGTCGATCCCGCGCGCCGTGTCTATGGTCCTGAGGCCTGCGCGTAGCAACTCGGCCGTGGTCGCCTCGCTGCCGCCGACGGCCGCGTCGCAGTCGCCGCTCGCCACCAGCATGCCGGCGAACATCAGTGGCTCGCGCACGCGCTTGCGCGCCTCCTCGAGCGTGAGCCCGCGGTGCTTGCGGCGCTCGAACAGGAGCTCGGCGAAGCGCTCGGTGCGCTCGTCGTGCCCCGGGCGCACGACCTCGACTCCGCCCGGCGGGCTGCCCATGCCCTTCGTCTCGATCAGCACCGGTCGGCACAGTCCCTGGGAGGCCAGGGTGGCCGCGGCCTGCAGCACGCGCGGATCCTGGCTCTCGGGCAGCACCACACGCTTCTTCAGGCGTCGGGCCTTCTCGTGCAGCTCAAGCAGCAGGTTCATCCCCTGCGCGTCGCTCCGGCGTCTTCCGGGGGCAGGATCTCCTCGGGCACGTCCAGCTCCATGCGCAGCAGCGCCAGGCCGTGGGTCTTGCCCTGGGCGTCCGTGCGCAGGGAGGCCGAGCCGCCGCCGCCCAGACTGTCGCTCAGGATGAAATTCAGCGCGCGCAGATTGTCGGCCGCGTAGCGCGTGACGGGGCCGCGGTTGAGGCCGTGGAAGTGGGCGCGCACGCGCTCGGCGGTGAGCACTTCCTTGAGGAACGCATAGGCCATGTCGGAGCGCGCCAGCACGCCCACGTTCGAGCCCTCGCCCTTGTCGCCCGAGCGCGCGCTCGCGATGCGTTCGAGTTTCACGATCATGGCTCGGGTGGTGGTTGGAGCACGGTCAGCTCGTGAACACGCTCACGCGCGCGCTGGCCAGGTCCTTGCGCATCAAGGCCGGCCAGAAGCCGATGATCTCGGTCGCCTTGGGGCGGCCGCCGGAGAAGCCCGTCACGCCCGGCGGCCCGCTGGTCACCAGCGGGACGAGCTCGCTGCCGAAGCGGCTGACTTTGTTCCGGTCCGCGCCCTTCACGCCCAGGCGCAGCACGACTTCCGGAGGGTCGCTGCTCGCCGCGCCGGGGATGCCCGCGTGGCAGGTGCCCGCGCCAACGAACTCTTCCAGGCGCTCCTCGGGCCCGTAGTGGTAGCCGTCGTAGGCCAGCCGCTCCCACACGATGCGCGCGCACAGCTCGGCCTTCGCGAGGGCGTCGGGTCCGGAGATGGTGAGCTCGCCGCTCGCCTTCCAGCCCGCGAGATAGCTGATCGAGACCTTGTACGTGCTGGTGGGCGCCTTGCCGCGCACCGAATCCACGCGCACGCGCGCGGGCCCCTCCTGTGCGAGACGCGCGCTGGAGAAGTCGGCGATGCAGTCCGGCCCCAGATAGCGCTCCGGATCGCCCATCTCGTACACGAGCTGGTGACGCACAGTGTCCAGCGTGCAGAGACCACCCGTGCCGTCGTGCTTGGTGACGACGAAGGTGCCATCGGGGCTCGCCTCGATCAGCGGGTACCCGACCATGGCCAGGTTCGGAACGGTTCGCCAGTCCGTGAAGTTTCCGCCCGTGCACTGCGCGCCGCACTCGACGATGTGGCCGGCGACCGTGCCGCTGGCCAGGAGGTTGTGCTCGGCGCTCGACCAGCCGAACTCGTGCACCAGCGGGCCGAGCACCAGGCTCGGATCCGTGCAGCGGCCGGTGAGCACGATCTGCGCGCCCTGGCCGAGGGCCTCCGCGATCGGGAAGGCGCCCAGGTAGACGTTGGCCGAGAGCACGCGGTCGCGGATTTCGCCGAGTGGGCGGTGGGTGTCGAGGTTCTCGAAACGCTCGCCTTGCTGCATGAGGGCTTCGAGCCGCTCGAGGATGTCGTCGCCCTCGACCACGGCCACCTTCACGCCGCTCGCGCCCGCCTTGCCGATCACGGCCAGCAACGCATCCTTGCAGGCGTGGGGATTCACGCCTCCGGCGTTGGCCACGACCTTGACGTTCTTCTCCACGAGCTGCGGCAGGACGCGCTCGACGAGCTGCACGAAGTCCGTGGCGTAGCCGGCCCGCGCGTCGCGCGAGCGCTGCTTCTGCATGATGCTCAGCGTGACTTCCGCCAGGTAATCGAGCGTCAGGTAGTCGAGCGGTCCCTCGCGCAGCAGGCGCACCGGGCCGAGGATCGAGTCGCCCCAGAATCCCTGGCCATTGGCGACGAGGACCTTCTTCTTGG
>JANOGB010000541.1:0-4118 GCA_031413955.1 Planctomycetota bacterium | reverse complement strand
CAGGCTGGAGCCTGGCGTTCCCGGCTGAAACGGGAGTCGCTGGAGCCGTGTGACCTGGACCTCGTGCCGCTCTAGGGTGAGCCAAGGAAGGCAAAGCCCATGCGCTCAACCACTCTTCTCCTCGGCTCATGCATCTCCCTGCTCGGCAGCGCCAACGCCCAGCTCACGTCGACTTCGAAGCACTCGCCCTCCGGCACCTGCTTCGATGGCACCGGCGGCCCGACCGGTGACTTCGACTGGGTCGTGCGCTCGGGGGAGGTCTTCTTCTTCGACACGACCTCCACGATCATCCTCGGCGGCCCGAATGGGCTCCCGACGATGACCCAGAACGCCGTCAACGGCCTGGTCGACGTGCGCAACCTGACCATCGAGGAGGGCGCCCAGGTCCGCGTCCAGGGCCCCAATCCGATGCGCATCCTGGCGACGGGCGACGTGATCGTGCGCGGGCGACTGGACCTGAGCGGATTCCATGCCTTGTCCGTGGCCACGCTCAACACCGGCAACCAGATCGAGGTCGGGGCCGCCGGCGGCGCGGGCGGCGGACGCGGCGGCAACGGGAACCCCGTGATCATCGACTCGTCACCACGCGGCAGTGGCGGTCAGGGTCCGGGCAACCTGCTGGATGCGGGCGGCCAGGGCGGCGAGACTGGCTACGCGCCCTTCGGGCTCGGCAAGGACGCGCGCAGGCCCGGTGGCGGCGCAGGTGGTCGCTTCGCGCGCGACCAGGGCCCGGACCTCGTGGCGCAGAACGGGGCCGATGGTTCGCCGCTCGGCACCGGGGCTGAGTCGGGAACTTCGCCGGCGCGGGGCGGAGTCACGCGCCCGGGCGCGTTCGTGGATGGGCAGGCGCGCAACGACTTTTTCGGTGAAGCACCGCTCTTCGGCCCGCACGGGGAACTGCTGGGTTTGCTGCGCGGCGAGCTCCCGAGCCTTTGGGCCGGCTACGGCGGCGGCGGCGGCGGCAATGCCGACCCCGCGAGCGTGTTCCCGAGCCCCAACTGGAATTTCTCTCGCGACGAGAAGGGCGGCGCAGGCGGCGGCGGCGGGGGCGCGCTCCACGTCCAGGCCCTGGGCCGCATCGTGTTCGGCCTTGTCGGCGAGATCCGCAGCAACGGTGGGAGCGGGGCTCCGGGCGAGAACACCAACTTCCTCGACCACATCGGCGGCTCGGGCGGTTCCGGTTCCGGCGGACACGTCGTGCTCGAGTCCGCCACCCAGATCGACTTCACGGACGGCGGAGCAAACGTCGGCGCACTCGGGCGCGACTGGCTGAGCGCGCGCGGCGGGCCACGCATCACCGGCCACCCGAGCTTCGTGACCCCTGGTGCGCGCGGCTACAGCAACGGCGGTGCGGGTGGCCCGGGCGTGCTGCAGCTCCACGTGCCCGATCCGACCTTGCCGCCGGGCACGAATCCGGCCAAGACGGACATCGTCGTGCCGCTCAACGTGGCCGTCGCGCGCAACCCACTCGACGCGCTCGCCTCGCCGGGCGCGCTGGCGCTGTTCCTCACGTGCAATCCCGCACCGCGCGCGAACGTCGGCTGGTTCGGCGCCGCAGATCGCGAGGCGCGCCGTGCATTCCTGCGCGTGGCGCTGGAGGGCGTGCCCTTCGCCGAGCCGGCGGAGGAGTCCCCGCTGGCGCTCGAGCTCGACATCATGCTCGACATCATGCTCGACGTCGAAGAGCTGCTCGTACCACGGCGCCCGTGAGGAAGAGCCGCGCGCGGCCGCTACAATTCCCGCGTGCGTGTCGCCCTTCTCGCTCTGCTCGCGCTGCTCCCGAGTCTCCCGAGCCAAGAGGTGCTGCCGGGCGGGGTGCGCGTCGCGAACGAGCTCTACCCTTGCCGGCCGAGCGAGAAGGTCATCCGCTTCTTCCACCTCGAGACGGACGAGCCCGAGCTCGCCAAGGTGACGCCGGCCCTGGCCGAGCTCGGTGCCGAGCTCGCCTACGGGCCGCGCACGGCCACGGGTCGGCCGGGACACGCCTTCGTGGCGTTGCGCGCGCCGCGCGTGGCGGAGGCGAAAAAACTCAGCGCGGCGCTGCGGAAGGGCGGTGGCGCCGTGGACGAGCTCGCCTGCCTCGCCTTCGACGGACGCACCGGAAAGGACGGCGACCTCGGCCTCGGGGGTTACGGCGTGACCAAGCGTGACCTCGTGATGGGCATGTCGGGGGACGTCGTCTGGTACGAGGCCCTCGGTACCTGGAGCGAGTTCTTCGGCGCGCAAGGAAAGCTGAAGGCGCCCGAGCTCTCCGAGCGCTACGAGAAGCTGTACGCGCCCTATGGCGGCGCGAAGCTGGGCGAGGTCGTCCTCGAACGCTTCACCTGGACGCTCGCCGCCGCGCCAGAAGACAAGGTGCGCCACAAGCTGCTGAAGGCGATGGAGAAGCTGCGCGGCGTGCGCGGAGCGGTGATCGACGGTACGCAGCTCACCATGACCGTCGCGCTGGACGGGCTCGAGATCTGCGGCGACGCAGGCAAGATCCCGGGTCCGGGCGAGCCGCTGGACGAGGCCGGCAAGGAAGCGCCGCGCGTCGCTTTCGACGCCGGCGCCGTGTACGAGCTGCTGCAGGCCGAAGGGCTGGTGCCGTGAGTACGGAGTCGGAGCAATTTTTCAACGATCCCCCGAAAGCGTAGGAGAACGCCGGGTCTCGGGGGGGATCGTTGAAAAATTGCTCCGACTCCGTACTCACTCGTCCTCGTCACCCCCGCCGTAGCCCAGCTCCTCGAGCTGATCCAGCAAGGCCTGGCCATCCGGATCGAGCGGCTCGGAGTCTTCGGGAACGAGGATCGAACTCGCCAGCTCGGCGCTCAGCAAGGCATCGAGCTCGCGCGCGATCGCCGCCTGCTCCACGGACACGTCGAGCGCCTCGCCCGCTCCCGCGAGATCGTAGAGCCGGCCCGGGGCGCCCTCGGCGCGGACGTATTTCCAGCGCTCGGTGACGAGCGCGCCCTCGAAGGGTCTCTTCTTGGCGCGGTGGAACTCCGTGGCCTCGGCCGTGAAGACGCCCGCGCGCCTGAAACCCGGGTTCAGGACATCGCGGCCGGAAAACTGCGCGCGATAGGCCTCGAGCCCGGCGATCGGGAGCGCGGCGAGGAGCGTCGGCATGAGATCGACCAGCGAGACCAGCTTGCCGATCTTCGCGGGCTGGGACACTGCGCCGTCGGGAAAGTGGATCACGAGTGGAATGCTCACGTTGACCTGGGTGTTCAACCCGTGCCCGAGGTGCGCGCCATCGCCCAGGGACTGCCCGTGGTCGGCGGTGAACACGAAGGCCGTGCGCGGCCAGCTCCCGCGCAGCACGAGCGCGTCGATCAGGCGTCCGACCTCGTGGTCGACCTGGCGCACGCAGGCGTCGTAGCGCGCATGCAAGCGGACCAGGGCTTCCGCGTCGATCGGGAACGAGGCCGCCTTGGGAGCGCTCTTCTTCGGCAGGCCCCGGGCCCGCTGGCCCCGCAGCTGCCGTTCCGGCTTCGGCGGCGGCAGAGCGAAGAAGCGCTCGCCGATGCCGCGGTTGCCGGCGAAGCGTCGGGTCAGCTCGGCTGGATCGAGTCCGCGCTGCGCAACGAACCCGCGCAGCGCCTCGTCCGGCGCGAGCAGCGCGGCGAACTCGGCCTCCGGCTCGTTCGGCTCGTGCACGTCGAACAGGTGCACCCACAGGAAGAAAGGCTCGTCCGCGGGCAGCGCCGCGAGCCAGGCCAAGCTCTTGTCCATCGTCTCGCGCGCCACGCGCTTCCCGACCCCGATCGCTGGTCCATCGTAGGTCTCGAAGCCCGCGCCGATGCCGGTGCGCGTGTGCAGGACGACGACGCTGACGAAGCCGGCCGTGCGGTATCCGACCGCGCCCAGCGCACCCGCCGCCGACATGCGCCCGGGCGCGGGCGAGTAGGGCTTGCGCAGCGCGCCGCGGTTCGACGTGCTGCCGTGCTGATGCGGATACAGCCCGGTCAGCGCGGAGAGGTGCGACGGGAAGGTCGTGGCGATCGGCGCGAGCACGTTCTCGAACAGCACGCCCTGGGCCGCGAGCGCGTCCACGCGCGGCGAGGTCGGGCGCGGATAGCCGTAGCAACCCAGGTGCTCGCGCCGCAGCGTGTCGATCGTCACGAGCACGATGCTCG
>JANOGB010000540.1:0-6352 GCA_031413955.1 Planctomycetota bacterium | reverse complement strand
CCGCATCGTCGAGGCGCAGCTGCGCACGGAGCCGGAAGCCCTGCGCACGCTGGAGCCCACAGCGGGAGCGCAGGCCGTCATCCCGGTCCTGGCGGCGCGGCTGGCGGGTTCTTTCGCCGACCTCCATGTGGCGGGTGCTCGAGCGTATGCGGCCAACGGAGACGGCGCGCGCGCGCCGGGCTGGAGCCCGGCGCTCCCAGGGTGAGGAGCTAGGCCATGTTCGAGAACTTCTCGCTGTGGCCGGAGAGCGCCTCGAGCCTGAGCGGATCGATCGATCGGCTGTATCTCTTCCTCGTTGCGGTCAGCCTGTTCTTCAGCGTGCTGATCGTGGCCGCGCTGCTCCTCTTCTCGGTGCGCTACCGGCGCCGGCCCGGGATCCGCGCGACCCAGATCGAGGGCTCACTGCCGCTCGAGCTCCTGTGGACCGGCGTGCCCCTCGCGATCTGCCTGTTCATCTTCGTGTGGGGCACCAAGCTCTTCCTGCGCTCGCAGACGCCGCCCGAGGAGGCCATGCGCTTCCACGTCACGGCCAAGCAATGGATGTGGAAGCTCCGCCACCCGACCGGCCAGAGCGAGATCAACACGCTGCACGTCCCGGTCGGCCAGAAGATCGTGCTGACGATGATCTCCGAGGACGTGATCCACTCCTTCTTCGTGCCCGCCTTCCGCGTGAAGAAAGACGTCCTGCCCGGCATGTACACCGCGCTGTGGTTCACGCCCACCAAAGTCGGCACCTATCACCTCTTCTGCGCGGAGTACTGCGGCACCAAGCACTCCGCCATGATCGGCAGCGTGGTGGTGCTCGATCCCGCCGGGTACCAGGCCTGGCTCGATGGCCGCCCGGCCGAGCGGAACCCGATCGAGGCGGGCGCGCTCCTGTTCCAGAACCTGCGTTGCGACACCTGCCACTTCCCCGGCTCGGCCTTCGCGGGCAGCGCCGCGCGCGGGCCGGAGCTGGCGGGGCGCTTCGGAACGGACGTCACGCTCTCCGACGGTCAGACCGTGCGCTTCGACGAACGCTACGTGCGCGAGTCGCTGCTGGAGCCGCTGAAACGCCTGAGCGCCGGCTACCAGCCGCTCATGCCCAGCTACCAGGGCCAGATCGGCGAGAGCGACGTGCTCAGCCTGATCGCCTACCTGAAGTCGCTCAAGGCCACGGCGAGGAAACCATGAGCGAGAGCGTGACCGAAAAGCCTCCGAGCTACCTGGGCGGAGAGTACGGGACGCGCTCCTGGCTGCTGACGCAGGACCACAAGCGCATCGGGCTGCTCTATCTGCTGGGCGTCACGTTCTTCTTCCTGCTCGGGGGTCTGTTCGCCGTGCTGATCCGCCTGGAGTTGCTCACGCCCCCCGGCGACCTGTTCCAGTCGGAGACCTACAACAAGCTCTTCACGCTGCATGGCATCTTCATGGTGTTTTTCTTCCTGCTGCCGTCGATCCCGGCGGTGCTTGGGAACTTCCTGTTGCCGCTGATGATCGGGGCGAAGGACCTGGCCTTCCCGAAGATCAACCTCTTGTCCTGGTACCTGTTCATGGTCGGCGGGCTGTTCAGCACCTACGCGATGCTGGCCGGCGGCGTGGACACGGGCTGGACCTTCTACACGCCCTACTCGTCCACGTACGCGAACTCGCACGTCATCGCCGCGGCGCTGGGCATCTTCGTGGCAGGCTTCTCGTCCATCCTGACGGGCGTCAACTTCATCGCCACGATCCACAAGCTGCGCGCGCCGGGCCTGACCTGGTTCCGCCTGCCGCTGTTCGTGTGGGCGCACTACGCCACCAGCCTGATCATGGTGCTCGGCACGCCCGTGGTGGCGATCACGATCCTGCTGGTGGCAGTCGAGCGCCTGTTCCACGTGGGCATCTTCGACCCGGCCCTGGGCGGCGATCCGGTGCTGTTCCAGCACATGTTCTGGTTCTACTCACACCCGGCCGTCTACATCATGATCCTGCCGGCCATGGGCGTGATCAGCGAGGTGATCGCGTGCTTCAGCCAGAAGCGCATCTTCGGCTACCCCTTCGTGGCCTTCTCGAGCCTGGCCATCGCGGTGCTCGGGTTCCTGGTGTGGGGCCACCACATGTTCGTGAGCGGGCAATCGCTGTACGCGGGCGTGGTCTTCTCGCTGCTCTCCTTCCTGGTGGCGATCCCCTCCGCCGTGAAGGTCTTCAACTGGACCGCCACGCTCTACCGCGGCTCGATCTCGTTCGAGACGCCGATGCTGTACGCGCTGTGCTTCATCGGCCTGTTCACGATCGGCGGGCTGACGGGCATCTTCCTGGCGACGCTGGCAGTCGACATCCACGTGCACGACACATACTTCGTGGTGGCGCACTTCCACTTCGTGATGGTGGGCGGCGTGGTGACGGCCTACCTCGGCGGGCTGCACTTCTGGTGGCCGAAGATGTTCGGGCGCCTCTATCCCGAGATGCTGGCGCGCGTCACCGCGGTGATCATCTTCGTGGGCTTCAACCTGACCTTCCTGCCGCAGTTCGTGCTCGGCTACGTGGGCATGCCGCGCCGCTACCACGCCTATCCGGACGAGTTCCAGGTGCTGAACGTCTTCTCGACCGCGGGCGCCTCGATCCTGGGTCTGGGCTTCCTGATCACGGCCGTGTACCTGCCCTGGTCGCTGCGCTGGGGCAAGAAGTCGAGCAGCAACCCCTTCGATGCCACCGGACTCGAGTGGACGACGACCTCGCCGCCGATGGCCCACAACTTCGGGGAAATCCCGGTGGTGACCAGCGAGGCCTACGAGCGCGACCACGCGGAGCTGGTGCATGTCTAGGCTGTTCGGTCCTCCTGTCTCCGTGCTCCTCTGTGCCCTCTGCGCCTCCGTGGTTGGCTCGGAAGAACCACAGAGGCACAGAGAACACGGAGGAGCGCAGAGGTGAACCTTGCAAACCGCTGAAGTCCGCCCCGCGACGCTCGCGCACCAGTTCGAGTCGCATGCGCAGCAGAGCCAGGCCGCCGCGCTCGGCATGTGGGCCTTCCTGGTGCAGGAAGTGATGTTCTTCGGCGGGCTGTTCACGGTCTACCTCGTGTACCGGACCTTGCACCCCGCGGCCTTCACCGAGGGCAGCGCGCACCTGCCGGTCGACCTCGGCACGCTCAACACGGCGGTGCTGATCGGGAGCTCGCTGACGATGGCGCTGGCCGTGCGCGAGGGCCAGCTCGCTCGCGGCCGGAGCGCGGCGGTATTCATCGTGCTCACGATGGCGCTCGCGCTGGTGTTCCTGGGCGTGAAGAGCGTCGAGTACGGCCACAAGTGGCACGACTCCCTGGTCCCCGGCCTGCGCTGGGCGCCGGGCCCGGCGGCCGACCCGCACCTGAACCTCTTCTACGCGCTCTACTTCGTGATGACCGGTTGCCACGCGCTGCATATGCTCGTCGGCCTGGTGCTGATGGTCTTCGTGGCGCGCAAGGCCTGGCGCGGCGGCTACAGCGGCGCCAACTACCTCGGCCTCGAGTGCCTCGGGCTCTACTGGCACTTCGTGGACCTGGTGTGGATCTTCCTGTTCCCGCTCCTGTACCTGCTCGGCCGCCACGCACCGCACCCATGAGCGAGCACGGCCACGTCCTCCCGCTGCGCGTCTACTTCGCCGTGTTCCTGGCGCTCCTGGCCGGGACGGCGCTCACGTCCTGGGTCGCGACCATCGACCTCGGGCGGATGAACAACATGGTCGCGCTCTCGATCGCCGGCACCAAGGCCGCGCTGGTGATCCTCTACTTCATGCACGTGCGCTACGCCTCGAGGCTGATCTGGATCTTCGCGCTGGCCGGCTTCGTGTGGCTGGTGCTGTTCTTCGTGCTGATCCTGGCCGACTACGAGACGCGCCTGCCGGTCATGGGCTGGGGCGGCTGAGCTCGACTGCCCCAGGTAGTCGCTTCGAAGTAGACTGGTGTCCGCGCGAGTCTTTCCCGTTCCGGGCATGTCATCTCCGTTCCGATCCCAAGCGAGCAGCACCTCCGGCCGACTCTCCGTCCCGCTGGTCGTCGGACTCCTGCTCGTCGGGGCCGTGGTGCTCTCGGCCATGGTGCCCGCGCCCTGGAACAAGGCCGCGCGCCCCGAGACCGAACAGGGCGTGCCCGTGCGCCGCGGTCCGCTGCGCATCGCGGTCAAGACCAGCGGCAACCTGAAGGCGGCGGACACGGTGCGGCTCGCCAGCGGAGTCGAGGGCCTGACGACGATCCTCGCGCTGGCTCCCGAGGGCTCGCAGGTCGAGAAGGGCGAGGTGGTGTGCGAGCTCGACGCCAGCGCCCTGGCCGAGCGGCGCATCCAGCAGACCATCACGGTGGGACGGACCGAAGCCGCACTGGTCAAGGCCAGCCAGGCGCGCGCTATCCAGGAGAGCCAGAACAAGAGCGATCTCGACAAGGCCACCCGGACGATCGAGTTCGCACAGCAGGACCTGCAGATGTTCCTCGAGGGCGAGCGCGAGCTGGAACTCGAGAAGTCGCAACAGTCGATCGATCTCGCGCGTGAGGAGGCGCAGCGTGCGCAGAGCCGCCTGAACTGGTCGCAGGAGCTCAGCACCAAGGGTTTCCTGACCGCGCTCGAGCTCGAGGCCGACCGCATCTCCGAGCACCGCTCCACCGTCATGTTGCAACAGGCCACGCGCGAGCGCGAGCTGCTCGAGCGCTACAAGCTCCCGCGGCGCGAGGCCGAGCTGCGCGCACTCCTGGGCGAGGCCCGGCTCGAGCGCGAACGCGTCGAGCTCCAGGCCGCCGCGCGCCTGGTGGACTTCGACTCCGACGTGCGCTCGAACCAGGCCTCGCTCGGGCTGGAAAAAGAGAAGCTGGCACGCCTCGAGGCGCAGATCGAGATGGCCAAGCTGCGCGCGCCGAGCGACGGCTACGTCGTGTACGCCCAGAGGGATAGCGACGAACCACCCATCGGCGCAGGCGTCGAGGTGCGCGAGCGCGAGGAGATCCTGGCCATCCCCAGCTCGGACGGCATGACGGCCGAGGTGAAGCTGCACGAGTCGGTGCTCAAGCAGGTCCAGGTCGGGCAGGCGTGCACCATCACGGTCGATGCGCTGCCCGGTACGGTGCTGAATGGTCGCGTCGACTTCGTGGCCATGCTGCCCGATCAGAACAGCCGCTGGAGCAATCCCAACCTGCGCCTGTATCGCTGCGAGGCCGCGATCACGTCGGAGAGCCCGGGCATGCGCCCGGGGATGTCGTGCTCAGTCGAGGTGTTGATCGAGGAGCTCGCCGACGCGCTCTACCTCCCCGTGCAGTGCGTGTTCCGCGACGGGCCTCGCAACCTGTGCTTCGTCGCGAGCGCGGACGGCGTCGAGCAGCGCGAGGTGCGCGTCGGGCGCTACACCGAGCTCTGGGTCCAGGTCCTCGAAGGCCTGAACGAAGGCGAGACCGCGCTGCTGCACGCTCCGGCCGGATTCGTCGCCACGCCGAGCGCGGAGAGTTCGGACGACTCCTGACGAGTGCGCCGGCTGGCGCACCGGGTCGAGGCTGTGCGCTACAGCAGCCCGGCACGCCGCGCCAGCAGTTCGAGACGCGCCTCCCATGGTTCCTCCGCGAGCGGCAGGACCAGGTGGCCGGCGTCCTGGATCACGAAGAGCTCGCTTCCGGCCAGGCTCGACTGCATCTCACGCGCCGCGGGCACGGCGGCCACCACGCGGTCCTTGTCGGCCGCAAAGAGCGCGACCGCACAGCGGATCGCGGCGAGACGCGCGCGCAGGTCGAGGCGCTGGATGAGCGCCAGGCGTGCCCGGTAGCGCGCGTCGAACCAGTCGCCGCGCAGCCCGAGCAGCGCACGCAGGGCCTCGTCGTCCCGGCGCGGCGCGAACAGCCCGCGCTGGACGAAACGTGCGCGCGTGGCATGGATCCACGCCTGGGGCGCGAGCGCGAAGACGCTGCGCGTGAGCGCCAGCCCGAACCGGTCGCGGTAGTGCGCGAAGCCGTTCACGAGCGCGAGGCCGGCCACGCGCGCGGGGTGGTCGAGCGCCGTTTGCAGCGCGACCGCCACGCCGAAGGATTCGGCCAGGACGAGCGCGCGCTCGGCGCCCGTGCTCGTGATGCAGCGCGCCACGCTACTGGCGAGGGTCGCGTAGTCGCCCGTCGCGTCGCCCCCGTAGCACAGGCGTGTCAGGCGAAAGCGCCGTTCCAGGCGCGGCGCCGTGCCGAGCAGGAGCTCGCCGCTGCCATCGATGCCGGGCAAATAAAAGAGCGGCGGTCCCGTGCCCGCCGTCGCGACGATCTCGGCCTGCATCGCTACCTCTCCCTGGGAACGTCCCTGGGAACGCCAGGCTCCAGCAGGGCTCCGTTTCTTTTCTCGGTTCTCTGCCGGGAACGCCAGGCTCCAGCCTGGCTCTTCCTCCAAGGAAAAGA
>JANOGB010000539.1:0-2023 GCA_031413955.1 Planctomycetota bacterium | reverse complement strand
CACCCGCCGCGCCCAGCAGCTAGTGGTGTGAAGCGGCCTGTTGGGCCTTTATGAGAGCGATCTTCGCCCGGCCGACCTTGGCGATGATCTCCTGGGCAGTCTTGGTCCAGACGACCGGCCGCGGATCTTCGTTGTGCGCCTCGATGTAGGCGAGGATGGCCTCTGTGAGTCGGCGCACGCTGGGGAAAGCGCCACGGCGCAGACGCTTGACTGTCAGGTCGCGGAAGAAGCGCTCGATCACGTTGAGCCACGAGCTGCTGGTGGGCGTGAAGTGCATGTGGAACCGGGGATGGCGCGCGAGCCAACGCTTCACCTTCGGATGCTTGTGCGTTGCGTAGTTGTCGGCGATCACGTGAAGCTCGAGCTCCGGTGACGTGCTTTCGTCGATCAGCTCCAGAAATCTGATCCACTCCTGGTGCCGGTGTCGCTTCATGCACGTTGCGATCACGCGGCCCTGGGCCATTTCGATCGCGGCAAAGAGCGTCGTGGTGCCGTTGCGCTTGTAATCGTGCGTCAGCGTTCCGCAACGCCCTTTGACCATGGGCAGGCTCGGCTGCGTACGATCGAGCGCTTGACACTGACTTTTCTCGTCTGCGCTGAAAACTAAGGCGTTTTCTGGCGGGTCCAGGTAGAGCCCTACGACGTCCTTCAGCTTCTCCTCGAAGCGCGCGTCGTTGCTCAGCTTGAAGTTGCGCACCAGATGAGGCTTCAGCCCGTTGGCCTGCCAGACTCGGTGCACCATCGTCTGCGTCGTGCCGAGCTCACGCGCCAACGAGCGCGTACTCCAATGCGTGGCATGCAGCGGCTTCTCCTGCGTCGTCTTTTCGACGATCAAGGATTCGAAATCCTTGCGCTTGGTCGAGCCGCAGCCAGCTCGCGGCAGATCCCTTTCGATCCCCGCCAGGCCCGACTGTGCAAAGCGCAGACGCCAGCGTGACACCGTGCGCGGCTCCACGGAGAGTTCCTCGGCGATCTCTTGGTTCTCGAAGCCTTCGGCCGACAGAAGCACGATCCGCGCGCGCTGCGCGAGCCGTACCGGCGAGAGCCGACCGCGCGAGCAGCTCTCCAAGGCCTCACGCTGCTTCTCGGTCAGGATGATCTTCGGCGCAACTCGCATAGCTCCATCCCTTCAGGGATGGAGTTCGACGAAACGCCCAGAGAATAAGTGCCAACAATTCCGACTCACACCACTAGCGCGCCTCGGTCGTTTCGGGAGGATCGCGGACGAGGTTCTCCTTCCTCTCCTCCTCCCGTAGCAGCCAGGCGGTCTTGACCTTGGCCACGTAGGCTTCCTCGAAACCCTCGCGGGGCAAGATCACCTTGGCCAGCTGCTTCGAAGGCAAGAGGCGCCAGGCGGCGAGGTCGTCGCCCACGTCGAGGTGGTAGGAGCCGTCGGCGCGCGTCGAGAGCGGCACGATGTCGTACTTCCCGGCCCGGAACTGCTCCTCGTAGTAGGCGTTGGTCTCCTCGAACATGAACACGCGCAGGGCCTCGATCTCCTCCCGGATCTGTGCGGGAGTCGCTCCTTCGTAGAAGCGCTCCCACGTCACCAGGTCCATGCCCGGGTCCGCCTGCCCCTCGAGAACAGGCTCGAGGGCCGAGGCGGCCGAGGCGGTCGATCCTGGCCGGAGACAGAGAAAACCTCCTCCCGCAAGCAGGAGCGCTGCCGCAACCATGGGGACACCGAGCCGGAGAGTGTTCGCGCTCCCGGGCGTGTACGGAGCGGCGCTCAACCGCACGGCCCGCAGTCCAATGCGACGATGTGGTCCTGGCCAGTCGTGCCGCTGCACGAGTACAGCTCGGAATTCATCTCGCATCCGGGATGGGGAGCCGTGTCGCAGCATGCGGTGACCACGAAGGGTTGGCTGAAGGGAGTGACACCGCCCGTGCAACCGGCCTCAGTCACGGTCCCGCTTGCTTTGCACTTCCACAGATTGTTCGGTGGAATCGGGTTGCTGCAGTTTGGGGGCGTTCCCGAGCACTTGCCTAGCTTCAGGACGACGTTGGACACCGTGATGTCGGG
>JANOGB010000538.1:0-6758 GCA_031413955.1 Planctomycetota bacterium | reverse complement strand
CGCTCCGTCGGTCACTCGGGTGGCGGCAACGCCGCCTTCCGCTACTTCATCGACGAGGACATGCTGGTCGTCATGGCCACCAACGGGAAGACGGAAGAGGACGCTCTCGTCGACAGGATCGCCAAGGCCGCCAGAGAGATGCAGGCGAAGTAGCCGCGCGGGTAGTCGGCAGGGGCCATCGACCGCCGCCGGGCAAGGCGAGAAGGGTCACGTAGCGGTGCTGGTGTGGCCGAGGAGCTCGCGCAAGCGTTGCACGGCCTCGGGCTCGCCGCGGACGCGAAAGAACGCGCCCTCGCTGTCGGCGCGCTCCTCCAGCACCGCGCAGCTCGCGAAGACCTCCCCGCGCAGCTGTTGCGCCGACCAGGGCAGGAAGAGCTCGGCCTCGACCAGGCGCTGCCGGAAGAACGCGCTGATCGCCTCGCGCAGCTTCACGAGGTCGCCGGCGCGGAGCGCGCTCATCACGATGCACTCGGGGTACTGCGCGCGCAGCGCTGCTTCGCGTTCCGCCTGCGCCGCTTCGTCGCCGACGCGGTCGATCTTGTTGAAGACCAGGATGCGTGGCACGGCCTTGGCGCCGATCTCGTCGAGCACTTCCTCGGTCACAGCCAGTTGCCGCTCGAACCCGGGATCGCTCGCGTCGATGACGTGGGCGAGCAGCGATGCCTCGAGTGCCTCGTCGAGCGTCGACTTGAACGATGCGACCAGCCCGTGCGGCAGGTTCTTGATGAATCCGACCGTGTCGCTGACGAGCACGCGCGGGACGCTCTCGGGCTGCAGGGCGCGCACGGTCGTGTCGAGCGTGGCGAAGAGCTTGTCTGCGACCAGCACCTCGCTGCCCGTGAGCGCGCGCATCAAGGTGGATTTGCCCGCGTTCGTGTAGCCGACCAGAGCCACGTGCGCGTGCCCCTGGCTCCCCTGCCGTCGCTCGCGCTGCGTCTTGCGCTCGACGTCGATCGCGTCGAGCTCCTCCTGCAGCTCGGCGATGCGGTCACGGATCTTGCGCCGGTCGAGCTCGTCCTGCGATTCGCCGGAGCCGCGCCCGCCGATGCCGCTGCGCTGCCGGCCCTGCGGCCCCGCCAGCTTGGCCGCCTCGCGCAGGCGCGGCGCCATGAAGCCGAGGCGCACGATCTCGACCTGCGCGCGCGCGGCGTGGGAGCGCGCGTGGCGGTGGAAGATCTCGAGGATGACCATGGTGCGGTCCATCACCTCGCAGCCGACCTCCTTCTCGAGGTGGCGCCCCTGCGAGGGGGAGATCTCGTGGTCGACGAGGAGGATATCGGCGCGGCGCGTGGCCGGGTCGGCGGGAGCCTCAGCCGCTTCTTTCGCCTCGGCCGCCTCGCGCTTTGCCGCCTTCCCCGTGGCGCGCGGCGCTTCGCGCGCGGAGCGGCCGGTGTCGCCGGCTGCGGGCGCGCCGCCCCCCTCGTCGCCCTCCGTGCTGTCTTCCTCGTTCGCCGCGAGATCGTGATCCGCGTGGTCGGGCTCCGGTTCGCTGCGCACGAAGCGGCGCAGCTCCTGCCGCTTCCCGAGACCGAGGTACGCCGCCGAGTCGAACCTGCGGCGCTTCTGCGTGAACGTGCCGACGACCTCGAACCCCAGCGTCTTTGCGAGCTGGCACAGCTCGGTCACCGACGCCTCGAACTCGACGTCGCTCACGTTCGAGAGGTGCACGGCCGCCACGACGGCACGCTTCGGCTTCTCGTTGACTTCGCGCATCACGGGTGCGAAGCCTAGCAAACTCGACCAGGGGTCGTCTTGCCGGCGCGGCCCGCGCTAGACTGGCGGGTGGCTCGCGCGGACGGGCTCCCCCCGCGAGCGTCATCTCACGACGGAGAGGTCCATGCAGACCCGCTTGCTCCTTCTCGCGCTGCTCGCTCCGCTCCACCCACGCGGCGATGAGTTCGACTGGAAGCGCGACCGCATCGTGCTCGCGAACGGGCGCGAGGAGCGCGGAGTCGTGATCGAGGCCTTCGATCCGGAGCACATCCTCGTGCTGCGCTCGGCCGGCAGCCGGGACGAGATCCCGCGCAAGGAGATCCAGCGCATCGACCTCCTGCGCGATCGCCTGGCGGGATTCATGCGGTTGCGCAGGCCGGGGCTCTCGATGAGCGCGGAATGGAGCCTGGTCGAGGACGCGCAGCGCGTCGGGCTCGCGAAGATGGCACGGCTGCAGGCCTATCACGTGCTCACGCTCGACGCTGCGCACGCGGGTGCGCACGAGTTCCTCGACCACAGGCGCTCGGGCGACGGCTGGAAGTGGACTGTCGACGAGAAGCGGGTCGGACGCGAGCGCTTCGAGGAGCTGAGCACCACCTGGGATCACCGCCTGATCCTGGAGAGCGAGCACTTCACGCTGGAGACGGATTGCGGCCTGCGGCGCGCGCTCGACATCCTCTTCGACCTCGAGGCGCTCTACGTGTGGTGGATGCAGCACCTCGGCCCGGAGCTGCACCCGGCCGAGGACGTCGACGAGCCCGATATGGAGCGGATCGTCTTCGAGGTACACATGGATCGCGAGTCGCCGACCTACAATCCGCAGACCTCGGCCCGCGAGCCCTACTACACGACCTCGCGCGAGGACACGGCCGAGAACGGCACGTTCAACGTCGTGCGCACCTTCTACACGGCCGAGGGATACCGTCCCGAGCGCCTGTTCGAGCTCGGCACCGAGCCCCTCGTCTACAGCTTGCTGGTGCTCGGCAAGTCGCGCACGCGGAGCTTCGACCCGAACCTGCGCAGGCCGTCGTTCTGGGTCGAGCGCGGGCTCGGCGACTGGGTAGCCCAGCACTGCGGCGGAAAGCCGGGCTACGTTCAGATCCGCGCCCCGTTCCAAGGAGACTTCGTGCTCGAATCCACGCTCTCGCGCCTGACGCTCGCGCCGCTGGATCGCCCGCACCCGCTGCTGGAGGATGGCGTGGAGGAGCTCGGCGAGCTCGTCTCGCTCTCGGACGCCAGTCTCATCGGCCACAGCTCGAACGTCCCGCTGGCCCGCGCGCGCGTCGCGAGCTTCGTCGCGTACTTGATCGAAGCCGATCCGCCGATCCGCTCGGGCGGCAAGGTCAAGGGCTCGGGCCGGGCCGGGCTGTGGCACTACCTGCGCGAGGTCTACGGGACAGGCCGCGCCTCCGCCAGCGACGCCTTCGACGACGGGCTCGGCGGCGACGTCGGTCAGCTCGAGGACCCGTGGAAGGCCTGGGCGAAGAGCTTCCTCGACCCGCGGTCGTTCAAGAAGTGAGCAGCGCAGAACCGCGCGCGCCCGGCATCGGGGAAGCACGCCTTCCGCGGGCGCCACTCCCGCTACGGGTTGCTGAACGCTGAGGTCGTGCGCTCCGATTCGTACAGTGCGAACTGGAGGGCGGCCTGAAGAGACCCGACGAGAGAGGCGTACCGGGAATCGTCGATCAAGTTCTTCCTCTGCGGCAGATCGTTGGCCAGATCGTACAGCTCCACCGGGTCGCCCTGAGCGTCGAAGAGCAGAGTCCAGTTCCCCTGGCGAATCCCACGCCTGTCGACCTGTAGGTCCGCATTGGATGACTGAAAGAGCAGGAACTCCCGAAGGGGTGCATTTGCCGGCTGCTGTCCGAGCAGGACGGGTAGCACGTTGGCACTGTCCAGCGCCTGCTCCTCGGGCATGTCTTGCCGTGTGAGGTCGTACAGAGCCGCCACGTAGTCGTGAATCCCGATCAGCTCATTGCATGTGGAACCGGGCGCAATGAGGGAGCCCTCTGATGTTCCGTCGCCCCACTTGGCGATGAAAGGAACCCGATGACTGCCTTCGTGAACACCACCCTTCGAGCCATTCAGTCCACCGACACTGTCGTGTCCATCAGGGGAGTCGGCTTTGATTCCGCCGTTGTCGCTCGTGAAGATGACCAGCGTCTCTCGCGCCAACTCCCGCTCCTCCAGCGCCCGCAGGATCGCCCCTACCTCCAGATCCAGCTCGAGAATCATGTCTGCTTTTTCCCCGACTCCGGTGGCCCCCGCAACCGCGGTTCCATCAAAGCTCTCAGGAGGGGTCCACGGCTTGTGAATGGCGGTCGACATGTAGAGGAGGAAAAAGGGGTCACTGCTCCCCGTGTCCAGATTACTCCGATGATGTACGTCGATGAACTCGACGGCTCTCTGTGCGAGCCGCGGACCTGCTTGGCGGCTGTCCCAGAGCGGATCACCCATGCCCCCCTGGGGCAAGACCCCGCCGTTGAAGGGGCCGGCTGTCAACTGGACGAGCTCGGACGACAGGCCGTCGATCGGCTCGCACAGATCGTTCTCGAAGTAGGCGAAGGGTTGAGCCTGGATGCCGCTGGGAAGAACGAAGGAATAGTCGAACCCGTGATCCAGAGGACCATCCTCGAAAGGCCGGCCGAAGTCGATTTGGCCGACGCTACCTCCGAGTTCGAAGAAGGTGTCGGTCCCCTGCAGGCGGTAGTCTCCGCCCTGCTGCCATTTCCCGATGAACGCCGTGCGGTAACCGGCCGCGCGCATCACGTCTGCGGCCGTTGTCTGACCCGGTAGCAACATCGACTCCGCATAGGAACTCCAGACTCCTCCGTCGAGACGGCCGCGGAAAGGGTAGTTTCCTGTCAGAACGCTATATCTCGTGGGAGCACAAACGCTCGTCGGTGCATGCGCATCGGTGAACACCATCCCGCCCGCGGCCAACCAATCGATGTTCGGCGTTGGAACCGGTGAGGAAGGAGCTTTATATGGCCCCACATCACCGAACCCGATGTCGTCGGCGACAATGACCAGGACGTTCGGAGGTCCTTGTGCATACACGGTTACCGCGTCTGGGGAACTGCTGGCCGTGTCGCCGTTGACGACGAGCTCGATGACGTAGCGACCCGGAAGATCTGCGATGAGTCTGGGACCCCTTCCTGTCGCGTCAGAGAGTGAGGAAGCGCTACCTGGCGGCACCGTGGCAAGCGACCATTGGAAAGAAACGGTGTCACCGTCCGGATGGCCGTTGGTGCTCCCGTCCAGCTGGACCGTGGCCCCAGCGCGCACACTCTGGTCAGCTCCTGCATCAGCGACGAGCACGGCGTTCTTGGCATTCTCCGATTCCAGGCACCCACCAACGAGCGTGGAAGTACAGAGCAGGAAGAGGTTGGCAAGGATTGCGGAGGGCTGGGCCAGGGCCCTGCTGACAATCATCTGGCTCTCCTGCAGGTCAAATGCCTGGGCTGGGGATTCGTGTCCGCCAGTCCGACGTCGATTCCACTGCAGCATGGGGAAGAGCATCGGACAGAGCGGACGACAAGCGCAGAGAAAACCGCGGCGGCCCTCCCCACCACCGCCTCACCACCGCCCCGGCCCTCGCTCCGGACCGCTCATCGATTCAGGGCCTTGCTCTCCGCCTCGGGAGGCTCCGGCGTCCGAGAATGTCCCGGCATCTGCCAGCACAGACACTCAGCGACGCAGATGCAGGGCAGCGGGGGGCGGTTCTTGCTCGGGCTCAACACGCACAGACGCTTGCAGCGTCGGGGCGAATCGAGCCCGGCTCGCGGACAGCCATCGGGGTTGCTCACACAAGACACGGTCAAGAGAGCTGCGCCTGCGCTGCACAGAGCTCGGAAGAGGAGACGCATGTTGAGTAGCCTAGTCTCGCGGAGCCCGCGATGCGGCGGTAAGATGCATCCTGAGGGTCTCGGCATGAAGCGCATCGGCATGAAGCGCATCGGCATGAAGCGCATCGGCATGAAACGCATCGGCATGAAACGGAAGCGTCGCTGCGGAATCATCGTCGCCGCAATGCTCGCGCTAGCGGGCGTAGCTCGGACGCAGGGCGAGGAGCTCGCCTCGAAGGCGTTCGTGCCGAGCTACCTGTGGATCGATGCGTGGAGGGAGCCGTCAGGCATTCCCGGCGCGGCCAGGACGGCTGCCGGACCCGCGCTGCATTTGCCCGGCTCGGGCTCGTCGTTCTTCGATCTCGGCGTGAGTGACGAAGAGCTCGTTGCGCTGTTCGCCGTGGAGCCGCCGCCGATCTCGCGCGAGCTCCTCGACGGGAACGGCGAGGAGTTCTTGCGCTACCACGGGCTGCCCGGCGGCATCGTGCTCGGGCGCGTGGCTCGGGGAACGGGCGAACTGTCCGGCGCGCGCGTCGAGGGCAGCGCCGAGCTCGGGATCGCGCTGCACCTCGCGGACGGGCGCGTCGTGTACTGCCCGGGGTTCGCGCCCGACGCGCTGCGGGCGTGCCTCGCGTTCACGGCGCAGGAGCTGGACGCGCTGGTCGACATCCTCTCTCTCGACGGCGCCGTCCCGCGGCTTGCTCCGGCCTTCGCCGGGAGCCCGCTCGCGCCACTGCTCGTGCGCATGGACGGCATGCCACACCTGGTCTTGCCCGAGACGCGTACGTGGAAGAGCCTGATCGTCGACCGTGAGGCACGCTGCGAAGTCCGCGGAACGGAGCTCGTCCTGACGGCCGATCTCGAGGTGCGCTTCTACGTGCAGGGGAGCGGCTCGGGCTGGGCCCGGCGCGCGCGCACGGTCGAGGCGCTGGCCACGGACTTCATCGGGCCGCGCAGCGCGCTCGACCTGGCGGACGAGCTCGCCCCGCTGGCCGAGATCGCAGCCTGGCTCGCCTTCCTGCGCCTGGCAGAGGAGCTGGATCCGAGCGGCGTGGCCGCACTGCGCGGCGCAGGCCTGGCAGCGCGCTGAGCTTCTATTCCGGAGAGTCGTCGCCTGGCGCGAGGATCAGCGGAGCGGAGGAAAACGCACCGCGGAGACACGGAGGACGCGGAGGAAGAGGTCAGCGGGGCTGCGGC
>JANOGB010000537.1:0-3650 GCA_031413955.1 Planctomycetota bacterium | reverse complement strand
GCTGGATTCTTGCTCGGCCAACAACACTCGCGGATCAGCGGACCAACCCGCGCTGCAGCGTCAGCAGCACGGCCGCGGACTTCGAGTGCACGTGCAGCTTGGCGTAGATCGAGCGCACGTGGAAGCGGACCGTGTCGATCGATAGGTCCAGCGCGCGCGCCGCCGTCTTGTAGCTGTGCCCCTCGGCCAGGGCGCGCAGGACGTCGAGCTCGCGCGGCGTGAGCTCGTGCTCGGCCGCGCGCGGCGGCGCGACCAGGCGCTCGGGCGGCGTGTCCTTCAGCAGATAGCCGCTCGCGCCGGCACAGATGGCCGCGAACACGTGCGCGTCGTCGCCGAGCACGGTCAGCATCAGCGCGCGTAGCTCGGGCTGGGCGGCCTTCAGCCGCCGCACGCCCTCGATTCCGGACATGCCGGGCAGCGCGATGTCGCACAGCAAGGCATCGGGCAGCCGGCGCGTGAGCGCGGGCAAGGCCTCTTCCATCGAGGCGAACGGCCCGACCACGGAGAAATCGGGCTCGCCGGCGAGCAGCGCGGCGAGTCCCTCGCGCGTGCGCTTCTGGTCCTCGACGATCGCGACCGAGATCACGCCACCAGCGGAACGCCGGGAAGGCAGGAAAGCAACCGCACGATGGTGCGGGCGGTGGCCATCGACAGGGGCGCTGTCGCTCAACGCAACGGCACGCTGAGCGTGACGCGCGTGCCGCGCCCGGGCGCGCTCTCGAGCTCGAAGCGGCCGCCCAGGTGCGCGGCGCGCCTGCGCAGACCGGCGAGCCCGTGGCCGCTCGCGGAGGCGCCGGGCTCGAAGCCGCGGCCGTCGTCCTCGATCGCGAGCCGGAGCTCGCTGTCCTGCAGCGACAACGCGACGGTCACCCGCTCCGCGTGCGCGTGGCGCGCGGCGTTGGTGAGCGCCTCCTTGAAGAACAGGAGCAGCTGTCGCCGCGTCTCGGGGCCGAGGGCCACGCGCGCGAGCTCGGCCTCGCTCGGCGCCCGGAACGCGAGCTCGACGCCCGCCGGCTCGAACATCTGTGCGGTCGCGCCTTGCATGCGCACCACCAGGTCGCCCAGCCGGTCCTTCTCGGGATGGATGGCCCACACGAGGTCGCTCATCGAGGCGCGCGTCGCGCGCGCCAGCTCGGCCACCTCGCCCAGCCGCTCGGCCACCTCCGGACCGGCCGCGCGCCGGGCGACCTCGGACAGGATCGAGATCTGCGCCAGGCCGGAGCCGACCTCGTCGTGCAGGTCGCCGGCGATCTGCGCGCGCACGCGCTGCAAACCCAGCACGCGTCCGAGGCGTGCGCGGTGCAGGCCCCAGCCGGCGAGCGCGAGCGCCAGGGCCGCGAGGGCGAGGAACCACTGCCGTCGCCACAGCGGGGCGAGCAGGCGGAAGTCCACGCTAGCGCTCGACGCGCTCGTCTGGCCGTCCTTCGCGACCGAGCGCACCTCCAGGCGATAGTCGCCCGGCTCGAGGCGCGCGAGGTGCAGGCTGCGCTCGCGGCTGGGTGTGTTCCAGTCCACGCCCGCGAGACGCGTCTGGAAGCGCAGCTCGTCGCCGTGCAGCAGGTCGACACCGCCGAAGCGCACGATCACGGCGTCCTTGCCTGGCGCGAGCACGATCCCCGCGAGACTCCGCGTGCCAGCCTCGGGCACGGCGAGCTCTTCACCTGCCGCCTGGAAGCCGTGCACGAACACCGTCGGCGGAGTGTGCTGCGCCACGCCCGCGCGCGGATCGACGCGCACCACGCCGCCCGAGGTGGCCGCCCACACCTCGCCCTCTCCCGAGCACAGCACGTGGAACACGGCTCCTCCACCGAGACCGTCGGCGCTCGTCCAGGTCTCGAGCGCGCCCGACGGAGTGGCCGGCAGAGCCGTGTTTGCCAGAGCTTGGGGCGCGAGGTGCGCCAGGCCACGCCCGGTGCCGATCCACAGATCGTCCTCGCGGTCCGTACACAGGGACCACACCGTGTCGCTCGGCAGACCGTCCGCGCTGTGCAGGCGCTCGAAGGCGGGCGCGCTTGCTCCGGGATCGCGCGTCCAGGCCAGGCCGCCGTGGCGCAGTCCGAGCCACAGCCAGCCGCGCCGATCCTGCAGGATCGCGCGCGCTTGCGGGCGTTCGCCATTGAGCCGGATCTCCTCCAGGACTGTTCCGCTCCTGCGCCAGAGGCCGCGCCAGCCGACGAGCCACAGGCGCTGCTCGCGATCGAGATAGAGCTCGCGCACGGGATCCTGGGGGTCGGGCCAGTCGGAATCCACCTCGAACGCCCCGCCGGGCTCGCGCGCGTAGATCGTGTGCGGCGCCGCGCTCACCCACAACCGCCCGTGCTGTCGCAGTGGAGGAAACCATCCGTGCGTTCGATCGGTGGCTCGGTCGAGCCGGGCAGCAGAACCAGGCCCCGCTCGTCGACCGCGAAGAGCCCGTTGCTGGCCGCGATCAGGCGACCGTCCCTCCCCTGCACCAGGCGCGTCACACGCAGGGGGTCGCCGTCATGGAGCACGTTCACCGGAGACGAAGCCACGAGCACGCTCAGGCCGCCGTCGTGCGTCCCGATCCACGGGTGGCCTGCGCGGTCGAGCAGGACGTTGGAGATGCTCTCGGAGGGCAGTCCGGCCTCGCGCCCCAGGCGCTCGAATCCGCTCGCGCACGAGCGGAAGAGGCCGCGGGTCGTGCCGACCCAGCGCGTCCCGTCGGGACCGATCGCGGTCGCCTTCACGCGCGCCCCGGGCGGCACCTCGAACTCGAGCGGCGTGAAGCGCGCGGGCGGCGCGAACTCGAACAGCCCCGCGGTCGAGTAGACGAGCATGCGCCCGTCGGCGGCCGGCGCGGCGCGCACGTCGAAGCCGGGGTCCGTGCCGGGCCCGGGTGCGAGCGTGAACTCCTCGCCTTCGAGCTCGACGCATTCTCGCGCCGACAGGATCCAGGCCCGCGCTCCCTGGCGCGCGACGCCCTGCACCATCCATGGGTGATCCGGCTTCCAGCACGACTCGAAGCGGGGGCGTCGCTCTTCGTCGAAGGTCAGGGCATGGAGCCCACCCGTGCTCGCGACCCAGGCACGCTGCCCCAGGAAGACGAGAGCCTCGACGTTGTTCGCGGACGGGTCCTCGCCGACCGAGAAGACCTCCACGCGTTGCTCGCGCGCCGCCGCGCCGCCGCGCCGCTGGCGAGGCGCAAGCGCGCGACCCCGGCCGTGTGAACCCCGAACCACACGTCCCCGTACCCGTCCTCGGCGATGGCGAACGAGACCGTGCTCGCGAGCCCATCGGCCGCCCCGTAGCTCGTGAAGCTCGCTCCATCGAAACGCGCCAGACCGTCGTAGGTCCCGACCCACAGGAACCCGCGCGAATCCTCGAACAGGGCAGCGACGTTCTCGTGCGGCAGGCCTTCGCGCGTGCTGAAGTTGCGGAAGGGCAGCACCTGCGCCGCGGGCAGCGTGGCCGCGAGCAGCGAGAGGCAGGAGGCCCGGAGAGCGCGCACGGTCCACTACGGTAGCGGCGCTGCGCGCCACGCTCCCGGATCCGGCCCGTCAGCGTTCCGGGGCGAACTCCAGCGCGTTGGTCCAGACCAGGCGTCGTCCGCGCGGAGCAGCGGGGTCGAAGAACGCTGCGCGCACGAGCAAGGTGCGCTCGACCAGGACGAGGTCCTGCGGCGGAGCCAG
>JANOGB010000536.1:0-14120 GCA_031413955.1 Planctomycetota bacterium | reverse complement strand
TGTGCTCGGGGGGCGCGGATGAGGGCGGAGCAGGAACGAGAAGAAGAGCAGAGCCGGGCTGGAGCCCGGCGCTCCCGGATGAGCCTCGATCGCGGAGCGATCGAGGAACGCCTCCCCCACCGCGAGCCGTTCCTGTTCCTCGACCAGGTCGTCTTCGGCGATGACGTCGCCGGCGCGACGGCCGAATGGCGCGTGCCCGAGAGCGCCGACTTCTTCCGCGGCCACTACCCCGGCAACCCGCTGACGCCGGGCGTGATCCTGTGCGAGCACGCGTTCCAGGCCGCGGCCGTGCTGCTGTCCGAGCACGGCCAGAGCTTCGGCGCCGAGCGCGGTATGCCCGTGCTCGCGCGTATCGAGCGCGGTATGCCCGTGCTCGCCCGAATCGAGAAGGCAAAATTCCGGCGCATGGTGCGGCCGGGCGAGACGCTCTCCACCGAGGTGCAGCTCGTGGATCGGGTCGGACCGGCCTTCTTCCTCGAAGCCAAGGCCTCCGTCGGCGGCGAGCTGGCCCTGGAAGTGCGCTGCGTGTTGACGCGCGTCGAAGGAGCGCGATGAGCGCCGACTGGCTGGGACTCGCCGGCAAGACCGTGCTCGTGTGCGGCGCGGCCAACCGGAAGAGCATCGCCTGGCACGTCGGGGCCCGCCTCCAGGAGGCGGGTGCCCACGTGGTCTGGAGCGTCCACACGGAGGCGCGCAAGGCCGAGCTCGCGCCGCGCCTCGCCGGCCGCGTGCTGGTGTGCGACGTGACGAAGGACGAGCACCTCGCCGAGCTCGCCGTCGCGCTCGCCGAGCATCCGCCGCTGGCCGGCGCCGTGCACTCGATCGCACACGCCGACTACTCGCAGGGCTGGAAGCCTTTTCACGAGACGCCGCGCCGCGCTTTCCTGGAGGCGGTCGACGTCTCGGCCTACTCCTTCGTCGCGCTCGCGAACGCGCTGCGTCCGCGGCTCGAACCCGCGGCCTCGCTGGTCGCCATGTCGATCTCGAGCACGCGCACCGCCGCCGAGAACTACGGCTACATGGCCCCGGTCAAGGCCGCGCTGGACTCGGCCGTGGTGTTCCTGGCCAAGAGCTTCAGCGCCTTCAGCCAGGTGCGCGTCAACGCCGTGTGCGCCGGCCCGCTCAAGACCGCCGCCGCGGCCGGGATCCCCGGGTACGTCGAGAGCTATCTGCACGCCGAGGAGCTCACGCTGCGCAAGCGCGGCCTGGAGACGCGCGAGGTGGCCGACTGCGCGCTGTTCCTGCTCTCGCCGCGTTCTGCGGGCATCAATGCCCAGGGCCTGGTGGTCGACGCCGGCATGGGTGTCAACGCCTTCGACCAGCACATCGTGAAAAAGTCCGCGCGCCCGGAGAACGAATGATGCGCGCGCACGCCGTGCTCGTTCCGCTCCCGACGAGCCTGGCGCGTAGAGAACGCTTCCGCGCCGCGCGCGCCGCGCTGCCTGGCGCCCTGCGCACGAGCGCCGAGCTCGCCGGAGCCCCGCGCGATCTGCCCTGCGACGACTGGCCGCGCACGGCCGCCGGCGCGCCGGCGCCGGTCGACGGCTGGCACGCGAGCTTCGCCGACACGACGGGCCTCGTGGTCGCGCTCGTGGCCCCCGCGCCGGTCGGGCTCGACGTCGAGTGGTGCCTCCGCCCGCGCTGGGAAGCCGCGCGCGCGCGCTTTCGCGAGTCCGGCGAGCTCGCGCTGCTCGGCGCGGACGATCGCGCAGCGGTGCTCGCGCTGTGGACCGCCAAGGAAGCGCTGCTCAAGCTCGCCGGCGTCGGGCTCGCCGACCTCGCGCGCTGCCCGCTGCGCCGGCGTGCGGGCGAGCTCTTCCATCTCGAACACGCCGGCCGGGAGCACGCAGTGCGCGTCTTGGTCGCGGGCGAGCACCTCGTCGCCTGTGCCAGCGCCGTGCCCTGGTTCGCTTCGTCAGACGGGGAACTCGCGCTCCACACGCTCGAGGCCGTCTCGTGAGCCCGCCTGCCTCGATCCTGCGCTCGGAACGACTCACGGACCGCGAGAAGGCGGCGCGCGCGCGCCTCTTGCCGCTGGCCGCCGAGTTCCCCTTCGCGCCGCGATTTTTCGAGCACCCGCCTGGCAGGGACGCGGCCGGCGCCTTGCAGCACTTCGTCGACGAGGGTCCGCGCGAGCCGAGCGCGCTCGTCTTCGTGCACGGCAACCCGACCTGGTCGTTCGCGTTCCGCCGCGCGCTGCTCGCCCTCCGCAGCGAACGGCGCTGCGTGGCCGTCGACCACCTCGGCTGCGGACTCTCGGACAAGCCGGAGCGCTTCGCCTATCGACTGGAGGGGCACGTCGAGAACCTCGAGCGCCTGCTGCTTGCGCTCGGGTTGGAGCGGGTCACGCTCGTCCTGCACGACTGGGGCGGCCCGATCGGGCTCGGCTTCGCGCGCCGGCACCCGGAAAAGATCGAGCGCCTCGTGCTGTGCAACACCGCTGCCTTCCCGCTCGACGGCAAGCTGCCGCTGCGGCTCGCGGCCTGCCGCTGGCCGGTGTTCGGAAAGCTCGCCGTGCGCGGGCTGAACGCGTTCGCGCGCGGGGCCACGTGGATGGCGGTCGCAAAGCCGCTCACGCCGCTCGCCAAGCGCGGCTACCTGCTGCCCTACGATTCCTGGGAGAACCGTGTCGCCACCCACGCCTTCGTGGAGGACATTCCGCTCGTTCCCGCCCACCCGTCCTGGGCCGAGCTCGACGCGATCGAGCGCGCGCTGGCGGGGTTTCGCGAGCTACCCGTGCAGCTCCTGTGGGGAGCGCGCGACTGGGTCTTCACCGAGCGCTACCTGGCCGAGTGGCAGCGCCGCTTCCCGCGTGCCTCGGTGGTGAGCTTCCAGGACGCCGGGCACTACTTGTTCGAGGACGAGCCCGTGGCCTTCGTCGAAGAATTGCGGCGCACGCTCGCGCCATGAGCGCCGTCAACGTCTCGCTCGAGCTCCGCCGCCAGGCCGAGGAGGCACCCGGTCGCGTCGCCGTGCGCACCTTCGGCCGTCACGCACGAACGCTGACCTTCGCGGAGCTCGAGCAGCGCGTCGACGCTTGCGCCCATGCCCTGGCCGAGCTCGGCCTCGTGCGCGGCGAGCGCACGGCGCTGTTCGTGCCGCCGGGCCCGGATTTCGTCGCGCTGTTCCATGCGCTCCTGCGCCTCGGCGCGCTGCCCGTGCTGATCGATCCGGGCATGGGCCGCGCCGCGCTGCTCGCCTGCCTCGCGCGCACGGCGCCGAGCGCGCTGATCGGCGTCCCGCGCGTGCACCTCGCGCGCCAGCTCTTCCCTGGACCGTTCCGCAGCGTGGGCCTGGCGGTATCCGTCGGTCCCGGCTTCGGCTTCGGCGCGCACAGACTCGAGCCCCTGCTCGCGTCGCGACCGCCGCGCTCCTTCGAGCCCGTCGCGGTCGAGGCCGACACGCTCGCGGCCGTGCTGTTCACCTCCGGCAGCACGGGTCCGGCCAAGGGTGTGGTGTACACGCACGGCAACTTCGCCGCGCAGCTCGCGACCCTCGCCGCGCACTTCGGCCTCGAGCCGGGCGAGACCGACTGCGCCTGCTTTCCGCTCTTCGCGCTGTTCGACAACGCCCTGGGCCTGACCAGCGTCTTCCCCGAGCTCGACCCCGCGCGCCCGGGCCGCTGCGATCCGGCCGCGATCCACCGCGCCATCGAGGCGAGCGGCGCCTCGTTCACGTTCGGCTCGCCCGCAATCTGGAAGCGCGTCGTGCCCTGGGCGCGCGCTAACAGCCAGCGCTTCACGTCCCTGCGCCGCGTGACCATCGCCGGCGCGCCGGTCCCGCCGTCGCTCGTGCTCCAGCTCCGCGCCCTGCTGCCCGCCGGCGGCGAAGTCCACACGCCCTACGGCGCGACCGAGGCCCTGCCCGTGACCGACATCACGGGCGCCGAGCTCGCCCCCCTGCGCGACTCGATCGAGCAGGGCGCCGGGAGCTGCGTCGGGCGCGCGCTCCCCGGCGTCGAGCTCGCGCTCGTCCGCGTCACCGACGAGCCGCTCGAACGCTGGGACCCCTCCCTGTGCGTCGCGCGCGGCGAACCCGGCGAGGTGTGCGTGAAGGGTCCCGTGGTCACGCGCCGCTACCTCGACGACGAGCGTGCCACGCGTAGAGCGAAGATCGCCGACGGCAGCGCAGTCTGGCATCGCATGGGCGACGTCGGCCGCCTGGACTCCGACGGCCGCCTGTGGTTCCTGGGCCGCAAGTCACAGCGCCTCGAGACCGAGCACGGCGTGCTCTACCCCGTGCCGCTCGAGAACGCCTTCGACGTGACGCGCGGCGTCGCGCGCACAGCCCTGGTCGGCGTCGGCCCGCGCGGCGCCGAGCGTCCGGTGCTGGTCGTCGAGAGCACCGAGCGCGTGCACGTGCTCCTGCCGCGCCTGCGCCAGCGTTCGAGCGAGCTCGCCGCGACTCCCGGCGCCCGCTCCATCGAGCGCTTCCTCTTCCACCCGCGCTTCCCCGTCGACGTGCGCCACAACGCCAAGATCCGCCGCGAAGAGCTGAAGCGCTGGGCGGAGGACGAGCTGGAGCTCAGGTCGCCGCAGCGTCCAAGCTCGCCGCCGTGATCGCGCCGTGGGAGGCGTTCCAGCGCGCTTCGCCGTGCGCCAGCAGGATCGCCTGCGGGGACTCGTGGCGGATCCCGGTACGCTCGGCCACGGCGCGCGCGAGGGGGCGCTGCTGGACGACCTCGATCCAGCCCGTGGGCGACTCCGGTTGCGCGGCGGCCCAGCGCTCGTATTCCGCGAAGGCGGCCGCCGAGATCGGGCAGGTGGGCGAGTGCTTGAAGAGCAGGTAGTGCTCAGCGGCGAAGGCGGCGTCGAGCTCGGCTTCGGTGCGCAGGCGCAGAGGCATTGCGGAAGGGTAGCGCGCGCGGGCCGTGGATAGAATCTGCGGCTGATGCCGCGCGACACCCGGGCTCCCGCGCTCCTGCGCCTCGATCACGTTCACGTGTACGTCTCCGATCGTGCCGCGGCCGAGCGCTGGTACGGGGACGTGCTCGGACTCGCGCGCGTGCCCGAGCTCGAGGGCTGGGCGACGGACGGCGGGCCGCTGACGCTGGCCGACGCGGGCGGCGCGCTGCACCTGGCGCTGTTCGAGCGTCCGCCGGGACGGAACCACGCGACGCTCGCGCTCGCCGCCGACGCAGCGGGTTTCCTGGCGTGGAAGGAGCACCTCGAGCGCGTGCTCGCCCGGGCGCTCGAGGTCGTGGACCACGAGCTCTCCTGGTCGCTGTACTTCTCCGATCCGGACGGGAACCCGTTCGAGCTGACCTGCTACGAGCACGCCGCCCTTGTCGCGGCGCTGGCCCCGGGTCGCGGCCCCGGCGACGGATCGGTCCGCCGCGCGTGAAGGTCCTCGTCACGGGCGGCAACGGTTTTCTCGGGCGCGCGATCGTGGCCGAGCTGAAACGGCGCGGGCACCAGGTGAGCTCGGCCAGCCGGCGGCCGTCGAGCGAGCTCGCGGCCCAGGGCGTGCGCACGCTGACCTGCGACCTGCGTAACCGCGAGCACGTCGAGCGCGCCGTCGAGGGCCAGGAGGCGGTCGTGCACGCGGCGGCGCTGACCGGGCTCCACGGCGCCCGCGCGGACTTCCAGCGCACGAACGTCGAGGGCACGCGCTTCGTGCTGGAGGCCTGCCGGGCGAGCGGCGTGAAGAAGCTCGTGTACACGAGCAGTCCGAGCGTGGTGTTCGACGGGCACGATCACCGGCGCGCGAACGAATCGCTCCCCTATCCGCGCCGGTACCTGGCGGCCTACCCGGCCACGAAGGCCGCGGCGGAGCGCGAGGTCCTGGCCGCGAACGGCGCGCGCCTGGCGACGCTGGCGCTGCGCCCGCACCTCGTGCTCGGGCCTGGCGATCCGAACCTGATGCCGCGCCTGGTGGCGCGCGCGCGCGCGGGCAAGCTGGCGATCGTCGGCGACGGCCAGAACGAGATCAGCTTCACCTGGCTCGAGAACGCGGCCGTGGCCCACGCCGACGCGCTCGAGCGGCTCGAGCCGGGCGCGCAGAGCGCCGGCCGAGCCTACTTCGTGGCTCAGAAGCAGCCGGTCGTGCTCTGGTCGTGGCTGGCGGAGCTCTTCACGCGCGCGGGGATCCCGCCGCCGACGCGGCGCGTGTCGCGCGCGCTGGCCTACACCGGCGGAGCCCTGGCCGAGCTCGTCTGGGCCCTCACGCGCCGCCAGAGCGAGCCTCCCATGACGCGCTTCCTCGCGCAGCAGCTCGCGACCAGCCACTCCTACGACATCGGCGCGCTCGAGCGCGACCTCGGCTACCAGGAGCGCGTCTCGACCGCCGAAGCGACCGAGCAGCTCGTCGCGCTGCTACGTGCCGGCTGAGCGCGCACCCCGAGTGCGCCAGGCGTACAGCGCGCCCACGAGACAGAGCGTGGTGATCACGACCAGCAGCGCGCCGTCGCGCCGCGCGGCGTCGAGCACGCCGCCGCGCTCGAGGCCGCACACCACGAGGCCGCAGGACGGCCCGATGGAATAGCCGAGGCCGATCAGCGCCTCGTGCGAGCCGCCGCCCTCGCTGCCGCCGACCTCGAAGGCGTAGTAGAGCGCGGCGGTGTACAAGGCCGCCAGGCCCGCGCCGAAGACGAACAACGCGAGGGCGACGACGGCGAGCGCGCCCGACTCGAGCCCCGGCGCGAGCAGCGTCGCGCCGAAGCCGCACAGGACGCACAGCGCGCCGACCACCGCCACCGACCAGCGCCCGTGCCAGCCGTGCCAGCGCTCGAGCAGCGCGAAGCCGAGCACGCGCGCGAAGAGCCAGGTCGCGGCCAGCGCGCTCGCGCTCATGCCGGCGAGCCCGAGACGGCCGAGGAGCTTCGGCAGGTAGGGCGAGAGCGCATACATCACGAGGTAGCTCGTCGCGTGCAGCACGCGGTGCACGCGCAGGAGCTCGCCATAAGCGGGCGGCACGGGATGCTCCTCGTCGCCGTGCTCGCCGGGTTCCGGCCGGAAGCCGAGCAGGCACAGCAGGCTCGCGAGGTGCGTCAGGGCCACCGCGACGAACACGGCCGTTGCCGAATACTCGAGCAACGGCGGGATGCACAGGAACGAGGGCAGGAGCGTGGCGCTCCACACCATGTTGAAGCGCCCCATGGCCGAACGCAGCTCCGCCCCACGCCGCCCACCCGAGACGTAGCCCTCGACCAGCGGCCAGAAGAGTCCGGTCAGGGGTGCATACAGGGCCAGTAGCGCGAACACGGCCGCGTCGGAGCGCAGCGCGAGCGGCATGCAGGAGAGCGCGGCCATCGCCAGCGAGAGCAAGGCCAGTACCACGCGCGCCGAGAGACCCCGCGCGGCGAGCCAGCGCCGCACCGCGCTCGCCGCCAGCGCGCCGAGCGTGTACGTCGCGCCCACCAGGAGGCCGAGGGCGTACTGCTGCACGTCCGTGAACTCGTAGGGCGCGCGCGCGGTGACGAAGAAGATACTGAGCGTGGCCGTGCCGGTGGCAAAGCTCGCCAGGGCGCTGAAGCCCAGCACGGAGAGGAGCGGGGAGGCACCAGGGCGTGTGAGAGACACGGGGCGGAAGGGTAGACTCGCGCACTCCCCCGCGCTCCTTTGAACCTGACCCATCTCACACTCCATCATGCGCATCGCGTTCCTCACGGCCTCCCTGCTCGTCTCCTGGTTCTGCACGGCCTGCCTCTGGGTCCACGCCAGCGATGACTCCCTCCACTCCCACGCCAAGGAGGGCGGCGCACGAGCCTCCGCCAGGATCGAGGCGCGCTCGGGCACGACCGTCTCCGGCAAGGCCACCTTCACCGAGCAGAAGGGCGGCGTCCTGGTCCAGATCGAGCTCCACCACGCGCCGCCCGGCTGGCACGCGGCGCACATCCACGAGAAGGGCGATTGCTCGGCCGACGACGGCAGCTCCGCCGGCGGGCACTTCAACCCGGCCACGAAGAACCACGGCTCGCCGCACGCGCCCGAGCACCACGCCGGCGACCTCGGCAACCTGTGGGTGGACGAGCACGGCGAGGGCCACCACGTGCTGCTCATGCCCGACCTGACCGTGGCCGACGGAGTGAATTCGGTGCGCGGGCGCGCCGTCATCGTGCACGCATCCGTGGACGATCTCGTCACGCAGCCGACCGGCAATGCCGGCGGCCGCATCGGCTGCGGAGTGATCCAGTAGCGGAGCTGGTAGAGATCTTCCGCTCGCGGCAGGCACGAGCCTGCCACGAGCGCGCCCTGGTGCTCACCAGCCAGTCGATCCCGTTCCTGGAGCTGGAGGAGCCCGGCGTGCACCGGCTGGTGGTCGAGCAGCACCGCGCCGCGGGCGCGCTCGAGGAGCTGCGCCGCTACGAGGAGGAGAACCGCGGGTTCCGCCTGCCGCGTGTGCTGCCGCCGGCGGCGCCCTTCGCGCGCACGGGCACGGTGCTGCTCGCGCTCGTGCTGGTGGCGTTCGCGTTGGCGCAGTGGAACTCGGCCTGCGGCCAGGACTGGCGCGCGGCCGGCGCGGCGCTCGCGTCGGCGATCCGCGCGGGCGAGCTGGGGCGTACGGCGACGGCGCTCACGCTGCACGCCGACGTGCCGCACTTGCTCTCGAACCTCGTCTTCGGCGCGCTGTTCAGCTATCTCCTGTTCCATTCGTACGGCGCCGGACTGGGCACGCTCGCGATGGTCTTGGCGGGCATGCTCGGCAACTGGATCAACGCCTGGATCCAGGCCCCGGAGCACCTCTCGATCGGCGCTTCCACCGCGGTCTTCGGAGCGGTCGGATTGCTGGGCGGCTCGGAGGCGCGCGCGCGCCATCTCCTGCGCGAGCCCGAGGCGCGCCGCTTCGCGCCCATCGGTGGCGCGCTGCTCTTGATGCTCTACCTGGGCGTGGGCGGGAAAGAGACCCTGCACAACGTGGACGTGCTCGCGCACCTCTTCGGCCTGCTGTGGGGCGTCGTGCTCGGCGGTCTGCTGGGCTCGGTGCCGCGTGCGCAGGTCGAGCGGCGCGGGCTGCAGCTCGCCAGCGCGTTCAGCGCCTGCGCGCTGCTCGGGCTGTGCTGGGCCGCGGCGCTGGCCGGATGAGCGCCGAAAAACCGCTCAGAACCCCGGCGTCTTGGGCCGTACCGTCGTCGTGGGCACGCCCGCCGGACCCACGCCCAGGAAGCGCTGCAGCGGATTCTGCACGCGGATGAGGTCGCGGCGCACGACGGCGTCGACGCCGCCCGCGCTGTGCACCCGGAAGCGCACCGTGTAGAGCCCGGGCAGGAGGTAGGCGTGCTCGGGGTTCTGCCGGAACGAGCCCTTGCCGTCGCCAAAATCCCACTCCCAGCTCGTGATGTTGCCGGTCGATTGGTCGGTGAAACTCACGCGCAGCGGCACGCTGCCGGACACGCCCGAAGCCGCGAAGCGCGCATCGGGCGGCGGCTCGCCGATCTCGACCGGGACGGTCACGCTGTGATTCTTGCCCCGACCCGTGACGGTCAACTGGACCGCGAACGTGCCACCCTCCAGGAAGTTGTGGCTCGTGTTCTGGGCGGTGGAAGAGCCGCCGTCTCCGAAGCTCCACTGCCAGCTCGTGGCGCCGCCGAACGAACGGTCGTTGAACTGCACGACTTCGGGCGCGATCCCGCCGGCCGACACGACCTCGAAGGCCGCAGTCAAGGGGTACACGACCTCGACCAGATCGGGACGGCTCAGCGCGTGGCTGCCGCTCGGTCCGCGCGCGGTGAGCGTGACGTCGAAGATCCCGACGGTCGTGTAGGTGTGCAACGGCTCGCGCTCGCTCGCGGTCGTGCCATCGCCGAAGTCCCACTCGAAGCTCGTGGCGTTGGGCGTGGAACGATCCGTGAAGCGCACCGTGAGCGGCAACTCCCCGCGCGTCGGCTCGGCCCCGAAGTCGGCCACGGGCGGCGGCTCGACGGCCTGGATCAGATCGGTCACGGTCTGCCTGTCCATCCAGATGTGGCCGCTGGCTCCGAAGCGGCCCGTGACCCTCAGGCTGACCGTGTAGGTGCCGATCTCCTGGTAGACGTGCTTGGGATAGCGCAGGGTCGAGCTCGTGCCGTCGCCGAAGTCCCAGTTCCAGGAGGAGATCGAGCCGATCGAGAGGTCGACGAAGCCCGCGGAGAGCGGCGCGACCCCGACGCTGGGCACGACCGTGAAATCGGCCTGCGGAGGCACGGGCTCCTTCACGACCACGGTGCGCTGGCGGTGGAGCGCGTCGCTGCCGCGCGGCCCTTGCACCGTGAGCGTCACGTCGTAGACCCCGGGCGTCTCGAAGACGTGCACCGGGCTCACCTCGTTCGACTTGAAGCCGTCGTCGAAGTTCCAGTGCCAGCTGCTGATCGAGCCCGAGGAGCGATCCGTGAAGCTCACGGTCAGGGGCGTCAGGCCCGTGGGCGGGGTGGAGACGAAGTCGGCCACGGGCAGGCCGGTGCCCGCGCGGAACAGCACCCAGGCCGCACCGCGATCGAGGCCGCCCGTGTCGTCCTGGTAGGCGCCCACCGCCAGGTCGACCGCGCCATCGCGGTCCAGGTCGCCGAGCGTGGCGCAGGAGACGCCGAAGTTGTCGCCCGGGTGCAGGAGGCCGCCGAAGCCGCCGAAGTCGGGGCTGATCTTCTCGAAGCTCTTCACGCGCCCGAGCGCGTCGAGCAGGCACACCCAGACCGCACCCGCGTCGGCGCCACCGTCGTCGTCGCCGACCGCGCCGATCACCAGGTCGATGAGCCCGTCACCGTCGAAGTCGTCGGCCGCCAACGAAGTCCCGAAGCGATCGCTGCGCCCGAGCAGCCCGCTGAAGCCGCCCACGTTGCGGCCGATCTCCTGGTAGCTCTTGACGCTGCCGTCGGGTAGCAGATGCAGGACGAAGACCCGTCCGTACTTCATCGGGTCCTCGCCGAATGCGCCGACCGCGACGTCCTCACGCCGTCGCCATCGGCATCCTGGAGCAGGACCACATCGGCTCCGAAGCGGTCGCGCGGGCGGAGCAGGGCTCCGATTCCGCTCGACTCCAGGCCGATGCGACTGTGAGCCTTGACCGTGCCGTCCTCGTTCAGGAAGAGCACATAGAGCGCGCCATAGTCCTTGGTCGGGTCGAGGTCGCCGCCGTCGTCGCGCGTCGCCCCCACCGCCAGGTCGATCACGCCGTCGTCGTCCAGGTCGCCGATGTTCTCGACCGACCAGCCGAAGGAGTCCTCCATCCCCAGGGTCCCGCCGAAGCCGCCCTCCAGGGCGCTGATCTTCTGCTGGGTCTTGACGGTCCCTTCCGGCGTCAGGAACAGCACGTACACACAGCCGAAGTCCGTGCCGCCGTCGTCGTCGCGGTAAGCGCCCACGGCCAGGTCGGTCGTGCCGTCGAGATCCAGGTCGCCCAGGGAACACAAGGAGATCCCGAAGCGGTCGTTGTCTTCCAGCGGGCCGACGAGGCCGCCCTCCAGCGCGCTGATCTGGCGGTGCTCGCGCACCGTTCCGTTCGCGTTCATGTAGAGCAGCCAGATGGCGCCGCGCTCGATGCCGGCGATGTTCGCGCGGTGGCTGCCCACGGCCAGGTCACGGATGCCGTCGCCGTCGAAGTCGCCGAGTTCGGCCACGCTGACGCCGAAGCGGTAGTCGTTGCTGATGGCCCCCGTGAAGCCGCCGGTCCGGGAGGAGAGCTTCTGCTCGCGCTGGATCGTGCCGAACTGCGCCGCGGCGACGGAGGAGCCGGCGCAGAGCAACGCCAGCGCGCACGCGGCGCGGGCGAAGCCATTCGGCTCCGGTCCGAGGGCTCGGCTCAAGCGGGGACTCCGGGAATGGGGAGGGGACGTGGGGTGCGTCAGTAACCGAACACGAGATCGATCGCGTTGCAGAACTCGAGCGCTCCGCCGCCGAGCACGAAGGCCTGCACGGAAGAGTTCATTCCGAGCAGGGCCAGATCGTTCGGCAGCGCCAGGCTGTGCTGCGCCATGCCGCCGCCGGATGGCACCGAGCGAATGAAGTGTTTCTGCGCGCCCTGGCCGGGCAAGAGGATCAGGAGCTCGCGCCCGCGCAGGAAGATTTCCTGCTGGGGCAAGCTGGTCGCGTAGAGCACCGTCAAGCCCGCGCCGGGGTGCGGAGCGGCATCGACTTCGCTGGTCCAGTTCGTGCCGAGCACGGGCAGGCTCGTGCTCTGGAAGGCGACGCGGTTGACACCGCTGCCGTTGCGCAGGGTCGCCCGGGCCGCGTGTTTCGTCAGCACCGCGTCGGGCACCACGAGCGTGGCGCTGCCGCCGGGACCGCTGACCGTGAGCGTCACGGTGTAGCTCCCGGGTGTCGTGTAGGTGTGCTTCGGTGTGCGCTGCGTCGAGCTCGTGCCGTCGCCGAAGTCCCAGTCCCAGAGGTCGGCACCGGCCGAACTGCGGTTGACGAACTGCACCTCGAACGGGGCGACGCCGGCCGCGGGCAGGGGCGTGAAGGCGGGCGTCGGGGGCACGTTGAGAACGCCGTCGAGGAAGAGGATCCAGAGCGAACCGGTGTTGACGCCACCGTCGTCGTCGTAGCGCGCTCCGACGACCAGCTCGAGCCGGCCGTCGCCATCCAGGTCGCGCAGCGTGCCGAGCGCCATGCCGAACCAGTCGTCGTCGGCCAGGCCGCCCTGGAAGTTCCCGGAGATGTCGTTGATCTTCTGCTTCGACTTCACGCTGCCGTCGGCGTTCAGGAAGTTGATCCACACCGTGCCCTGGTCGTGCAGCGCGCCGTCGTCGAGCGGCGCGCCCACGGCCATGTCGGGGATCCCGTCGCCGTCCAGGTCGCCCAGGCCCGCGATGCCCGAGCCGAACTCGTTGCCGGGCTGCAGGCCGTAGAGCCCACCGACGTCGCTGATCTTCTTGTGCCCCTTGACGGTGCCGTCGGCGTAGAGGAACAGGAGCCACACCGCACCCTTGCGCACGCCGCCGTCGTCGTCCTTGGGCGTGCCGACCGCGAGATCGGTCACGCCGTCGCCGTCGACATCGCCCAGGTTCGCCAGCGCGAAGCCGAACAGATCGCCGCCGCCGAGTGCGCCCCGGAATCCGCCCTGGGCCATGCTGATCTTCTGCTCGCGCAGGACGCTGCCGTCCGCGTTCAGGAACAGGATCCAGGCGGCGCCCTTCTGGTCTGCACCGCCGTCGTCGTCGCCGATCGCGCCCACGGCCAGGTCGATCACGCCGTTCCCGTCCAGGTCGCCCAGGTTCGCGAGCGCGCGTCCGAACTCGTCCAGGTCTTCGAGCGCGCCCTGGAAGTTGCCCTGCGTGGCGCTGATCTTCGCCTGGCTCTTGACCGTGCCGTCGCGCTTCAGGAAGAGGAGGTAGATCGCGCCACGGTTCACGCCGCCGTCGTCGTCGCGGCAGGCACCCGCGGCGATGTCGGGCACGCCGTCGCCGTCGAAGTCACCCAGCTGCTCCAGCGCGCGGCCGAGCTGATCGCGGTTGTCCAGGTCGGCCACCAGGCCGCCGGTGGTCATGCTGATCTTCTGGTTGCGGAGCAAGCCCCCGTTGGCGTTCAGGAAGTGCACCCACAGGGCGCCGGTATCGCTGTCGAGGCCCAGCGTGCCGCCGTCGTCGTCGCCGATGGCGCCCGAGACCAGGTCCGCGTTCCCGTCGCCATCGATGTCGCCGGCCGAGATCACGGCCCGGCCCATCTGGTCGTTCGGCTCGAGACCGCCGGGGAACAGCCCCGAGACCTCGCTGATTTTCTTGTGCCGCACGACCGTGCCGAGCTGGGCGGAGGCCGCGCTCACCAGGACCAGGACGAGACAGGAACGGTGCAGGAAGGTTTTTCGGAGGATCACGGCCGAGCAGGAGGAAGGGGGGTCATCCTCAATTCTGCACCACGAAAAGAGGCCGGGTCGGCGCAAGTTCGGAACTGTGGCCGGAACCAAACGCACCGCGGAGGCACGGAGGGCGCGGAGCCTCGCGCAGACGAAGAATGGGCCTCCGGATCGTCGACTTTCGGAGAGCCGAAGCCCCGCAGGCCCATCCTTTTTTGACCTCATTCCTCCGCGCCCTCCGCGACTCCGCGGTGCGCTCTCTTCCTTTCCGCTAGTCCTCGCGCCAGGCGACGACTCTCCGGAATAGAAGACCAGCCCGGCCTGCGGCCGGAACCAAACGTTGGCATGGCGTGAGACCTCGCGTAGGAATGTCGGTGTGAAGACGGCAACCAAACGGAGGCTCACGCCATGCAGGA
>JANOGB010000535.1:0-3510 GCA_031413955.1 Planctomycetota bacterium | reverse complement strand
CGTCGGCGATCAGGATGTTGGTGAACACCGGGCCCTCCACCAGGCGAAAATTCCCCTCCTGGAAGCTGAACACCTGCGTGCCCAGGATGTCGGAGGGCATCAGGTCCGGTGTGAACTGCACGCGCCGCGAGCCGAGCCCGAGGCTGAGCGCCACGCAGCGTGCAAGCGTCGTCTTCGCTAGTCCCGGCACGCCCTCGAGCAGGATGTGGCCCTCGCAGGTGAGCGCGATCAGGATCAGGCGCAGGGGCTCGGCCTGGCCGACGACGAGGCGCGCGGCCTGGGTGCTGAGAGCGGTGTGCAGTTCGGCGACGTGGCCCATGGGATGACGGTAGCGGAAGAGGGAGCTGGATCAGCGTGAGGGAACGCGTGCTGCGCGCGAGACCGGTTCGGCCGCGGGAACGGAGCGGCCGCGCGCCACGCCTGCGGCCGCGAGCTGGTGTTGGTACAGCGCATCGGCCTCGCGCGCCAGGGCTTGCAGCTCGCCGAGGCCGAAGTGCGACGGCGAATCTCCGGCGCGCTTCCTCGACGGATCGAGGCGTGCCCAACCCGGCTCGGAGGCTGCATCCAGGCCGTGCTCGGTGAGGCGTGCCTGATAGGTCGCCAGCAGCGACCGCGCCGCGGCGCGATGTCGGCCGGCGCGCAGCGCGACGTCGGCTAGCCCGAGCACGAACTCTTCCTTCGCACGCCGGGCCGGCTCGGGGTCGGCGACGGGCGCGCCGAAGCGCTGGGAGCCGCGCCACAGCAAGAGCAGCGCCAGCACGCCGAGGCCGAGGGCGGGATAGAGCAGCACGTCTTTTTTCAGCCAGAAGAGCCAGCCGCCGCGCTCCCACAGACCGTGGCCGAACTCGTCGAAGTACAGCACCCGCCCGTCGCTCTCGCTCACTTCTGCGAGCAGGCGCGCGACGAAGCGCTCCGTGCCGTGGCGCGCGAGGGCCAGGTTGCTGAAGGGCCAGGCGCTCGCCACCAGCCACGCCTGCCCACTGCCCGCGTGCTGGAGCAGGACGAAGGGTCTTCCGTCGAGGCGTGCGACGATCTCCCAGGAGTCCGGCACGGGCTCGCTGAAGACCTGCAGCTTGGGCGGCGGCGGCGCTTCTCCTCTGCTGGGAAAGTGGAAGTCACCCGGCTCGGACGCCAGGAAGGGCGCGGCCAGTTGTGCGCCAGCGCCGAGGGGAAAGCTCCAGCGCTCGCTCGCGCCCCCCACCGAGGGCTCCCATGCGAGCTCGCCCTGCGCCTCGATCCATTCGGTGCTCGGCATGCCGCCGGCGAGCGCGGCGTCGCCCTCGAACTCGTCGTCGCCCTCGAACTCGTCCAGCACGGTCTCCGGGCTGGAGCTGTCCTCGGCTCCCGGTTCCAGCTCCAGGTCGGCGCCGAAGACCGAGACGCGCAGGATGCTTCGCGCTGGTGTGGTGGCGAGGACGCGTCCTCCGGCGGCGAGCCATTGCTCGAGAGCCTGCGCTTGACTGCGATCGACCCTCTGCTCGTGCGTTCGCTCGAGCTCGGCCACGGGCAGCGGGTCGATCATCACGAGAGCGCCGGCGTCGCTCGCCGGCATCTGGCCGTAGGAAGTGCGCTTGGGCTGGGCCTCGTGCCCGAGCGCGCGCGCGAACTCCAGGGAGCCGCGGTAGCCGTCCGCCTTGTAGCTGTAGCTCGTGCGTCCGGGCGCGTTCGACAGGCTCGCGGGCCAGACGACGTCCAGCAGCCGCCCGAGCAGCCACACGACGAGGAGCGCCGCGGCCACCCTCAGCAGCAAGGTGAGCTGCGTACGCCGCCGTGCGCGCGCGCTCTCCGCTTCGTTCACGACGCCGGGCTGGAGCCGCGCTACGGGGCTCAACGACGCTCCTCCGCTGCGCTCGGAGCGTGCAGGAGCTTCGCGCAACGATCGACGCAGGCCTCCAGTTCGGTGAGCTGCGAGCGCTCGAGCGCGTGGCCGCCGTACCAGGCGCCCTCGACGCGCGCGCGGAACACGCCGAGCGCCGCGCTCTCGGCCGGCGGCAGCGTCAGGCGCTGGAGGATCTCGCGATTCGTCCAGCCGCGCGCGAGGTGCAGGACCTTGCGCTCTTCGATCAGGGCGAGGAGCGCCAGGAGCAGCAGCCGCGCGGCCTCGCGCCAGGCACCCTGTCCGACCAGCAGGTTCGCCTGCTGGCGCAAGTCGCGGTAGCGCTGCACCTTCTCGTGCGCCGTGTCCGGCTCGTCGCTCGCCGGCAGGTCGACGGCGAAGGCGCGCCGGAAGGTCCAGGCGATGTGCGCCAGGAGCACGAAGAGCAGCGCCACCAGGGCCGCGAACAGGAACCAGTAGAGGACCGGCGAGGACACGTGCAGCTCCGAGAGCCAATCGCGAAGGCGCTCCCAGAGGCGCAGCAGGCGCAGCAGCAGGACCTGCCAGATGCTCACGCCGCGGCTGTCCGCGCGCTCGAGTTCGCGCTGGAAGGCCGGCTGGCCGAACACGGCCTCGAGCGCGCGCTGCAACGTTTCGGGGTCGGGTAGCGCGTCACGGGCAGGGGCTTCCTGCCACGAGGCCGCAAGGAGCAGGCGGGCCGGGAGCAAGGATCAGACTGCGGTGGGTCCGCTCTTCCTCTGACCGATGTCCTGGATCAGCGTGGACAGGCGCTCCAGGTCGAAGCCCTCGCGAGCCACGCGCAGGTTGAAGTAGTAGGCGATGGGCGCCACGGCGGCTGGCATGCTGAGCAGGCTGTTGAAGGGCAAGCTCACCCAGGGCGCGATCCGTGGACCGACGAAGTACCCCGCCGCGGCGTTCATCGCGAAGATGAGTCCCTGGAAGAGGAAGCCCGTGACGAACACGTAGGCCAGGATCTCCCAGCGCCGCCCATCGCCGAGGGTCTTGCTGCGCTCCATCGCCTGTCCGACCCTCAGATCCTCGATCACCAGGGCCGACGCACCCAGGTAGTACCAGGTCAGGAACATCAGCCCCGGTGCGATGCACAGCACGAACCCCAGGGACATGAGCAACCCGGTGACCATCCCGTAGCCGATCAACGTCCACATCTTGCGCAACGCCACGCGCAGACACGCACCCAGCGCGGAGGGCTCTCCCGTGAAGCTGCCCGCCACGATCCGGATCGTCGCCGCCTGCATGATCGGCGCGGTCAGCACAAAGACCAGGAGCGAGAGTACGGTCATCACGACCAACAGGGGGCCGGGTTCCTTGGACGTCTCGGCACTGACGCTCCCCAGCAGCGCCCCTGGCAGGCTCATCAGGAAGGCCAGCAGGAACAGCACACCGAAGTGCCCGGCGGCGACCGAGAAGCACAGCCCAATCAACTCGCCAAAGGTTCGCTCGCGCAGCGGGACTCTCATCGTTCCTTCCTCAATCCTCTCGTCGAATACGAAGGCCGCTCTCCGGTGGGCGCCTTGTACCAAAGCCCGTGGCGAGCTGGCGAGCACCTGTTGGCAGCTGAAGTGAGCGGCGCACTTCTCGTCTTTTCCGGTCTCTTCTTCCTCTGCCGGGAACGCCGGGCTCCAGCCCGGCTTCCTCTTCCCCTGCTCCCCTGG